>NZ_JBITSF010000014.1:26678-239505 GCF_044540485.1 Streptomyces sp. NPDC085946 | reverse complement strand
CGTCGACAGGTCGTTGCCGAACGACGCGGTCTCCGCGGTGAAACGATCCCCGGTGAGCTGCATCCCGTCACCCGAGTCACCCGCGAACCTGATGACCACGCGGTCGACGGGTTTCACCGCCTTCACCGAGTCATGGGCCGACACTGCGGTGCTCCTCACATGTTCGGATACTGACAGGACTGAAGGACACGTGGAAAGGCGGGTCGGCCACCAGGCGGGGGATGGCTGGCGGCCGACCCTGTCACGGGGGTGCTGCACAGTCTGCGAGAGCGGTCTGCGCAATCTCTGGACGCCGACTGGAGGACGGTCAGCTCCAGGCGATCAGGCGGTTGGGGCGCTCCAGCACCGCGGCGACGTCCGCGAGCACCTTGGAGCCCAGTTCTCCGTCGACCAGCCGGTGGTCGAAGGACAGCGACAGGGTGACGACCTGGCGGGGCACCACCTTGCCCTTGTGCACCCAGGGGCGGGACGTGATCGCGCCGACGGCCAGGATGGCCGCCTCCCCCGGGTTGAGGATCGGTGTGCCGCTGTCCACCCCGAAGACACCGATGTTGGTGATGGTGACGGTGCCGCCGCTCAGCGCGGTGGGGGCGGTCCGTCCGGCCCTGGCCGCGTCGACCAGATCGTCCAGCGCGCCCGCGAGTTCGGCCAGTGACAGCGTGTGCGCGTCCTTGACGGCGGGGACGATCAGCCCGCGGGGGGTGGCCGCGGCGATGCCCAGGTCGACGTAGTTCTTGCGGACGATCTCCTGGGTCCGGTCGTCCCAGGAGGCGTTGATCTCCGGGTTGCGTTCGATGGCGACGAGGAGGGCCCTGGCCACCAGGAGCAGCGGGCCGACCCTGCGGTCCGCGAACCGTGGTTCCCTTCTGAGTTCGCGCACCAGCTTCATGGTCCGGGTCACGTCGACGGTGACGAACTCGGTCACGTGCGGGGCGCTGAACGCGGAGGCGGTCACGGCGGCGGCGGTGGCCCGGCGCACTCCGCGCACCGGCACCCTCGTCTCCCTCGGCCCGCTCCCCGGGGCGGGGGCCGGCGCCGGCGGGGCGGAGGCCGGGGCGGTCTCCGGGGCCGGGGCGGAGACCGGCGCGGTCACGGTGTGCGCCGCGTTCGCGGCCGCGTGCACGTCCGCCCGCACGATGACGCCGTCCGGGCCCGAGGGCAGGACACGGGCGAGGTCGACACCGAGGTCCTTGGCGAGCTTGCGGACCGGCGGCTTGGCCAGGACGGGGCCGGTGCCGGTGCCGGTGCCGGTGGGACGGGGGGCCGGCGCGCCCGCTGTGCGGCGCCGGCGCCCGGCGGTCCCGGAGGCGACCCCGTAGCCGACGAGCACCGGTTGCCGGGCCGGCGGCGCGGGTGGCGGTTCCGGCGTCCGGGCCGCGGCGACGGTGATGACGACCGCGCCGACGGGCACCGTCTCGCCCTCCGCGCACCGCAGCTCCCGCACCACCCCGTCGAACGGGATCGGCAGTTCCACCACGGCTTTGGCCGTCTCTATCTCGCACACGACCTGCCCGTCGACGACGGTGTCGCCGGGCCGCACGTACCAGGTCAGGACCTCCGCCTCGGTGAGTCCTTCACCCACATCGGGCATCCGGAACTCGAGCAGCCGGCCGGCAGTGTCAGTCATGGGTGGTCCTTCAGTACGCCAGCGAGTGGTCGACGGCGGCGAGCACGCGGTCGAGGTCGGGCAGGTAGTGCTCCTCGAGCCGCGCCGCCGGGTAGGGGGCGTGGTGTCCCCCGACCCTCAGGACCGGGGCCTCTAGCTCGTAGAAGCACCGGGTGGTGATCCGGGCGGCGATCTCCGCGCCGGCCCCGAAGAAGACGGGCGCCTCGTGCACGACGACCAGGCGGTGCGTCTTCGACACGGAGTCCTGCACGGTGTCGAAGTCGACGGGGGACACCGACCGCAGGTCGACGACCTCCAGTGAGCGGCCCTCCTCGGCCGCCGCTTCGGCGGCCTCCAGACACAGCCGCACCATGGGGCCGTAGGCCACGAGGGTCAGGTCGGTGCCGGGGCGCGCCACCCGTGCCCGGTGCAGGGGCGCGGGAGTGGCGGCCGCGTCCACCTCGCCGGTGTCCCAGTAGCGGCGCTTGGGCTCGAAGAAGATCACCGGGTCGTCGCTGCGGATGGCCTGCTGGAGCATCCAGTAGGCGTCCGAGGGGGTCGAGGGGGAGACGACCTTCAGCCCCGCCACATGGGCGAAGACGGCCTCCGGGGACTCGCTGTGGTGTTCCACGGCCCCGATGCCGCCGCCGTAGGGGATCCGGACCACCACGGGCATCCTGATCGTGCCGTGCGAGCGGGCGTGGAGCTTGGCCAGCTGGGTGACGATCTGGTCGTAGGCGGGAAAGACGAAACCGTCGAACTGGATCTCGACCACGGGCCGGTAGCCGCCGAGCGCCAGTCCGATGGCCGTTCCGAGGATGCCCGACTCGGCGAGCGGCGAGTCCATCACACGGTCCTCGCCGAAGTCCTTCTGCAGGCCGTCGGTCACCCGGAACACGCCCCCGAGCCTGCCGACGTCCTCTCCCATCACCAGGACGCCGGGATCGTCCTCCAGGGCTTTGCGCAACGACCGGTTGAGCGCCTTGGCCAGTGTCATCGTGTCCGCGGTCATGATCATCCACTCTCCGGGTCGGCGAAGGACCGGTGGTACTCCTCGAACTGGCGCCGTTCCTCGTCCACGACCGCGTGCCCTTCGGCGTACACGTGGTCGAAGACGGCCGGCCGTTGCGGGTCGGGCATGGTGCGCACCTCGCGACGGACCCGGTGGGCGAGTTCCCGGGTCTGCTCCTCGACCTCCTCGAAGAACTCCGGCGCCGCGTGCCCGGCTTCGGTCAGGTGGACGCGCAGCCGGGCGATGGGATCCCTCGCCCGCCAGTACTCCAGTTCCGTCTGGGCGCGGTACCGGGTCGGGTCGTCCGAGGTGGTGTGCGCGCCCATGCGGTAGGTGAACGCCTCCACGAGGAAGGGGCCGTTGCCGTTGCGGATGTGGTCCAGCGCGAACCGCGTCACGGCGTGCACCGCGAGGACGTCGTTGCCGTCCACCCGCACGCCGGGGAATCCGTAGCCGTGGGCCCTGCGATAGAGCGGGCCGCGCAGCTGCCGGGTGACGGGCTCGGAGATGGCCCACTGGTTGTTCTGGCAGAAGAACAGCACCGGCGCGTCGTGGACGGCGGCGAAGGTGAACGCCTCCGCGACGTCGCCCTCGCTGCTGGCACCGTCCCCGAAGTAGGCCACGGCCACGGCGTCCGCGCCCTTCTTGGCCAGGCTCATGGCGTACCCGGTGGCGTGCAGGGTGTGCGCGCCGACGACCAGGGTGTACAGGTGGAAGTTGGATTCGCGCGGGTCCCATCCGCCGTTGGTGACCCCCCGGTACAGCCTGACCACGTCGACCGGGTCGACGCCCCTGCACCAGGCGACGCCGTGCTCGCGGTAGCTCGGGAACACGTAGTCGTCGGGGCGCAGTGCGCGGGCCGAGCCGACCTGGGCCGCCTCCTGGCCCGCCAGCGGCGGCCACAGGCCCAGCTCGCCCTGCCGTTGCAGGGCGGTGGCCTCGGTGTCGAAGCCGCGGGAGATCACCATGTCCCGGTAGAGGGTGCGCAGCAGTTCCGGGTCGTATCCGGGGGTCTCCTCCGGGGGCGCCACCAAGGCGCCCTCCGGCGTCAGCAGTTGCAGTGCCTCCGGTTCCTCCGGGCGGGTCATGAAGGTGTTCAGGGCGTCCGTGAAGCCGGGCGCCGTCGCCGTGCGCGAGCGGTGGCTCAGGGGCAAGGTCATGTCACTTCCGTCTCGGGACGGCCCGTCGGGACCGTCGGCCGGTTCTCGCGGCCGGGTCCCCGTGCCGCGGGGCCGGTGAGGTCGAGGGTGTGGTCCGGTGTCCAGCAGCCCCGCCAGCCCGATGACTGCACGTCCTCGGGCCACCAGGGCGGGCCGATCGCGACGATGGCGCCGACCGCTCCCCGCGGCAGGCTCTCGCCGCCGGCTCCGGCGACGCGCAGCCGGACGGGCGGCACCGGACTGCCCGCGCCGGGTTCGTGGGGCCGTCCGCCGTCCCGGGCGAACAGTTCCTGCGCGGTCCACGGCACCGCGCCGTCGGTCGGGGCGAACTCGGACCACAGCCGGGTGCCGGGCCGGGCCGCGAAGTGGCGGGAGACCAGCTCACGCGTGCAGGGACCGCCGATGAGCACCACGGTGCCCGGGCCCTCCGCGGCCCCGGCGGTCCGCCGCCCGGGGGGCGGGCCGGAGTCGAGGTGGCGGGCGTACTCCTCCGGGGTGAGCACCGTGACGCTGTCCCGCGCCCCCACGAGCGGCCACCCGGGATCCGGGTTCCACGGCGCGGTGTGCAGCATCGCGCCGCAGCTGTACGCCCACCACATGGCCGCCAGGGCGGCGGGTGACACCGGTTCCTGGTCGATGGCCACGGTGCCGCCCGGAACCCCGGCCCGGCGGCTGCGATCGGCCGCGGAGCGCAGCCAGGAGCGGTGATCGATCAACCGGTCCGTGCCGCGGTGGCCGAGCAGCAGATGGGCGCCGCCTTCCGCCGAGGAGCGGGGCAGGGCCTTCTCCACGGGGACCGAGGCGATCTTCCGCCAGGTCGCCGGGTCGTCCAGGGCCAGCGACGGGGCGCCGCGGACGGCACGGTCGTAGGTGGAGCGGCTGCACAGGACGGCGCGCGCCCCGGCGGCGCGCGCGGCGGCCGCCGTGCCGCCGGGCCCGTCGAGGGCGGGGACGCACACTCCCCCGGCCTTGAGCACGGCGAGTTGGGCGACGAGCGCCTGGCGGTGGTTCTCGCAGCGGACGACCAGCGGGTCCCCGAGCTGGACTCCGCCGAGGACCAGGGCCGAGGCCAGCCGGACGGCTTGGCGTTCGGCCTGGGCGTAGGTGAGCCGGTGCCAGCCGTCCTGGACCGCGACCCGGTTCGGATGCCGGTGGGCGGTGTGCGCGAAGACCTGGTCGAGGGTGAGGGCGGCCGGTGGCGGCCCGTCCCCGGGCGGGAGGGTGGGGTCCCGCCGCTTCCGCTGGTGCGTGTTCACTGGTCCTCGCCGTCTCAGGAGATGAAGTCGTAGGACAGGTGGTCCTCGGTGTCGGGCCAGGTGGCGAAGCGCCGCAGCCCGTACAGCAAGGGGTGCTGCTCGTCCGCCATGCGGGTGACGCGGGTGACCTGGCCCATGATCACGACGTGGTCGCCGACGATCTGGTCGTTGGTGACCGTGCAGTCGGCGATCGTGTGGGCGGCGTCCACCAGGTGAGGGCCGGCCGCGTCGTCGCCGGCGCGCCAGGGCACCCGGTCGAAGCGGTCCGGTGCCCCGGAGGCGAAGAGTTCGGCGGTGGCCCGCGCTCGGCGGTGCAGCAGGTTGACCGCGAACCGCCGGCCGTCCTGGACGGCGTCCAGGGTCGGGCTGCCGCGGCGCATGCACACCAGCAGCACGGGGGGTTCCAGTGACACGCTGCACAGCGAGGTGAGGGTCATGCCGCGCGGCGGTCCATCGGGACCCGTGGTGGTCACGATGGTCACGCCGGTGGGGAAACCGGCCATCAGGGTGCGGAAGTCGGCGGGGTGACCGTGCATCAGGACGCTCCTTCCGGGTCGGCCGCGGCCGCCGAGGACGACAGAGTGCCGAGTGCCTCCCGGATCTCGGTCACCAGGGCCTCGGTGAACGCCGGGAAGGCGTCGCCGAGGAAGTGGAAGTGGCCTCCCGGGAAGAGCCGGCGCCGGAAGACGCCCTCGGTCTCGGGGGCCCAGGCCGCCGCGCCCGGCGCGGGGGCCAGCGCGTCGTCCGTCGAGGCGAACACCGTCAGCGCGCTCGACAGGGGCCGCCGCCCGGGGTCGGGCCGGTAGGAGTCCAGGGCCCGCAGGTCGGACCGGATCACCCTGAGGAACCGGTCCTTGAACTCGGGGAGTTCGTCGAGCCGGTCCGGCATGCCGCCGAGCCGGGTGAGCCGCCGGACGAACTCCACGTCGGACAGGCTGGGGTCGAGGAGGCGGATCGCGGGCTGGATGCCCGGTGCCTGCCGACCGGAGACCCCCAGCCACAGCGGGGCGGTTCCGCGGTCCTGCAGGGACCGAGCGGTCTCGGAGGCGACGACCGCGCCGAGGCTGTGCCCGAACAGGGCCAGGGGCGTCCCGTCGGAGACGGCGAGCACGTCCTCGGTGACCCGGGCGACCAGCTCCTTCATGTCGGTGACGGGCTGCTCCGTGTGCCGCCTGCCGCGGCCCGGCAGGTCCAGGAGCAGCAGGTCCCAGGCGGGCGGCAGGACCCGGGTCATGGGGTGGTAGACGCTGCCCGAGCCGCCCGCGTGCGGGACGACCACCAGACGGACGGCGGGCGCGGCGACGGTCCGGGGCCGGACGAAGGCGTCGGTGCCGGTGCTGACGCTCACGCGCCCACCCCCCGGCCGGCCGCCGCGGTCGCGGCGATGCTTTCGGCGAGCTTGCCCAGCAGGTCGCGCAGGGGCATGGAGAGGGACAGCTCGTCGGCGGTCATGCCGACCTCGAAGCGCTCCTCGACCCGGGTGATGAAGAGGGTGGAGATGAAGGAGTCGCCGCCCACGTCGAGGAAGGTCAGCTCGGGGTCGAGAACCTCCGCCTGCAGGACCTCTTGCAGCAGGTCCAGGAGGTAGCGGGTCAGTGCCTCGGGTTCCAGCGACTCCGGAAGGGCGACTCCGGCCTCGGCGCCGGGCCCGGGCCCGGGCGCGGGGCCGGCCGCCGGCTCGTCGATCCAGTACGTCCTGCGGCGGAAGGGATAGGTGGGCAGGTCCGCCACGAAGCGGGCGCCGGGAGCCGACAGCGCCGCCAGGCGGAGGTCGGCTCCCGCGGTGAACAGCTCGGCGAGCGCCGCCCGCAGCAGACCGGGGGCGTCCTCGAGGTCGGCTCCGGCCAGCGGCAGGGTGGTCCGCCGGCCGTGCGCCTCCCACGAGAGGGCGACGCGGTCCTCCGCGCCGGGGGCGGCCCGCCCGGTCCCCTCGGCCGGTATGGCGTGGACGCCGAGCCGGGCCAGCATGTCCCGGAGCCGGGCCCCGGGGTCCTCGGCCACGGCGCCGGAGCTCGCGTCCCCCAGGCCGGGGTGGGCTTCGGCGAGGGCGGCGACCACGGCCTCGAGCTGCCCGGCCGGCCCGTCGGTGTGGAGGGTGATCCGGCGCGGGGGCTCCTGCGCGGCGACCGTCACCACGCCCTGGGCGCGCCAGTCCGCGAGCGCCTCGGCGAGGTCGCGCGGGGTGGCACCGACCAGCGCCAGCCGGTGGGCGAAGGGGGCGCGTCCGGCGCGCAGCGTGTGGCACAGGTCGGCCAGCCGCGTGTCCTCGGCCCGGCGCAGCAGGGAGCCCACCCGGTCGGCGAGCCGGTCGAGCCCTTCGTGGTCCTTCGCGCTCAGGGTCAGCAGTTCCGGGCCGGGCGGGGCGGGGGCAGGCGCGGCAGGCGACCGGTGCGCCTCCAGGACGGCGTGGACGTTGGTACCGCTCATGCCGAAGGAGTTGATGCCCACGACCCTGCGGGACAGCCCGGCGGGCCACGGCGAGTTCCGCCGGGGCACGGTGAAGCCGAGCCGCTCCCACGGGATGTGCGGGTTCAGTTCGCCGTCGTCCGGGTGCGCGGCGGCCGGGATCACTCCGTGCTGGAGCATCAGCACGGTCTTCATCACGGAGGCGATGCCGGAGGCGCCTTCGAGGTGGCCGAGCCGGGACTTGACGCTGCCGATGTTCAGCGGGGTGCCCCGGTGGCGGACCGCCTCCCCGAGCACGCCGTCCAGGGCGCCGATCTCTATCGGGTCGCCCAGCACGGTGCCGGTGCCGTGGGCCTCGACGAAGCCGACGTCGGCCGGATCGATCCGGGCGTCGGCCAGCGCCGCCCGGATCACCTCCTGCTGGGCCGGCCCGTTGGGGGCCGTCAGCCCGGACGCGGCACCGTCGTGATTGACGGCCGTGCCCCGGATGACGGCGAGGACCGGCCGGCCCTCGCGCTCAGCGTCGTCGAGGCGCATCAGGGCGACGACCCCGACCCCCTCACCGCGCCCGTAGCCGTCGGCGGTGGCGAGGAAGGACTTGGAGCGGCCGTCCGGCGCCAGCGCCCTGGTCTGGCACAGCGAGACCATCAGGCTCGCGGAGAGCAGCAGGTTGGCGCCGGCGGCCAGCGCGTAGCGGCACTCGCGGTTGCGCAGCCCCCGCACCGCCAGGTGCAGGGTGGTCATGGAGGAGGAGCAGGCCGTCTCCACGCCCAGGACCGGACCGGAGAAGCCCAGCAGGTGGCTGACGCGTCCGGCGCCGAAGCTGAGGCCGCCGCCCGTGATGTAGTACGGGTCGATCCGGGACATGTCCGAGCGGTCCTCGTTCCGCTCGCTGTACTCGGAGGTCATCATGCCGAGGTAGATCCCGACGTCGAGCCGGTCGGAGCGGCGGACCGCGATCCCGGCCCGCTCCAGCGCCTCCCAGCTGGTCTCCAGGAGCATCCGCTGCTGGGGGTCGAGCAGGCGGGCCTCACGCCGGGAGACCCCGAAGAAGTCGGCGTCGAAGTCGGCGATGGTGTCGAGGAACCCGGCCCGGTCGACGTACGAGCGGCCGGGCCGCCCGACGGACGGGTCGTACACCGCGCGCAGGCCGGGCCGGTCGGCGGGGATCCCGGACAGCGCCGAGTCGGTGCCGCACAGGAACTCCCAGTACGCCTCGGGCGTGTCGATGGCCGGCGGCAGCCTCAGTCCCATGCCGACGACGGCGACGGGCGCGTGGCGTTCGTCCTCCAGCTCGTTGATCCGGGCCCGCAGCCGGCGGGAGAGCCGGAGCTGGTCCTCCATCAGGGCGCGGACGGCTTCGGTGTCCATGGCCTCACTCATGCCTGCCTGTCTCCTTTCTGGGACACGTCGCTGCGGACGGCCCGGACGAGTTCCTCGAAGGACAGTTCCGCGAGGTCCGGGAGGCCGGCGGGGTCGGGGGGACCGGCGGGCTCCGGGGCTCCCGCGTGGTCCGGTGCCTCCTGGCGGTCCGGCCGGCCGGGGGCGGCGGGCCGGGCGGATCCGGGGTGGAGCAGGCCGAGGACGTGGTCCGTGATGCGCGGGACCGTGGGGTGGTCGAGGGCCACGGTCGCCAGGAGGTCGACACCGAGGGCGTGGGAGAGCCGGGTCCGCAGATCGATCACCATGATCGAGTCCAGGCCCATGTCGCCGAAGGTGGTCTCCTCGTCGAGGGCCGCGGGCTGCCCGAGGGTCTCCCCGGCGGCCTCGCGGACGAAGTCCCGCAGCGCCGCGTCGCGTTCGCGCGGGTCCAGCCCGTCGAGGCGCGCGCCGAACCAGCCGCGCGGCCGGCCGGCCCGGTCCGCGGCCGTCCGGCGGACCCGGTGGGCGTCGCCGCCTGCGGGGACGTCCAGCAGCCGGGCGCGCGGATGGCCGCCGAGCGCCTCGGCGAACCGGTCGGGTGCGAGGTCAACGGCGATGACCCGAGCCTGGCGGGCGGTGAGTGCGGCCAGCAGCAGCGCCTCGGCCGTCTCGTCGGTGAAGGTGCCGATGCCCAGTCGGGCGGTGGCCCGGCGCACGGTCTCCGAGGCCGCCATCCCGCCCTTGCCGCCGGGCACCCAGGGCCCCCAGGCGATGCTGGTGGCGGGCACGCCTTCGGCACGCAGCGTCTCGGCGAGGCCGGTCAGGTAGCCGTTGGCGGCGGCGTAGGCGGTCTGTCCCGCCGAGCCGAGCACGCTGGAGGCCGACGAGAACAGGACGAACGCGTCGAGATCGTGGCCGCGCAGGGCCTCGGCGAGGACGTCCGCGCCGTGCGCCTTGGCGGCGAAGACGCGATCGGCGGCGCCGCGGTCGACGCGGCCGAAGGCCCGGTCGTCGGTGGCCCCGGCGAGGTGCAGGACCAGGCGCAGCGGACGGTCCGCCCCGGCCAGCGCGACGGCGCGGGCGCAGTCGGCGGGGTCGGTGACGTCGCCGCGCACCACGTGGACCGGTGTGCCGGTGGCGGTGATCCGGTCGATGAGGCGGCGGGCCTCCGCGTCCGGTTCCGAACGGGCCATCAGGGTGATGCCGGCGCAGCCGTTGCGGGCGAGGACCGCCGCGGTGCTCAGGCCGAGCCCGCCGAGTCCGCCGGTGATGAGAGCGGTGCCGGTGAGACCGTCCGCCGCGGTGCCCGCCGGGGCGGTCGCGGGGACGAGCCGGCCGGCGCGGGTCCGGCCGGGGCCGATCTCCAGCCGGGTCTCGACGGGGCCGTCGTCCAGGACCCGGTCGAGGGCGCGCAGCAGGCCGGGGGCGTCCCAGCCGTCCGTGAGGGTCACCCGCAGCAGCCGGCGTTCGCTCTCCTCGGCCTCGACGCCGGCCAGCAGGCCCCACAGCGTCTCGCGCAGGGGGGCGTGCGCGGTGCCGCCGGTGACCGGGACGGCGTACGGCACGTCCTGGGGGACGGACCGCAGGACGGCGGCGAGGTCGAGGACGGCCTCGGTCGCGGCTCCCGCGTCGGCCGGCGCGCCGGCGGTGAGGAAGCGGGCGTCGACGATCAGGTCCGGGGACTGCGTGAGCGGCGTGTCCGCGTCGACCGCGAAGGCGTGGTGGCCTCCTTCCTCGGCCGCCCGGACGAGGAGCCGTCCGGCCGGGGTGCCGGCGCCGACGACGGCCACCGTCCGCGCCCGGGTGACGGGCTCGTCGGTACCGGCCGGGGCGGGCACCTCGGTCCAGGCGAGGTCCCAGGTGTGGCGGGTGCCCTGGCGCAGCGAGGACTGGAGGACGGAGCGGGAGGCCGTGCGGAACCGGAAGCCGTCCATGGCGAGCACGGTGGCGCCGCCCTCGTCGAACAGGTGCAGGTCGGCGGTCTCCACCCGGTGGAACCGGTCGTGGGCCGTCTCCCGCAGGTCGGCCCGGACGTGCCCCCACAGGGGCCTGCCCGGGGCGGGCCGGCCGGGGAACGACACACGGGCCGCGGCGAACGGGATGACCAGGGCCTCCTCCTGGTCCAGCGGCTCCGCGTCGTCCTCGCGGATGGCGAAGCAGACGGAACTCTGCAGGCAGGAGTCGAGCAGGCCCGGGTGGATCTGGTAGTCCTCGGCGGGCTCGTTCATCTTCTCCGGCCAGTCGAACCGGATCAGGGCCTCGTTACCCCTGATCCAGGCGTCCCCGACCCAGCTGAAGGACGGGCCGAGCAGGTAGCCGATGCCGCGCAGATGGCCGTAGAAGGCCTCGCCGCCGAGGTGGCGGTCGGCGTGCGCGATGAACTCCCGTGGGTCGGGCGCGGTCCTGTGCCCGGCCGGGTCGGCGGAGAGCCGGCGTGCCGTCAGGTGCTCCTGCCAGAGGTCGCGTTCGGGGTCGAGGAGGCTCTGCACGCTGACCGTGCGGGAACCCCGCTCGTCCTCGCGCTCGATGATCTGCAGCTCGTAGCGTTCGCCGTCGTGCAGCACCAGCGCGCGCGGGAAGTGCAGGTCCTCCAGGACCACCCGGTCTCCGTCGCGGCCCAGCGCGGACAGCACCGTGGCGGTCTGGGACGCCCCGGCCACCTGGACGGTGCCGAACAGCCGGTGGTCGTCGAGGTGCGGCGGGTACACGGTGCTGCGTTCGGTGACGAACACCCGCCCCTGGATCGCCGGTGAGCGCAGTTCGGTGCCCCACGGCGGACCGGCCGGAACGGCTCCGGGCACGGGCCGCCGGTCCGGTGCGGCGGACGGAGCGGCCGGGGTGCCGTCCTGGCCGGCGCCCCGCCAGTAGGAGGTCGCGGCGAACGGGTAGAGCGGGGCCGCCGCGCGCGGGATGCGGCGCGGCGCCTGCACGGCCGCCCAGTCGACGTCCTGACCGAGTTCGTACAGCTCCTTGGCGGCGGCGGCCATGGCGGCCCGGTCCCCGGTCCCGCGCCGCAGCGAGGGCAGCAGGGTGCCCGCCGGGGCCGGGTCCACCGCGCGCACCAGGTTCACCAGGGTGGCGTCCGGACCGATCTCCAGGCAGACGTCCACCTTCTGCTCGGCGAGCCGCCGCGCACCGTCGTGGAAGCGGACGGGGTTGCGGGCGTGCCGCACCCAGTACTCCGCGTCGATGGTGCCGGGCTCGGCGGGCGTGCCGGTGAGGTTGGAGATCAGCGGGGTGCGCGGGTCGGTGAGGTCCAGCGCGGCGGCGGTCTCGCGCAGGCCCGGCAGGACCGGGTCCAGCAGCCGGGAGTGGAAGGCGTGCGAGACGGTGAGCCGGACGCCGCGCACCCCGTGCTCGGTGAGCCGGGCGGCGAACCGCTCGATCTCCTCCGGGGCGCCGGCCACCACGGTGGCGTCCGGGGCGTTGACGGCCGCGATGTCGAGGGGGATGTCCGCCAGCAGGGCGAGCACCTGCTCCTCGGAGGCGCGGACGGACAGCATGGCGCCGCGCCGGGTGCCCTGCATCAGCTCGGCCCGCCGGGCGATCAGCCGCAGCCCGGACGACAGGTCCGTCACCCCGGCGTGGACCGCGGCGGCGACCTCGCCGACGCTGTGGCCCATCACCACGTCCGGGGTGACGCCCCAGGATTCCCACAGGGCGGCCAGCGCGCTCTCCAGGGCGAACAGGGCCGGCTGCGTCACCCGGGTCTCGTTCACGGCCCGCGGATCGTCGCCGTAGAGGACGAGTTCCACGAGGGAACCGCCCAGGACGGGGGCGAGTTCGCGGTCGCAGCGGTCGAAGACCTCCCGGAAGACCGTCTCGGTCTCGTACAGTTCGCGGCCCATGCCGAAGCGCTGACTGCCCTGTCCGGAGAACAGGAAGGCGATGCGCGGGCGGCCGGTGGTCCGGCGATCCGGGAGCGGGTCCGCGAGCTGGGCGAGGAGTCTGTCCCGGGTGTCGCCCAGCAGGGCGCGGCGGTACGGGAAGTGGGCGCGGCCCGCGGACGCGGTGGCGGCCAGGCCCGCCAGTTCCTCGTCGCCGGCGGCGGTCAGCCGCTCGCGCCAGGCCGCGGAGAGCCGCTCCAGGCCCGCCGCGTCGGGCGCGGACAGGGGGATGAGGTGCGGACTGCCGGCCGGGGCGCCGTTCGTGGCGGCGGAGGACCCGGCCGGTGCGTCGGCGAGCACCACGTGCGCGTTGGTCCCGGTGAGTCCGAAACCGGAGACGCCGGCCACGCGCGGGGCCGCGCCGGAACGCCAGGGGGTGGGGGTGTCCACCACCCGGACGTTCATCTCCGCCCAGTCCACGTGCGGATTGGGTGCCGCGAAGTGGAGGTTGGCCGGGATGAGATCGTGTCTCAAGGCGAGCACGGTCTTGAAGACGGCCGCCATCCCGGCGGCCGACTCGCAGTGACCGATGTTGCTCTTGACGGAGCCGATGTGGAGCGGCTCGCCGGGCTTGCGGTCCGGCCCCAGGACCCGCCAGGCCGCGCCCAGTTCGATGGGGTCGCCCAGGGCGGTCCCGGTCCCGTGCGCTTCCAGGTAGGAGACCTGGGAGCCGGTGACGCGGGCGTCGGCGAGGGCGTCGGCGAGCAGGGCCTGCTGGGCCGTGCCGCTGGGGGCGGTGAGCCCGGAGGAGGCACCGTCCTGGTTGACGGCGGTGCCGCGGATCACGGCGAGCACGCGGTCGCCGTCGCGCCGGGCGTCGGTGAGCCGCTTGAGGACGAGCACTCCGCAGCCCTCGGCGCGCACGAAGCCGTTGGCGTCGGCCGAGAACGTCCGGCAGCGTCCGTCGGGCGACAGCATGTGCGCGCGGCTGGCGGAGACGGAGGCCATCGGGTCGAGGATGACGTTGACCCCGCCGGCCAGCACCGCGTCCGACTCGCCGCCGCGCAGCGATCGCACCGCGAGGTGCAGGGCGACGAGGGAGGACGAGCAGGCGGTGTCCACGGCCATCGCGGGGCCGTTCAGCCCGAGGGTGTACGCCAGGCGGCCTGCGGCGGCGTTGAGCGAGGTGCCGGTGCTGTAGTAGGCGTCGAGGTGCTCGGCACCGGTTGCGGCGAGCACCCGGGCGTAGTCGGCGTAACTGACGCCGACGAAGACGCCGGTGCGGGTGCCGCGCAGCGTGTGCGGGTCGGTGCCGGCGTCCTCCAGGGCGTGCCAGGCGGACTCCAGGAGCAGCCGTTGCTGCGGGTCGAGGTTCTCCGCCTCGCGGCCGGGGATGCCGAAGAAGGCGGCGTCGAACCGCGCGATGTCCGTGAGGAAGCCGCCCTGGTCGGTGGTGATCCGGCCGGGCTCGGGGGCGTCGTCGCCGTGGAAGGCGGCGGTGTCGTACCGGCCCTCGGGGACGGGGCCCACCGCGTCGCGGCCCTCACGGAGCAGGGTCCACAGGTCCTCGACGGAGTCGGCCTGCGGGAACCGGCCCGCCATGCCGATGATGGCGATCGGCTCGTGTGCGGTGCTCGAGGGCTCGCCGGGGGTGTCGTACGGCGTGGCGGCGGGGGCCGGCCGCCGCCCGTGCACGGGCGGGGCCGTTTCCGGCGCGGGGGCGGGCGCCGGGACCGTGGTGGGGGCGGGCGCCGGGGCCGCGGCGGGAGCGCCGGTGAGCAGGTACTCCGCCATCCGGGTGACCGTGGGGTGGTCGAACACGTCGGCCGCGCGCAGGGCGACCTCGAAGGCCTGGCCCAGGCGTCCGACCAGGTCCACGGCCATGATCGAGTCCAGGCCCAGGTCGAAGAAGCCGGTGTCGTCCTTGACGGCCCCCGCGGACTCGAAGCCGAGCTGGGCGGCGACGATCCGGGCCACGTGGGCGCGGGCCGCGGCCGGCCGGCCGCGCTCGGGCACCGCCGCCAGGCCGGCCACGACCGACGGTTCGCGGTCGGCCGCCGCGGCCTCTTCCCGCGCCGGGTCCGGCAGGTCCGCGGAGAACAGGCCGCGGGCCCGGAAGCGGGACATGACCGAGCGGAACCGGGGCGTGTCCAACGGGCAGACGACGACGTGTCCGGAGACGGCGGGGGACGCGGCGAGCGCGGCACGGCCGACGGCCGCGTCGAGGGCGCCCACGCCCAGCCGGGCGAAGGTGCCGCGGCTGGCGGAGTCGGCCATGCCCGACTCGCCCAGGTCCCAGGGCCCGTACGCGATGCTGACCGCGGGCAGGCCCCGGCCCGCGCGGTGTGCCACGAGGGCGTCGAGGCCGCCGTTGGCCGCGGCGTAGCCGGCGCACCGGTCGGTGCCCCACACGGCCGAGACCGAGGAGATCGTGGCGAAGAAGTCCAGCGGCCAGTCGAGCGAGGCACGGTGCAGCAGCCAGGCCCCCGCGAACTTGCCGCGCAGGGCGGCGGCGAACTGCGGGACGCCGGTCTCCTCGGCCGGTACGCGCTCCAGCGTGCCCGCCGCGTGCAGCACGCCCCGCACGGGCGGCATGCCCTCCAAAGCGGAGCAGGCAGCGGCCACGGCCTCCGGGGTGTCGCACCCGCCCGGCCGGTAGACCGCCTCGACGCCCGCGGCGCCGAGGTCGTCGAGCAGCTCCCGTGCCTCGGGGGCCAGGTCCTCCCGCGTCCGCCGGCCGATGAGCAGGAGGTGCCGGGCACCGCGGGCGACCAGCTCGGAGGTCAGCTCGCGGCCGACGCCGCCGAGACCGCCGGTGACGACGTAGGTGGCCTCGGGGACCACCCGCAGCGGTTCGGTGGTCGCGGCGGTCTCGACGAGGCGGGCCGTCAGGACCGCGCCGTCGCGGACGGCGGCCCGGTCCTCGGCCGCCTCCCCGCGGGCGGCGCCGTCGCTCTCCCGCGTGACGAAGGACAGCAGGGCGTCGAGATCCGCGTCGTCCGGGTCGGCGGGCAGGTCGACGACACCGCCCCAGCCGGCTCCGAGTTCGAGGCCGAGGACGGGCCCCAGGCCGTGCAGGAGGCCGTGGTCGGTCGCCACCGTGGTGTCCTGCGGCCTGGTCCGGCACACGGCCCGGGTCAGGGCGAACACCCGGGGGCCGCCTCCGCGGGCGGACGCGGCGACCGCGGCCGTCACCGCCGCGCACAGAGCGGCTCCCGGCTCCGCGGCGTCGCTCGCCGTGTCCGGAGCGCCGTCGCTCCCGGGGAGCGGGGTGGCGCGCAGGGCCAGGACGAGGGGGCTGCCGGCCCCGGGGGCCGCGTCCTGGCCGGCGGCCCACGCGGCGGCGTCCGCGGGGAGCCGTGCGTACCGCCAGCCGTCGGGCAGGTCCGCGGCGGACGGTGCGAGCACGGTGCCTGTCAGGCCCCGTGCGGCGGCCCGGCCGGCCAGCGCGACAAGGAGGTCCTCGTCGTCGCCGGCGAGGACGACGGAGCCCGCGGCCGAGGGGGCCGAGGGGGTCTGGGGCCGCCACGCCACCTCGTGCACGAGCGGCACACCGGAGGCGGCCGGAGCCGTGTCCTCCCGGCCGGCGGTGGCGGCGGCATCCGGGGGGACCGCCCGCGTCCGCGGTGCGAACCGGCTGCGCTGCCACGGGTAGGGGGGCAGGTCGACGATCCCGCGGGGCAGGTCGGCACCGGTCCCGGGAACGTCCCGCGCACCGTCCTGGGTCCCGGTGACCGCCACCTCCGGCACCGGGCGTCCCTCGGCGAGCGCCCGCAGGGCCTCGGCGGCGGAGCGGGGGTCGGCCGCCGTGATGGTCGCGCGCACGTCCATGGGCGTGCGTCCGGCGGTCGCGGTGTGCGCGAAGGCCGGGTAGTCGGCGGCGGGGAGGGCGTCCAGCGCGCCGGCGTACTGGGCGGCGCGCGCCCGCAGCGCCTCCTCGGTCTTCGCGGAGACGGCGAAGCCGGTGACCGCGACGGGCGCGGCCCCGTCGGCGGGGCGGGCCGGCGCCTCGTCGGCCGACAGCGGTCCGACGATCGCGTGCGCGTTGGTGCCGCTCATCCCGAACGAACTGACCGAGGCGCAGTCACCGGACAGCGGGGACCACTCCCCCAGCGTGTCGGGCACCGTCATCCCGGTGCCGGACAGGTCGATCCGCGGGTTGAGGTGGCGGAAGTGGACGACGGGGGGCACCTGGCGGCGCGAGACGCACAGCATCGCCTTGATCAGCCCGGCCACTCCGGCGGTGCCCTCGAGGTGTCCGAAGTTGGTCTTCACCGCGCCGACCGGCAGCGGCGCGCCGCCGTTGCGCCGGCCCAGGGCGGTGGCCAGCGCGTCCATCTCGATCGGATCCCCCAGGGGGGTGCCGGTGCCGTGGGTCTCCGCGTAGCCGACGGCCGCGGGCTCCAGCCCGGCGTCCGCCAGGGCCGCCTCGATCAGCGACACCTGAGCGAGGACGTTCGGCGCGGTGAAGCCGCTGGAGCGGCCGTCCTGGTTGACGGACGTGCCCCGGATCACGCCGAGCACCCGGTCCCCGTCGCGCAGGGCGTGGTCGAGACGCTTCAGCAGCACCACGCCCACGCCCTCGCCGCGAGTGAAGCCGTTGGCCCGGGAGTCGAACGTCTTGCACAGGCCGTCCGGCGACAGCGAGCGGGTCTCCTGCACCAGCCGCATGGTCTGCGGCGACATGATGAGGTTGGCGCCCGCGGCGAAGGCGAGTTCGCACTCGCCCCGGCGCAGCGCCTGCACCGCCAGGTGCACGGCGACCAGGGAGGACGAACAGGCCGTGTCGACGGTCATGGTGGGACCGGTCAGGCCCAGGGCGTAGGCCACCCGGCCGGCGGCGAAGTTGTGCCCGTTCCCGGTGGCCCAGTAGGCGTCGGGTTCCCCCTCGCACCATTCCCGGTAGTCCTGCCACATCACGCCCAGGTAGAGACCGGCCCGGGCCTCGGCGAGCCTCCCCGCCGGGACGGCCGCGTGCTCCAGGGCCTCCCAGGCGACCTCCAGCAGGAGCCGGTGCTGCGGGTCCAGGTGGCGGGCCTCGCGGGGGCTGATGCCGAAGAATCCCGCGTCGAAGTCGAGGACCTCGTCGAGGAAGCCGCCGCGCTGGGGCAGCCCCCGCCAGGCGTCGGCGAAGGGGCCCTTGCGGTGCTCCGGCATGGGGCGCACCAGGTCACGGCCTTCGGCGAGGGCGCTCCAGTACGCGTCGAGCGTGTCGATGCCGCCC
Organism: Streptomyces sp. NPDC085946; assembly: GCF_044540485.1. NCBI lineage: Bacteria > Bacillati > Actinomycetota > Actinomycetes > Kitasatosporales > Streptomycetaceae > Streptomyces > Streptomyces sp. NPDC085946. The sequence continues at coordinate 221,652 of NZ_JBITSF010000014.1, read as the reverse complement.
GGCAGCCTCAGCCCCGCGCCGATGATCGCGACGGGCTGGTTGCCCTGCTGCTCGCCGAGCTGCTGCCGCAGGGAGCGGATGGTGTCCAGGGCCCGGGTGAGCGGTGTCTGCCTGCCTCCCTCGGAGGCGCTTGTCTCGTGCATCGGGGTTCCTTGCGGTCGTGGCGGGACGGGGGCCGGCGGGGTGGTCCGGTCGGCGCTCACCGGGCCTCCTGCGATCGGGCGACCTGCTCGGTCAGGGCCTTGGCGAGGGTGCGGAGCGTGCCGTACGTCCACATGAGGGTCGGCGACAGGCGCAGCCCGAAGGCGGCCTCCAGCCGGTTGCGCAGTTCGAGGCTCATCAGCGAGTCCAGGCCGAGGGACTCGAACAGGGTGTCGCGGTCGAGTCGTTCGGGGCTGAGGCGCAGCACCTGGGCGGCGAGTTCGCGGACCTTGGCCTCCACCAGACCGTGGCGCTCCTCCTCGGGTGTCTCCAGCAGGCCGGTCGCGAAGGCGCTCCCGGCGGTGACGGAGCCGTCGTCCCGCAGGGCCTCGTGCAGGTCGCGCCAGGCGCTCAGGGCGACCGTGTCGGGGGCGGCCTCGAACCAGCGGCGCAGGTCGAGGGGGACGTAGCCGTGGACGGGCCGGTCCTCGGTGAGCAGGCGGGTCAGGGCGGCCCAGGCCTCGTCGGCCGGGAAGCTGCCCATTCCGCGGTCCCCGAGGCGGGCGCCGGCCTCCTGGCTGCGCGCGGCCAGGCCGATCTCCGCGAACGGCCCCCACTGCACGCTGAGCGCGGGCAGCCCGCGGCTGCGGCGCGCCGCGGCGGCGGCGTCGAGGTAGGCGTTGGCCGCGGCGTAGGCGGCCTGTCCCGGGTTGCCGACGAGGGCCGCGACGGAGGAGAACAGGACGAAGAAGTCCAGCGGCTCCTGTCCGGTCGCGGCCTCCAGACCGAGCACGCCGTCCACCTTGGGCTGCAGCACCTTGGCGAGCCGGCGCGGCGTCATGCGGCCGATGGTGGCGTCGGAGACCACGCCGGCCGCGTGCACGACACCGCGCAGCGACGGCAGACCCCGCTCGCGCAGGCCGTCGAGGGTCCGGCGCAGGGCGGCGCGGTCGCTCACGTCGCAGCGCGGGGTGTGGACCACGGTCCCCCCGGAGCGCAGGGCCGCCAGCCGGGCGGCGGTCTCGGCCGAGGGCGCGGACCGGCCGACCAGCACGAGCGTGCCGGCGCCCCGCGCGGCGAGGAACTCGGCGAGGGAGAGACCGAGGGCGCCGAGACCACCGGTGATCAGGTAGGCGCCGTCCGCGCGGAACCGTCCGCCGGGGAGGGGTTCGGGCGCCACGTGCGCGACCTCGGTGAGCCCGGTGAGCACGAGCCGGGGGCCGTACGGGTCGTGGTCCAGGTCGGCGGTCGTGCCGGTGGCCCGGGCGCAGTCGTACGTCCGCAGCGGCGGGGCGGCGATCCGGCCGTCGGCGGCCAGTGCCCAGACGTCGGCCAGCAGCCGGGCGAACAGGGCGGGGCGGCGGACCCGCAGCGCGTCCAGGTCGGCCGAGCCGAACGTGGCTCCGGCGGGCAGCGGCTGTTCCTCGGGGGCCGGGGCGGACGGGACCGCCCGGGTGACGTCCTCGACATAGCGTCCGTCCGGGGCCAGGAGGTCCCAGGCGTGGGAGGCGGTCGTTCCGCCGCGCGGGCCGAGGACCACGTCGACGCCCTCGCCGGCGGTCGCCGCGACGGCCGACGGCCAGTCCGGGTCGGCGGTGTCGAGGACTTCCCGGGCGCCGGCGGCGCGCAGCGCCTCGGCGTGCCGGGACGCTCCGTCGACGACGGCCAGCGGGACGGCGCCCCGGCTGCGGGCGATCTGCACGGCGGCGAGCGCGTCCGGCAGGGCCGGGGTGTGGATCAGTACGGTGTCGCCCTGCGCCAGCCGGCCGACGTGGGTCAGTGCGTACCAGGCGGTGACGGCCGGGAGGGTCAGGGCGGTGGCCTCGGTGTCGTCGAGCCGGTCGGGCAGCCGGACGACGTGGGCCGCCTCGGCGAGCACGTGCCCGGCGAGCGCACCGGACGCCACGGCGGCGACCCGGTCCCCGGGGTGCAGCCCGCTCACGCCGGGTCCCACCGCGCCGATCCGGCCGGCGCATTCGCGGCCGAGCGGCAGGGTCCCGGGGGCCCGTCCGGCGTGCATCTCCGCGAGGTCGCGGAGGTCGGCGGGTGACACGGCGGCGGCCGTGGTCTCGATGACGACCTGGCCGGGGCCGGGCACCGGCGGTGGGTGCGGGAGGAACTCGGCCGTCGTGGAGGTGCCTCGGTGGGCGGCGCCCAGCCGGAAGGGCTGGGGGCCGGTGCGCCAGGCGGGGCGTGCGGTGCCGTCGGCGTCGGCCGTGTCGCCGCCCCGGACGATCCGGGCGGCCAGCCGGCGGTCGCCGCGCAGGGCGAGCTGGTCGTCGGCGCCGTCGTCGAGCAGGGCGCGGCCGCACTCCTCGGCCCAGTCGGGGTGGGAGCCGTCCACGTCGACGAGCCGCGGCCGCAGTTCGGAGTGCTCGCGTTGCAGCACCCGCCCGTAGCCCCAGTACAGGGCGGCGCCCGGATCGGGCGTCTCGGTCGCCGTGACGCTCTGGGCCCGGTCGGTGAGCACGGTGAGCCGGGGCAGCGAGGGCAGGGCCGCGCACACGCGGACCACGGCGGTGAGGTGGGCGAGTCCGCGCTGCTGGGCGTCGGGACCGACACAGGCGCGCGGTGCGAGGAAGACGACGCCGTCGACGTCGCCCGTGAGGGAGTTCTCCGGCCGGGCCGGGTCGTCCACCGTGGTGACCTCGGCGCCGGCCGCGCGGAGGGCGTCGGCCAGGTCCCGGGTGCCGCCCGTGCCGCCGCAGACGACCCAGCGGCCGGCCGCGGCCGGACCGGCGTCGCGGGGCCGCGCACCGGTGACGTCGGCCCAGTGGACGCGGTGCAGCCGGTCGGCGTCCGCGTCGCGGCCGTCCGAGGTGGGCAGGGACCGCAGGACGAGCCCTTCCATCACCAGCAGCGGACGCCGGTCGCCGGTGAGGACGCGGACGTCGACGGTGCCGTCGGGCCGGCGCAGGACGTGGGAGTGGAGTTCGGTGACGGGTTCGTCGCCTGCGGGCAGCACGTGGACGGCGCGTACGGCGGTCGGCATCAGCGCCTCGGAGCCGTCGTCGAGCAGCAGGGCGACCTGGAGCGCCCCGTCCCACAGCACCGGGTGCGGGACCCGGGGCCGCAGGCCGGCCCACAGCTCCTCCGGGAGCCGGATCTCGCCGAGGGCCTCGTCGCCCGACGGGTGCCGCCGCAGGGAGCGCACCGCCCGGAACGCCGGCCCGTAGTTCTGGCCGCGGGCGGAGCAGCGGCGGTAGAACTCGCCGGGGTCCTCGACCGCGGCCTCGTCGGCCCAGTCGGGGAGGCCGAAGCCGTCCGGGGCGTCGGTGCCGGAGACGGCCCCGGCGGTCGCGACGACGTCCCACTCGGTGGCACCGGGCGGCAGGGACAGCAGCCGGAAGGTGCCCCCGCCGCCGGGCGAGTCCTGCCACTCGGTGGTGAAGCGGACCGGTTCCGCGCCGATCGTCACCTCCTTGCGGAAGGAGACGTCGACGAGCCGGCCGGGCAGTGCGCCCGTGCGGGCCAGCGCGGTGTGCAGGGCCAGCGCGAGCATGCCGGTGCCCGGGAGCAGCGCGGTGTCGTAGAGCTTGTGGTCGGTGAGCCAGGGCTGGGTGAGGGGGGACAGCTCCAGGGCGCCGTGCCACACGCCGGGGCGGCCGGGGGCGGGGGTGAGCGGTGCCTCGAACCCCTGCGCGGCGTCGCTGGTCCGGCGGTTGTCGGCGGGCCAGAAGCTCTCGCGCTCCAAGGGGTAGGCGGGTACCGGGAAGCGGCCGTCGCGGGGCAGTGTGCCGAAGGGTTCCAGGCCGGCGGTGTAGGCGCGGGCGAAGGCGCGGGCGACGTCCCGGGTGCCGCCGTGCCCGCGGCGCAGGGTGGTGAGCAGCGCCAGGGGCTCCTCGCGTACGGCGGTCTGCTGTTCCAGGGCCGGCTGCAGGACGGGGTGCGGGCTGATCTCCACCACGTGGGTCACGCCGCCGTCGAAGAGGGCGTCCATCGCGGAGACCAGCTCGATGGGCTCGCACAGGTTGCGGACCCAGTAGTCGGGGCCCAGGGCGCCGCCGTCGACGACACGGGCCTCGACGGTCGACATGAGGGGGACGTCGCCCCCGGCGGGCCGGATCGGGGCGAGCCCGGTGATGAGGTCCTCGCGCAGGACGCCCATGCCGGCGCTGTGGGAGGCGTAGTCGATGTCGACCAGGGCGCAGTACGTGCCCTCGGCCTCCAGCAGTTCCTTCAGCGCGAGGACGTAGTCGCGGTCCCCGGACAGGACGCAGGAGTGCGGGCCGTTGTGCGCGGCGAAGGAGACGAGGTCCTCGAACCCCTCCAGCGCGCGCTCGGCGGCCTCGCGGTCGAGGTCGACGGCGAGCATCAGTCCGCGGCCGGACACCCGCTGGGCGATCAGCGCGCCGCGCCGGGCGAGGACGAGGGCGGCGTCGTCCAGGGACAGGACGCCGGCGAAGGTGGCGGCGGTGATCTCGCCCTGGCTGGTGCCGAGCACGACGTCGGGGGTGACACCCGCGGCACGCCACAGCTCGGCCAGCCCCAGGGACATCGCCCACAGCGCCGGCTGGAGGACGTCGGTGCGGGTGGTCCAGGTGTGAGCGACCGCGTCGGGGCCCGCGTCCGCGTCCGGGGCGAACACGTCGGTCAGGTCCCAGTCGACGTGCGGGGCGAGGGCCTTGGCGCAGCGGTCGACGACCGAGGCGAACAGGGCGCTGTCCCGGTAGAGGGCCACGCCCATCTCCCGCCACTGCGAACCCTGTCCGGGGAAGACGAAGGCGGTGCGGCCGTGCGGCACGGCCCGTCCGGTGACCACGTCGGCGTCCGCGGCGACGGGGCCGTCGAGGGCGGCGAGACCGGCGGCGGCCTGCCGGAGGTCCTCGGCGACGAACGCGGCCCGCTCCGGGAAGTGGTCGCGGCGCCAGGCCAGCGTGCCGGCCAGTTCGGCGGCCTCGTGCTCCCCGCGGGCGCCGAGCGCGTCCCGGAGCTGGGCCGCCCGGCGGGCGAGCACCGGTGCGCGCTTCGCGGACAGGGTGACCACGGGGGGCACCGCGGTCTCGTCGGACCGGTCGCGGCGGGCCGCGGGCCGGGTCTCCGGCGGGGACGAGACGACCACGTGGGCGTTGGTGCCGCCCCAGCCGAAGGAGTTCACCCCGAGGAGGACCGGTCCTTCGGCGGGCAGGGCGAGCGGTTCGCGCAGCACGGTCAGGTTGAGGTCCTCGAACGGGATGTCGGGGTTGAGTTCCTCGGCGTGCAGGGACGGCGGGACCGTGCGGTGACGCAGGGAGAGCAGGACCTTGATCAGTCCGGCCAGGCCGGAACTCCCCTCCAGGTGACCGATGTTGGTCTTCACCGACCCGATCGGCAGCGGGTCGCCGGCCGGACGGGCCCGGCCGAGGACCGCGCCGAGCGCGCCGGCCTCCGTGGGGTCGCCGCGCTTGGTCCCGGTGCCGTGTGCCTCGACGTACGACAGGGCGGCGGCCGGCACGGTGTGCTCCCCGTAGCTGCGGCGCAGCAGGTCCTCCTGGCCCTCCTGGCTGGGGCTGACCAGGCTGTGGCCGCCTCCGTCGTTGTTGGTCAGGGTGCTCACCAGGACGCCGTGCACCCGGTCGCCGTCGCGCAGCGCGCGGGCGAGCGTCTTCAGGTACACGGCGGCGACGCCCTCACCGCGGACGAAGCCGTTGGCGGACTTCGCGAAGGAGGCGCAGCGGCCGTCCGGGGAGAGCCCGCCGAAGTGGGTGAGGCCGATGCTGACGTGCGGGTCCATCATCAGGTTCGTACTGCCGACGATGGCCGCCTCGATGTCGCCGGCGCGCAGGGCGCGGGCGGCCAGGTCGAGTCCGACGAGCCCGGAGGAGCAGCCGGTGTCGACGGCGAGGCTCGGGCCGCGCAGCTTCATGAGGTACGAGAGCCGGTTGGCGAGGATGTCCCGGCCGGTGCCGACCAGCGAGTGGGAGGTGTGCAGGGCGCCGCGCGCCTTCCTGAGCAGCTCGTAGTCGTGCCAGACGGTGGCGACGTAGACCCCGGTCCGCGAGCCCGCGAGGTCGCTCGCCCGCTGCCCGGCGTCCTCCAGTGCCCGCCAGCCGACCTCCAGGAGCAGCCGCTGCTGGGGGTCCATGGCGGCCGCCTCGCGCGGGGAGATCCCGAAGAATCCGGCGTCGAAGAGGTCGATGTCGTCGAGGAAGCCGCCGACCGCCGGGATGCGCAGCCGGGGGTCCAGTTGCGCGGAGGCGTCCCAGCGGTCGGACGGCACCGGCACGATGGCTTCCTGACGGTTCATCAGGAGATGCCACAGACTGTCGACGTCCGGGGCTCCGGGGAAGCGGCCGGCCATCCCGACGACGGCGATCAGCCCTTCGGGATCAGGTGTGGAATGCGCGTTCATTCGCTGCCTTTTCGTCCTGGGAGTAGTGCCGGGCTCGGCCTGGGACCTCACTCGCGGGTGCCGACGGCGTGGTGGGCGCGGACCTCGACGGTCCCTGAGCGGGACCGGATATCCGTGAACTCGTCTGGTTCCAGGCTAGGAAGAGCACCGGGCCCGGGAGAACCCCCTGCCGCGCGGAACGGGGGGTTCTCCCGCTGCCCCCTGACGGGGGCATAGGGGGTGCGGCGGCCGGCTATTTCCCGGCGCGCAGCCGCATGCGCACGAGCCCCTTGCTCGCGTTGATCATGCGGGGGCCGATCTCCGGCGGCGCGTCCTTGCGGCACCAGCGCGCGTTCATCGCCATCTTGGCCGGCGACATGGCGAAGCAGCGGGTGTCGCGCTCCCCGAACTTGAACGACGGCGCGATGAAGTCGGCGTCCCGGACATAGGACAGGATCTTCCGGGCCGCCTCTCCGGGGCTCTCCGTGCCCTGGTCGACCGCCTCGCACAGCTCCCTGGTGAGGGGTCCCATACGGGTGAAGCCGGCGCTCACCGGGAGCGGGGAGCCGGGGTGTCCGTGCTGCTCCAGCTCCCGGAAGACGCCGTCGTCGCCGGTGCGCTCGAAGCGGTAGTAGGCGTCCTCCAGCATGACGTTGCCGAGCATGGTGCCGAGCATCCAGGTGCGGTTGACGGCGTTCCACAGCTCGTAGTCGCGGAACCCGACGAAGGAGCTGTAGACGATGTCGTCGTGGAAGTCGAACAGGCCCTGCTGGAGGTCCTCCAGGTAGCCGAACCTCTCCATGGACCAGTCGCCGTCCTTGCTGGCCGCGATGAGGCGCCAGCCGAGGGCGTTGACGAGTTCCATCGTGTTGGTGAGGCCGCGGGAGTACAGGGCGTCGATGAAGCCGGCCGCGTGCGAGGTGAGGCAGAACCGCTCGCCGACCACCTGCTTGGCCGAGTACTGGAGCCTGCCGGTCGACACCCAGGGGCGGACCGCCTTCGCCTCGCGGAACTGGTGCGCGATCTCCGGGAACCGGGCCAGGAAGTCGTCGAACTCCTGCTGCGGGGTGCGGTCGCCCTTGGGGTGGACGCGGGGATCAAGGGTGAGGCCCACGCTGCACAGCGGGTTGAGCGAGTCGGCGTTGTTGTCGAAGGGGATCACCCACAGCCAGCCGCCGTCGAAGACGTGGTGCAGGGTGCCGTGGTGCCAGGGGTTGGGCTGGTCGTGGCGGCGGGCCGCCGGCGCCTTGTCGAAGGGCTCGACCCCGATCATGTGGGTGAACAGGCACCGGGAGTGGGTCCTCGCCCGGGTGGGCGTCTCGCGCAGGGCGAACTTCTCGGCCAGCGGAGAGCGGAAGCCGCTGCCGTCGACCACGTAGTGCGCGCGGAACTCCTCGCCGCCGTCGGTGCGCAGGACCACGCCGGTGTCCGGGTCGGTCTCGACGTCCACGATCCGGGTGCCGAGCCGCGGATGGGCGCCGTACTTGACGGCCACGTGGAACAGGTACGCGTCGATGTCCTGACGGAACAGGTGGGTCTCGGTGCGCAGCACGGAGGGGACCACCAGCTGGTTGATCTCCTGCCAGTCCTGCGGGGAACCCTCGCGGTGGTAGACGAAGCCGAAGTTCTGCTTCTGGCCGCAGTTGCGCGAGACGTGCTCGCGGATGCCCTTGAAGCTCGACAGCGCGCGCAGCTCGGGCACCCGGTAGCGGTCGGCGATGAGCCTGGTCATGCCCGAGGTGTAGGGGATGGTCGATTCCCCGACGGCGAACCGCGGGTGGGTGCCGGCGTCGAGGAGCAGCACCTTGACGCCGTTCCGTGCCAGGACGGCGCCCAGCATTCCCCCGGCCATGCCGCTGCCGAGGATCGCCACATCGTATTGGTCACTGCGGTTCATGGGGTTCCTGACCCTCCTCGTGGGGTGGTGGTGGCTGCCCCTGACGGGCAGCGGGACCCGGGCGGTTCACCCGGCCAGGGCCCGGTCCCGGCGGAGATCGCCGCGGGTACGGACGCCGAGCTTGCGGAAGATCCGTGTCAGGTGCTGTTCGACGGTGCTGACGGTGACGCCGAGGCGTGCGGAGATCTCCTTGTTGCTGAGCCCTTCGGCGGCCAGCGAGGCGACGCGCTGCTCGGCCGGGCTGAGCAGGTCCAGGGCACGCGTCGGCGCCGTGTCGCGCGCGCCCGGCGGTGCCATCCGGGTCGGCAGCAGGCGGGTGAACTCCGCGGCGAGAGCCGGTGCGCCGCATTCGCCGGCCAGGCGCGCGGCCCGCTCCACGAGCGCGTCGGCCGTGGTGTCCCGGCCGGAGCGCAGGTGCGCGACCGCCAGTTCCGCGAGGGCACCGGCCAGCTGGAGCCGGTCCCCGGACCGCTCCAGGATGGCCGTGGCGCTCTTCAGCAGGGCGCCCCGCTGGGAAGGCCGCCCGGCGGCGGCGAGGACCCGCAGGGAGATGCCGCGCGTGCGGGTCAGCGCGTCCCCGGCCAGGTCGAGCTGCTGCCGGGCCAGGGCGTGCGCCCGGTCGGTGTCGCCCAGGGCCAGGTGGGCACGGGCGGCACCCGACCGCCAGGGGACGAGGGACGGCTGGTCCAGTCCCCAGGCACGCATGAGGGCACCGCAGTTGCTGAAGTCGTCGAGGGCGGCCCGGGGCTGTTCGGTGGCGAGGTAGTGCTGTCCGCGGGCGTGCAGGTAGTACAGGCCGAACCGGCTGTCGAACAACCCCGGCGGCAGCGGTACTTCGAGGTACTCGGCGGCCGCCTCGTGGTCGCCGAGGTCGGTGTTGGCCTGGATCAGGTTGGCGAGCGGTCCGCCGATGCACACGCCCCAGCTCTCCACGGGGATCCGCGCGAGGGCGGCCTCGGCCAGCTCGCGGGCCTCGCGCGGCCTGCCCTGACGCAGGGCGATGCCGGCCCGCAGCGAGGAGAATTCGGCGATCCACAGCGGGACCCGGCGGCCGCGCGCCTCGGCGAGCCAGTGATCGCACCAGGCCGCGGCGGCCTCCGTGCGGTCCGCGAACAGCAGCGCGGACACGGCGCAGGTCAGCCACTCGTGGGTGCTGCGGCCCAGCCGCATCGCCCGCATGGCCGCCTCGGCGGAGTCGACCACGTCCTGGCGGGGGCCGTGCCGCAGCACGTCGGAGAGGGCCGCCGCGCCCCGGATGCGCGGGTCGCCGCCGAAGGAGACCTGCCGCGCGGAGCCGGCACCGGTCCCGCCGGCGGGCACCAGCCCGGGGTAGCTGACCGAGAGGAGCTCGCGGGTGGCCCGGGCCTCGGCGGCGGCCAGCGGATCGGTCATGCCCGCGTCGCGGCGTCCGATCCGCTCGACGGCGTCCGCGGCCTCGACGTACCGTCCGTGCCACAGCAGGTACTTGGCGAGCACCAGGGCGTACTGGTCGGGCAGCCGGCCGGCCCGGAGGGCGTCGGCGAGTTCGACGAGGTGCCGCGCCCCCATGGTGGGGTCCAGCACCCAGGTGGCGCCCGCCAGCAGCGCCTTGAGCCGCAGTTGCTCGCCGTCGTCCTGGCAGTGCCGCAGGGCGACCTCGAGGCACAGCTTGGCCTCCGCGGGACGGCTGAGGGCCAGGTGCCGTTCGGCGGCCTCCCGGAGCTGGTCCACCGCCCAGGGCGCGGTCGCCGTGCCGGACGCGACGAGGTGACGGGCGACGTCGAGGACGCGGGCACCCCCTTCCTCGTACAACAGTTCGGCGGCGCGTCGGTGCAGCCGGGCGCGCTCCTCACCGGTGCAGCCGGCCAGGGCGGCGGTCGCGGCGGCCGCGTGGCGCAGCCGGCCGTCGGCGACCAGGCCGGCGTCGTCCAGCGCCCGCAGCCCGCGGCTCAGTACGGCGTCCTCGACCCCGGCGAGACGGGCCACGGTCTGCGCCGTGGCCGGGTCCTCGTGCAGTACGGCGAGGGCCTGGGCGATGTGCAGCAGAGCGGGCCAGCCGCGGTGCAGGCAGCCGGTGACGGCGTCCAGGAAGGCGTCCCCGACGACCAGGCGCCCGGTGGTGTGGGCCGTGTCGGCCGCGCCGCGCCTGCTGTCCTCCGCCAGAGCCCTGACCAGCAGCGGGTTGCCGCCGCTGACCGTGTGGCATTCGGCGGCCAGCCGGGGGGCGAGGGCGGCACCGACGTACGGGACGAGGACGGCCGCGACCCCGTCGACGGAGAGCCGCCGCAGGGCGAGCGGCCGGTGCTCGGGGCGGCGGCGCAGTTCCGCGCGCAGCCGGGGGTCGGCCGGCCGGGAGAGCCCGCGCTCGGTCATGACGAGGGCGAGGGGCGCGTCGGAGAGCCGGCGGATCAGCAGCAGCACCCAGTGCAGCGACAGGTCGTCCATGAACTGGACGTCGTCCAGGCACAGCAGCAGCGGGGCGCGCCGGGCCCGCCGCTCGACGGCTGCGCACAGGTCCTGCAGGGTGCGCCCCGTCTCCGCGTCGAGGGTGTCCGGACCGAGCCGGGCGACCGTCCCCGCGGTGCCGTGCCGGGCACGGTCGGCTCTCCCGGCCGGTCCGGCGGCCACCGCCCGGTCCACCAGCGCCGGATCGATGTCGCGCAGCAGCTGCCCGAGCACCGCGCCGGGGGTGTGGCGTTCGACCAGCGAGCCGGTCGCGCCGCGCACCTCGAAGTCCAGCTCCTTCGCGAGGGAGCCGATCTCGGCGAGCAGGGCGGTCTTGCCGCAGCCGATGCCGCCGGTCACCAGGGCCACCTGCCCCGCGCCGCGGGCGCTGCTTCGGATCATGTCGGTGAGTGAGGCGAGCTCCTGGTCCCGCTCGACCAAGTGCATGTGGGGTCATCCCTTCGGTCCCTGTGCCGTTCCGTCCGCACGCCCGCGCCGCCGCGGGACCGTCCCTACCGGGCCGCGCCGATCCGTTCGCGGGGCGTGGCCCCGTCGGCCGCGGTCCCGGACCGGTCGATCTTGATGAGGCTCAGGAGCGGGCCGGTCATCACCGTCGTCACCACGGCCATGACGACCATGAGCGAGTACAGCGAGTTGTCCAGCAGCCCGAGTTGGAGACCGACACCGAGGATGACCAGTTCGGTGAGGCCCCGGGTGTTCATCAGGGCCGCGAGGGCGGCCGCGGGCCGGGGGGCCAGCTTCGTGGCGCGGGCGCCGAGGTAGGTGCCGCCGAACTTGCCGACGATGGCCACCAGGAGGATGAGGGAGAGTTCCCGCAGGCCGGTGAGCCCGACGCCGCCCAGGTCGACCTGGAAGCCGGCCACCACGAAGTACACGGGCAGCAGCACCGAGGTGAGGTGCGTCGTGCGGTCGTGGATGTCGGCGCGCAGGGCCTGCGCGCGTTCGCGGGGCACCACCAGCCCGAAGAGGAAGGCACCGAAGATGTGGTGCATGCCCATCGCCTCGGTGGCCGCGGCCGACAGCAGCGCGCCGACCAGGACGACGGCGAACTTGAGCGGGCCCGGCTTCGCCGCCTCGTCGCCGGGGGCGAGCACGCGGCGCAGCAGCGGCCGGACGACGAAGAGCATGCCGGCCAGGTAGGGCACCGTGAGCAGGACGAGCTGGTGATTGCCCTCCGCGCCGACCGACGCGTTGACCGCGGCCAGCGCCGCCCAGGCGACCACGTCGACGAACGCCGCCGCGGCCAGGGCGATGCCGCCGATCGCCGTCCGGGTCAGCCCTCGTTCGGCGAGGATGCGGGCCAGCACGGGGAACGCGGTCACGGACACGGCGAGCCCGATGAAGACGATGAAGGTCCCGCGGTCGGCGGGCTCGTGCCCGGGCAGCAGAGCGAAGGCCAGTCCGATGCCCAGCAGGAAGGGAACGGCGGTCGAACCGACCGCCGCCGCCACGGTGGTCCGGCCGTGGCCCTTCATGAGGCTGCCCTCGATCTCGAGGCCGACCACGAACATGAAGAGGGCGACGCCCAGATTCGCCACGCCGGACAGCACGGGCCGGACGTCGTCGGGGAAGAGGGTCTCGCTCAGTACTCCGTCGAGCAGGGTCGGACCGAGCAGCACTCCCGCGAGGATCTCGCCCACGACCGGCGGCTGCTGGATGCGCGAGGCGAGGTATCCGAGTCCGCGCGCCATGACGAGAATGATCGCTAGATCGAGAAACAGAATCTGTAACTGATGGCTGTTCATTTCCCCCGTCCTCATCTTCGATTGCAGCGTGTTTCACACGCGAAAATGATGCTGGGGCAGCCGTCGCACCGACCCGGCGGCTACCCCAGGAAATTCGTTCAGGACTGCGTCGGCTCCGGTGTCGAGTGGTCCGCGATGAGGTCGTCCAGCGTGATGTTGAACAGCGGGTGATTTCCGCTGAGGCCGGAGATGAGGGTGACGAAGTCGTCGGCGGGCTTCCGCTCGTGCTCCGGGTCGATCATCTCCTGGGCGAGGCTGTGGTAGAACTCCTTGTACTTCGTCTGGTCGTAGAAACGCTCGACGAATTCCCGGATCTCGTCGAAGAACCCGGAGTACGCGGTGGCGTACCGGTCCAGGGCCTTGGTCTCGATCTCCGGGTGCTTGATGACCCGGTCGACGATCTTGGCGAGCGTGCTGCCGGCCATGCAGGCGAGGGCGACGCCCGTGGAGAACAGCGGGTCCACGAAGGCCGCCGTGTCGCCGACCAGCACCCAGCCGTCGCCGTAGAAGCGGTCCGAGTGGTACGACCAGTCCCGAGCGGTGCGGAAACCCGCCGACTGCCGGGCGTTGGCCAGCATCTTCCTGAGCTTGACCGTGCGGTCGCGCTGCTCGTGGAACAGCTCCTCCAAGGACTGCCCGGACTCCCCCGCGCTGGTCACCCGGGTGACGTACCCGACGCTGATGGTCCCCTTGTCGATCGGGATCGCCCAGAACCAGCCGCCGTCCAGGCCCTCGATCAGGATGTTGGTGTACTCGTCGCCTTCGAGGCGCTCGCAGTTGTCGTAGTACGTCCACACGGCGACGTTGCGCAGCTGGTCGTGCCACTTGACGTCGGTGTACCGCCGGCTGAGGACGCGTGCCTGGCCGGAGGCGTCGATGACGAGGCCGGCCCGCACCTCGCGCAGGCCGTCCATGCCGCGCAGGGCGTAGCGGACGCCGACGACGCGGCCGTCCTCCTCGATCGGGTCCTTGACGGTGGCGTCCTCGACGATGTGCGCGCCGAGTTCGCGGGCCCGGTCGAGGATGAGGGCGTCGAGGTCGGCGCGACGCGTGTGGAAGGCGTACGGGTGCTTGCCCTTGAGGAAGGCGAACTTCCACGGCACCTGGTTGTTGCCCCAGACCAGACTTCCGCCGTACTTCCGCTCGAAACCGCGCTGGTCCATGCGCTCGGTGAGGCCGAGTTCCTCCATGGGCCGCATGAACGCCGGGATGAGCGACTCACCGACGTGGTAACGCGGGAACCGCTCCCGGTCGAGCACCAGGACACGGTGTCCGCGCTTTGCGAGAAGGCCGGCCGTCGTAGCTCCGGCCGGGCCTCCTCCGATGATGACGACGTCGTAGTCGGCGGATATACCGTAAAGACTTGACGACATGCTTGTGACCTTCCCCTAGACCCTGGAGCGGTGCGAAAGCTACGCGGCATTCGGCGAATTCGAGCCCTCGCCGTATTGCGCGTCGTCAGTCTGCATTGAGTCACCTGGAGAAGGTCTGCAGCTCCTCTGGACGAGTTCTGGTCGTCTGCTACAGACCGGCCTGCAGGACCCTCGACGCGCCGATGGCGAGGTCCCACAGGTGGTCCCGAGGCCGTCCGGCCCGTGCCCAGGCGGCGCGGACCCGGTGCAACGGCTCCAGCGGCGGCTCCGCGGACAGCAGGAAGGTCGCCCAGTGCATCGGCGCCATGATGGTCGCCCCCAGGTCCTCGCAGGCCCGTACGGCCTCCTCCGGAGAGGTGTGCACGGACCGGAGCATCCAGCGCGGCTCGTACGCGCCGATCGGCAGGATGGCCAGGTCGATGCCGGGATAGCGCCGGCCGATCTCCTCGAACCAGTGGCCGTATCCCGTGTCCCCCGCGAAGTAGACCCGGCGCCCGCCCGGGGCGGTCAGCATCCAGCCACCCCACAGGCTGCGGCAGGTGTCGGTCAGTCCGCGCCGGCTCCAGTGGTGGGAGGGAACCAGGTCGAACCGGACCGGGCCGAGCGGTCCGGGCAGTTCCACCGCCTCCCACCAGTCGAGTTCGGCGACCTGGGTGAATCCCCGGCGGCGGATCCACGCGCCGAGCCCCGCCGGCACGAGGAGGGGGGTGTCCGGCGGCAGCCGGTCGAGCGTGGCGGTGTCGAGGTGGTCGTAGTGGTTGTGGCTGATGACGACGGCGTCGAGGTGCGGCAGCTCGCGCCACGGCACACCGACCGGGGTGACGCGTTCCGGGGTGCCGACGATCCGGCTCGACCACACCGGGTCGGTCAGCACGGTGAGGCCGCCGACCCGTACGACCCAGCTCGCGTGCCCGGCCCAGGTCAGGGACAGGTCCGTGGGGGCGACCTCGGGGACGGGGGCGGGGTCGACGGGCAGGTCGCCGAGCTGGGCGAGCGTCCTGCCGGGCGGGCGCAGGCGCTGGCCGCGCAGCGCGAGGCGCAGGAAGTCCGTCACGCCGGGCAGCGGGGAGGTGAGGCGGTCGGCGAAGGAGGCCGGCCAGCTGCGGATCTCACCGAACGGGCGCGGCGGCGACAGGGGCGGACGGGCGGGGGAGGTCATCGGGAGTCTCCATCGGTCACGAAAGGCGACCGGCCCCGGCCCGCCCTCGGTCTCTCTGGAGTGCGCGGGGGCGGGCGGGGCCGGTCACTGCCGTCCGGGGACGGTCTCAGACACAGAAGGGCGTCACAGCAGAACACCGCCGAGGAGCGCGTCGATCATCTCCTGGATCTGCTCGTCGGTCAGCGGCTTGCCCTGCCCGAGGAACAGGCGCAGGATCACCACGCCGGCGAGCATGTCCACGACGGCGGTGAGGTTGACGTCCTGGCGGACCAGGCCGTCGGCCCGGCCCTGGACGAACACCGCCTCGACGGCGTCGCGCCAGGGACAGACCCAGGTGTCCATGTGGCTGGACGGGAAGTTGGGATCACTGACCGCCTGGGCCGCGAGATGCGGCAGGAGCCGGCCCTCGGGGGCGTTGAGCAGTCCGTCCCGGAGCCAGCGCGTCATGGCGAGCAGATCCTCGTGAAGGTCGCCGCTGGGCTCGACGTCGAAGTCGGCCATCAGCGTGTCGAGCGCGCCGATGATCATCTCTTCCTTCGAGTGCCAGCGCCGGTAGACGGTGGCCCTCCCCACTCCGGCCCGGCGGGCGACCTGTTCCATGGTCAGTCCCTGGAAGCCGGACTCGCCCAGCACTGTCACCGCGGCCTGCAGGATCGCGGCGTCCGCACGGTGATTGCGCGGCCGCCCGACAGGGCTGGAGGTGGCATGTCGACCTTCACGCGTCTCGTACATCTATCCCGTCAGCCTCTCGGTATGACCACTGTCGTAGACCGTGCACGTTCCGAACAAGCCATCATACGGACTCCGTAACGGGCGAGGAGGTCTCGGCCGAGGACGGGGCCGCGCCGTGCTCCGCGGCCCGGCGCGGCATCCAGGCGAAGACCACGGCGGCGAGGGCGAAGACCACCACGGCCCCGCCCACCAAGGCGGCGTCCATGCTGTCCACGTAGGCCCGGCGGGCCGCTTCGGCCAGATCCTGTCCCGCGGGCCCCAGCTTCTGCGCGACGGCCAGCGCGGCGCCGACCGTCTCCTCGGCGGCGTCGGCGGCCTCCGCGGGCAGGCCGTCGACGGACCTCTCCATGTCGTCCCGGTACCCCGTGCTGAGCACGCTGCCGAGCACGGCCACACCGATCACCCCGCCGACCTGCCGGAAGGCACTGGTGATGCCCGACGCCTCACCCGACTTCTCGTCGGACGCGGTGGCCAGCGCGGCGTGCATGGCGATGGCCAGGGTCAGGCCGATGCCGATGCCGAGCGGCACCTGGCAGGCGGCGACGGCGAACTCACCGGAGTCGACGTCCGTGGCCGAGAAGACCAGCAGTCCCACGGCCATCAGCAACAGCCCCGCCACCACGGGCCCGCGCGGACCGACCCGCGGCGCGAGCCGCTCGGCCGTGCCCGCTCCGACCATGACCGCGAGCACCACCGGAAGCATCCGCACGCCGGTGCCGAAGGAGGAGTTGCCGAGGACGGCCTGGAGGTAGGGGCTCAGCATGAAGAGGAAGCCGGTCATCGCGAAGTGCACCAGCAGCAGTGCCGAGATGGAGGCCCCGAAGTAGCGGTTGCCGAAGGACCGCACGTTCAGCAGCGGGTGCGCAGTGCTCCGCTCGCGCAGGACGAACAGGACCAGGAGCACCGCACCGGCCGCGGCACCGCCCAGCGTCCGGCCGCTCAGCCAGCCCTCCTCCGGCGCCTGGGTCAGCGCGAAGGTGACGGCGCCGAGCCCGAGGGCGGACAGCACCGCCCCCTGCCAGTCGAAGGCGTGCTCGCGCACGCCCCGGTGCTCGGGGAAGAGGTAGAAGCCGGCCGCCATGGCGGCGACCAGGATCGGGATGTTGATCAGGAAGACCGATCCCCACCAGAAGTGCTCCAGCAGCCAGCCGCCGGCCAGCGGACCGATCGGCAGGCCGAGGGCGACGCCCGCGGACCAGATGGCCAGCGCGCGTGCCCGTTCCTGCGGGGCGAAGAGGATCGGCAGCATGGCGAGGGACACCGGGGTCACGATCGCCGCCCCCAGACCCATCAGCGCCCGCCCGAGGATCAGTTCACCGGAGCTGTCCACCATCATCGCGTAGCCGGACGAGAGGCCGAAGATCGCGAGTCCCACCAGGAGCAGCCGTTTGCGCCCGATGCGGTCGGCGAGCACGCCGAACGGCAGCATCAGACTGGCGAAGACCAGCAGATACGCGTTGTGGAACCACTGGAGATCGGAGTTGGAGGCGCCCAGCGAGTCGACGAGCTCAGGCATCGCCACATACAGGATCGTCGCGTCCAAGCCGTTGACCAGCACGCACATCACCAGCACGGCCAGTGCCCACCAGCGCTTCGGGCTGGTCCAGACTGCGGATGCGGACACAGCTCCCCCTTTCTGATTTTTGATACGAGACTGACTCGTATCAAAACACGGGCCCATCCGGCCCGCACCCCCTGAAAGCGCCCTAGGGGGTGCTTTTCAGCCGGACGGGTGAAGACACCCCGCCCGGACCGGTCAGCCGGTGCGCAACTCGCCGTCGACCGGCACGGCCTTCGCCGCCCGACGCAGCAAGGAGGGCCGCGGCGCGACCCATTCCTCCTCCGCGCACTCGATCGCGAAGACGCGCGTCAGGTCGTCGAGCCGGTAGGTGCCGGCTCCGATCCGCTCCAACAACCCCAGGTCAGCAAGCAGTTCGAGCCGAGCGGCGACCTCGGAGCTGTGCACACCCGACAACTGGCTGGATTCGGGCACCCCGACCTCTTCCAGGCCCACCCTGCCCAGCAGCCGGAACAGATGGGCCGTTTCGTTCGGCAGACTGCGGTAACTGGCCGTCAGCGAGGCGCGCAGGCTCATCCCGTCGTCGCCCGCGACCGTCAGCAGGTCGAGCCGGACCGTCGGGTCCTTGTAGAGCGCCGCCAGCTGCTCAGGGCTGGTGTAGGGGTCCTCCAACAACGCGGCGGCGGTGATCCGGACGCTCAACGGGAGGTGCCCGCACAGCTCGGCCAGCTGGTGGACGGCCGCCCTCTCGCCCTCGCCGCCGAGGAGCTTGCCGAGAAGTTCGGCGGCGGGGCCGGGACAGAGCGGCTTGAGGCCGATGCGGTGCGCGCCGTACCGCGCGACCAGCCCGCGCTGCGGCCGGCGGCTGGTGACGATCAGGCACGCCGACCCCTGGGGGACCAGCGGCCCGATCTGCTCCATGTCCACCGCGTCGTCCAGCAGGATCATCATCTGCCTGTCGTGCAGGAGGCTGCGGTACAGCATGGCCCGGCTGTCCAGATCGACGGGCAGGTCCGCCCTGCCGACGCCGAGACTCTCCAGCAGCCTCCCCAGGACGTGGAAGGGGGGAGTCGGACACTCACCGGTCCCGCCGAGGTCCGCGTAGAGCTGCCCGTCAGGGAAACGATCCGCCGACTCGTGCGCCAGTTCGAGGGCCAGGGCGCTCTTGCCCACCCCGGGTCGGCCGTCGATGGCGACGATGGGGGTGGCCCGGCCCCGCGCGGGATACGCCCGGCCGAGCAGCGCGCACACCTGCTCCAGCTCCGTGTCACGACCGATGAACATGCGCGCCCGCGAGGGGAGCTGACGCGGGCTCAACCCCATCCTGGTCAGCACGGCGCGCTCGCTCTCCGCCGGGGAGGGGGTCTGCACGAGGGTCGGGCCGGCCGACGGGGCCTGCCTCCGCGTGGCACCGTCGTCCACCGTGCCCGCCAGGATCCTGGCATGCAGGTCCTGCAGTTCGGCTCCGGGCTCGATGCCGAGTTCCTCACGCAGATGACAGCGGGCCTCGCCGTACGCCTGGAGGGCGTGCGCCTGCCGGCCGGACCGGTAGAGGGCCAGCATCAGCAGCCAGCGCAGCTTCTCCCTCAGCGGTTCCTGTGCGACGGCCTCGCTCGTCACCACGATCGCCTCCTCGCTGCGCCCGACGGCGATCATTCCGGAGATCCAGTCCTCCGCGGCGGAGAACCGCATCTCGCGCAGCCGACTCCGCTCCAGGGCCGCGAACGGCCCGGGCACCCCGGCGAGCGCGTCCCCGCGCCACAGCGCCAGCGCCTTGCCCAGCATCTCGAAGGCGGCGTCGGGACGCCCCTGCGCGCTCAGCCGCCTGGCCTCCGCGAACTGCTGCACGAACTGCGGCGCGTCCACCGACTCCAGGGGCAGCCGCAGTTCGTACCCGCCCGCCACGGAGAGCAGGATTCCTCCCGATTCACGTCCGCGGCGCGCGGGATCCAGGGCCCTGCGCAGACCCGCTATATAGGTGTGCACACCATTCATAGCCGTATTGGGCGCCGCCGGGCCCCACAGACCGTCAATGATCTGACTGGGGCCCACCACCGTGCCCCGGTGGGTGCTGAGCAGCGCCAGCAGCGCGCGCTGCTTCGGCGGTCCCACGGTTAATTCCTGACCGTCCCGCCAGACCCGAAGCGGTCCAAGAAGTTGAACAGACAGCGAACCGGCCGCAGCCGACATGAGATCCCCCCTCGAGAAGCCCGACGTGACCACGTCCCGGAACGTGGCCGATCCGCCTACGAGGCCAGAGAGGCATGCGCAAGCCCAGCAATGACACGGGCCCCCGTCACTCCCCCGCCCCCCGCGGCAGTCTGCCTTCGTCGCATTCCGACTTCACTACGTCATCATTCGATCACACCGCAACCTCGGCCAACAAGACGGCCCGCGATGCCTGCAACTTCCTGCTCGCAACCGGTTTCACCCGCACCTTGATCACTATTCGTATACGTCCACAGACCCGCAATTCGGCTTTGCGAGAAGTTGACGAAAGGTTGTTCCCTCAGCAGCAGGAAGGGCTTTCCACGGTGTGCGGGATTTGATGGAGAAGCCAGATTTCCCGCCGGTTTCGATCCGGCCATACCGCAGTTACTCAGCTCGAACTCGTGGTGTCGTCTTCGGCGATCAGGAGGCGACGGCCGGCTCCGTCCGGGCAGGGCGGCCGTCCATGAGGTGGCTGCGGTACCGGAGGTGACGGAGACGGCGTCGGACACGCAGGGCTGCGGGCAGGAGAGGGCCGGCCGGTCCCGGGTGACGGCGCGTTCTCGCAGGCCGGCGGCCTTGGGGACGGTGAAACGGTCCCGGGCCACGGGAAGCGGGCCGCCGAACTGCTGGTGTGCTGCGACGAACGGGGTGCGGTAGTCGCGCCAGGACGAGCTCTCGCGTCCGTCGCGGTTGCCGTCGTCGCGGCGGGGCCGGTGGATCAGCCTCAAGCGGCGGCCGGGTTCGCAGCGGGTCGGGGCGGCGATCGGGATGCGTCTGCGGGAGGGGCCGTGGTCCGGGCCTGCGGACCACGTGGCTGTTGTGCGCGGCGCCGGCCCCGGTCGCGCCGGTGGCCGTGCCCATGGCCCTGCGCCGCCCGGAGTCCCTGGAACCGGAGGAGGCGGAGGGCGGACCCGGGGACGGCGAGGGCGACGGCGGTGGACCGCCCCCTGCCGGCTCCTCCGGCCGGACCGCGTCCGGGGACACCGCGTCCGGCGCCCGCCCCGCGCCCGCTCTCCGCAGCGCCCCCGGCGCCGGCGTGCAGCAGGTCGCGCAGCCTCAGGGCGCCGCGGAGATCCATCCGCTGATCACGGCGTGGGAGCCGCGGGCGGGGAGCCGCCACAGGCCGTCGGGCGAGTTGCGTGCGCCGGGCGGCTCGAGGTCTCAGGTCCGCTCGGAGAGCCGCCGTGCGGACGGGCGTGGGCACCGTCCGCACGGCGGCCGTCTCACGGCCGGCCGGCACCGGCGGGAGCGGGGGAACGTTCGATCAGAGGGCGGACTGTGCGTACGGCACCAGGCGGACCGGGCCCGTGAGCCCGTGGTCCTGGCGGGCGACTCCGCCGAAGACGTCCGGACGGGTGGTCCGGAGACGGTTCACGAGCGGTGTCGCCACCTCGACCTCGAGGGTGTTCTCGCCCCGCCGCAGCAGCGGGCCGACGTCGAGGACGGGGCACAGGCGGTCGGCGGGGCCCGGGTCCCGTCCGTTGACCCTCACCCGGAAGGTGTCGCTGACCTGTCCCAGGTCCAGCACGGCGCCGTGGGAGGAGGACCAGTCGTCCGGGAGCACGACGGTGGTGCGGTACGTGCCGACGCCGGCCGAGTCCGTCAGTCCGGGGATGCGCGACCAGGGCAGCAGGGTGTCGAGGACGACGCTGCGGCGCACGGTCTCGGTCCGGGTCGCGTCCGCGCCGGGGAACCAGTCGTCCACGTCGAGGTGCCAGCGGTCCGGCTCGATCACGGCGGGCACGGGCGGGAGGGTGGTGGTGACCGTGCGTCCCTGCGACAGCCGGGTCCGGTACGTGCCCCCCGCGCCGGCCCGTACGGTGAGCCCGTCACGGGTGAACAGCACCTCGTCGGCGTCCGAGGAGACGGCGTGCGGACGGTTGCCGTTCCGGTCCCCGAAGAGCCCCGGTCGTCCCAGCGCCACGATGGCGCTCTGGCCGGGCCGCAGCGCGACGCGCAGCGTGATCTCGTCGCCCTGCCGCGTGTACCGCGCGGCGCGTTCGGCCCTGCCCGTCCAGGGGTCGAGCAGGTAGGGCACGGCCTCACGGCCGTGGGTGGAGCGCAGGGTGACGTCGTGGTCGATCGCGGCGACGGGCGGCTTGACGGTCTCGGCGTGCTTGCCGTTGCACAGGTAGTAGAAGTCCGCCCGGTCCGTCACCCGGTGGGCGTTGAGCAGCGTCGAGGCGGTGGAGTGGCGGACGTCGGGGGTGACGCCGAGGGAGGTGAGCGCGTCGCCGACCGCGGTCTTGTCGGTGACCCGGACCACGTTGGGCAGGGCGAGCAGGCGGGTCAGGACGTCCCGCAGCCGCTCGGTCTCGCCCGACGCCGGCACGCCCGGGGTGAGCGCCTGGTCGAAGGCGCCGAGGAAGACCGTGGGCAGCCCGGCCTCGGCGAAGCGGAGCAGCTTGCGGGCGTCGGCCAGGGCGAGGGTCGGGGTGGAGCCGTGGAAGAAGTCGCCCTCGACGAACAGGGCCTTGTAGGCCGGCCCGTCGGGGGCCAGCCGGCCGCCGGCCACCCTGGCGCTCGGCAGGTCGAGCAGCGGGCCGCTGATGAACTGGTGGGTCCAGCCGAGCGGGACGCCGGTCGAGGTGAACCAGGACGCGCCGATGCCGGTGGCGGAGTAGCCGGTCTGCCGGAAGACGGCGACGTCCGCGCGGACGGTACCGGCCTGGAGGACCTGGTGCACACGGCCGAGGTAGCCGGAGATGTCCTCGGCGTGCCGCCAGGTGGGCTGCCGGGGACCCCAGGACTCGCTGTAGCCGGCGGTGCCGTTGTAGGGGCTGAAGGCGGCGAAGCCCGGCCACTGCGACTCCGGGGCCTTCGCGTAGGAGAAGCCGTGCAGGACGGTCTGGTTGACGCCGGCCGCGTAGGCGCCGCCCATGGTGCGCAGCACGCGGTCCCAGGTGGTGCTGTAGGCGGAGCCGTTGTAGGCGCCCGACTCGCAGGAGAGCACGGTGTGCCCCGCCATGTCCCGGCCGCCGGCCAGGCAGCGGTAGTCGTCGAGGTTCTTGAAGCCGAGGGACTCGCCCTCGGCGATGTCGAGCAGCGCGGCGGAGGCGATGGAGTCGGTCTGCAGGCCGTAGGGCTGGGCGCGCAGGGTCATGCCGAGGCCGTGCGCCCAGTCCCTGAGGGCGCGCACGTGGTGGCGGTTGAACAGGTCGGACACGGTGGCCCAGAAGTCGTGCCGGATCTGCCGGGTCAGCTGGGCGTCGAAGGCGAACACCTGGTTGCTGTCGTCGAGGACGACGGCGGGCAGGTGGGGCAGCAGGGAGCGGCCCGTGCGCTTCTCGAACTCCTCCGGCAGCCGCCGCGTCCAGACCAGTCCGTCGGTCTCCAGTTCCACGGAGTCCTCGAAGAAGGCGCCGCCCGCGGCTTCGAGCAGGCGCCGCAGGGAGTCGGTCAGGATGTGACGGTCCCAGAAGCCGGTGACGGCGGCGGTGCCGGCCTCGCCGAGGTGGTCGACCACGTAGGCGGCGGGGGCGGTGTGGGGTCCGGATTCCGGCTGCTGTCCCGAGCCGCGCTGCCAGTACGAGATCAGCACCCAGTCGCCCTCGGCGGGCGCCGTCCACGTCAGGGTGCCGTCGGTGACGGCACCGGTCAGGTCGCGGACGCTGTCCGGGGCGAGCCCGGTCTCCTTGCGGGTGGAGTTGGCGGGGTCCACCCGGGCCGCCTGGACGGCGAGGAGGCGCTCGCGGGTGACACCGGGGGCGGCCTTGTGCACGGGCGGGGGCACCGGCCCGCGGTAGGTGGCGCCGCCGGCCAGCGAGACCCGGCCGTGGACGAGTTCCTGGGTGGCGGCTTCGTCGTCGGGGGTGACACCGGGGACGGCCGCGGGCCAGCTCGGACCGAGGGTGATGTCCACGGTGAGGCCGCGCCTGGCCGCCCGGCGCAGCGCCGCCTCGACGCCGTCGCGCCAGGCCTTGCCGCCCCAGCCGTACCGGGCGGTGTCGAGCAGCGACTTGTCCTTGATGCTGTGGTGCACGGCGGCGATCTCGGCTCCGCCGAAGCCCGCGTCGGCGATCTGGTCGATCTCGCGGGCGATCTCGTCCGGGTCCACCAGGCCGTCCGGCCACCACCAGCGGAACTTGGGCCGCACCGCCCTGCCGGGGGCGGCGAACCAGTCGGCGGTGTGGTCCGCGCCGCCGGTGCGGGGAAGGGCGGCGGCGACGGATGGGGCCGCGCCGAGGGCGGCCGCGGCTCCGGCGGTCACGGCCGTGGCGAGGACCGTGCGTCTGGACATCCCGCCACGCTGCGAGACGGATTCGTACATGAGTGCACCCCAGGGAAGTTCGGTTCGCGCGTTTTGAATCGTTTCAACGACCATCAAGTGCGGGAACGCTAAACCGCGCAGGTCGGACGGGTCAAGGTGCGGAACCGAGCAGGTTCTGCGGGCCGTTCACGGGCAGGAAGCCGCGTGGACCGGGCCGGGGACGCCTCCGCGCGTCACCGTCACCGTCACCGTCGCTGGCAACGGCAACGGCAACGGCAACGGCAACGGCAACGGCAACGGCAACGGCAACGGCAAGGAGGCTGCCGCCCGACGCGGGGGTGCTACCGCTTGCCGCGGGCGTGCCCCGCGCGGCTGTCACCGGCCGTCGCCTCCGCCCGCGTTCGCCGGGGGCCGGGGCCGCGCCCCGCCGTCGGTCCCGCCGCCGCGAGTGCGCGGGCGAGGGGCCGGCCGGCGAGCGCGCCGACGGCGTACCAAAGCAGATCGGGTGCGTCGAAGGTGGAACCGAGGATCAGGCGGGCGGCCGTACTGTGCCGGGAGAGCTCCGCCGGCACGCCGGTGAGCTGCAGGAACTCGATCCCCCAGCTGAGCGCCAGCGCGGTCCGTGCAGCCTTCGGCGGTGCCGTGCGCGGCGCGGCCAGGACGACGAGTGCCACCGTCATCAGGGTGTACAGGGCGTCCCCGCCGTACTTGGCCAGGCCTCCCGTGGCCACGGCCCGGAGGCCCAGTCCCGCACCGACGATCACCAGTGCGGCGGCGGCCGCCGCGCAACGCGTGCGCACCAGCGCGCGGGCGGGCACGGCCCGGGAGGGAGGGGGCACCGGGTCAGTCTGCCATCCTCGACGGCGCCGCCCGCTCCCGGCCTGAAACGTTGTCACCCAGCGCGTGGCCGACGGGGTCGCGCAGGGCGTACGCCTGGTGCGCAGTGCTCCGCGGGCCATCGCCCGGTGCACGGTCCTCCGCAGGCCGGCGGTCCGGTGGTTCGGCTGTGCGCGCGGACGGTGACGGCGCGTCGGCCGTCCGTGGCCGTCGCCGCGCGGACGACGTGGGCGAAGCCGCTTCCGCCGCGGCCGAGGGAGCGCTGCCGCGAGACAGCGGTGTGCGGGACAGCGGTGTGCGGAACAGCCCGAGGGCGGCGGCGAAGTCCTCGCCGGCTGTTCGATCTCCTCTTCCGGCCGACCCGGCGGAGCGGTGAGTGTTCCCGGCCGGGCAACAGCCGTTCTCCACCTCGGCGGTACGTGCGTCCCGGTCCCGCACCCCCGCATCCGCCGCGCCCGCTCCCGCTCACGTTGCCGGCCCGGCCGGCCCCTTCCCTCCGGCCGTCACCCGTCATCTCCGACCGAGCGTTCGGCGGTCCTCTCGGGCGCGGGGCCGTCGCGGCCCGTCGCCCCCCGGGAACGCCGTGGCGGTCGTCGCCGTGCGCGCCCCCGCGCATGCCTGGACCAGGGCGGGGCGTCGAGATGGGCTCCGTCACCGGCCGTTCCGGGAACGGGAGGGCTGGAGGAGCTGGTCGACGGGCGCGTAGGCGTCGGTGAGCAGCGGGGCGTCGCCGATCCAGGACGCGAGGCCGGCGCCGGTGACGATCTTCCAGCCGGTTCCGCGGGCGTCCAGCGCTCGTTGGAGCGCGCCCGGGTCGACCGGCCGGTCGGAGGCGACCATCACCAGGTTGCCGCCCTCGGAGGGGGCGGACGGGTCGAGGCCGATGTCGGCGGGGTCGCCGAGGAGGGCGACGTGCTCGAACGTCTCGCGGAGGGTGGCTGCTTCGGCACGCGCGAAGGCCAGCTCACCGTGGTCGATGAGGTTGGCGACGTAGAGGCCGTCCTCGTCGAGCGTCCGTCGCACATCGGTCATCGCTTCCACCGTGGTGAGGTGCCACGGGACGCTGACGCCCCCGAAGGCGTCGCCGATCACGAGGTCATGGCTGCCCGTGTCCACTCGTCGCAGGCCCAGCCGGCCGTCCTCCACGCGTACGTCGATGCCGGCTCCCGGCCTCAGACCGAGGTGGTCACGGTCGATGCGGACGACCCCGCTGTCGATCTCCGACACGAGGCTGCGCGTTCCGGGGCGCGTGGCCGCGAGGTAACGGGGCAGGGAGAGTCCGCCGCCGCCCAGGTGGTGGGCGGCGAGCGGCTCCCCTTCGGGGAAGGCGGTGTCGACCACCGACGCGACGGCACGCACGTAGGTGAATTCCAGGAACGTCGGGTCGTCCGTGTCGACGTAGGAGTGCCGCAGGCCGTCCAGGACGAGGGTGCGACCGCTCTCCCGGTCCGGGTCGACGACGACTCGTGCGCAGTGGTACCGGGTCTCCACGTCGCAGCCGCCCGGCGCGACCAGGGCGGCGAGGCCGCCGGCCGTCACCACGAGCGTCAGGACGGCGGTGCCGATCCACCTGCGCGTCCGCCGTTCGACGAGCGCCGAGCCCGCCACCAGCAGTGCTCCGAGGCCGACCAGGATGCCGGTGACCGACAACCGTGACACGAGGACGAAACCGGTCAGGACCGTGCCGAAGATGGCACCGACGGTGCTGACGCCCGACAGCCGGCCGACGACCGTTCCGGTCTCGGCGAGGCTGGTGAGACGCATCTTGGTCACCACCGGCGTCACCGCGGAGAGCAGCGCGCCCGGCACGAGGATGGTCGCGGACGCGACCAGCAGGAGCATCGCCGGCGCCCACTCCGCCACGGTGCGCAGCGTGGCGGGGGTGAGCGCCACGACCGCCCCCGACACTCCGAGCGAGGGGCCCGGGAGCCGGCGCGGGTCGACCAGGTCGGCGACGCGCCCGCCCAGCCAGGAGCCGAGGGCGATCGCCGTCAGGGCGATGCCGATCACCAGGGTGCTGGTCTCGAGGGTGAGGCCGAGGTAGGGGGCCAGCAGCCGCAGGGAGACGATCTCGACCACCAGGACCGCGGCCGAGGAGCCGAACACGAGCACGGCGGCACCACGGGGACCCAGGCCGTGGTCGCGGGGCGTGCCCTCGGCAACGGGCGAGGAAGACAATCCGGTCACGCGCGACATCCTCGCACGGGGGCCGTCGACCGGGCGGCACAACGGAAATCCCCTCCCCCGAGGCGCCCGGCGGTCGCGTCCACCGCGCGAGCCGCGGACGCGCGACCGGCGTCGGCGGAGGCCGGGGCGTGATCACGGGCGCCTCCTCGTCCCCGTGACGTCCGGAGTATTGACGCCCCGTGAAACAACTCAATAATTTCAGTATCATCGACTCACAGGGGGTGCTCCCCAGGAATCCCGTACGTCCGGCGCCACCACGCTCCCCGTCGCCCGCGGCCCGCGCCGCCACGTCGCCCCGCTCACCGGCGCGTGCATGTCGGCACTCGCACCCGGCCCGGCCCGAGGTGACCGCCGCGGCGGCCGGTCAGGTGCCGGCCGGCGCGGGGACCGTCCGCTTCTCCGACACGACCGCGCGCATCGCGAGCCGGTGGCCGCGCTTCCGACAGGAGGGATCCCATGGGCCGCTACAGCCGGCTCCGACGCATCCGGCAGGTGGATCCGCAGCAGGACTTCGAGCGGATCTACCGGTGGATCGTCCCCTACGAGTTCCCCCGCGACTATCTCCACGGGACGCCGATCGCGTTCCTGCGCGACTTCGGCGTCCCGCGCATCCCCCGCCTCCTGGCCACCACGGTGGTGGGGCCGAAGCGGTGGATCGACCGGTTCGGCCGGCGGCGCCTGTCCGAGCAGGAGACCGAGAGCCTGGCGCTGGCGGGCCGGCGGACGGGAGAGATGATGGGCATCTCCGGCGTACCCGGCACGTACGCCGCGTTCGAGCGGCTCCACGACGACTACGAGCGGGAGATGTTCGCCTACGACCCCGCCCACCGCAGGGGCGCCGCGGCCGCCCTGCGGGTCATGGCCTCCTGGTACCCGGCCCCGGTACGGCGGCCGGCGTCCCGGGTCGCGCTCGCCGTCCTGGACGAACCGCTGCTGAAGGCGCTCGGCTTCCGCCCGGAGCCGCGCCGGCTGCGGGCCGCGGTCCACCGCGCGCTGCGCGTCCGGGCCGCGCCGATCCGCCTGCTGCCCGGACGGCCGGAGTGGTTGCCGCGCACCCCCGAGGCGCGCGCCCACCCCTTCGGGTGGACCCTGGACGACCTGGGTCCGCACTGGGCGCACTCCCGTCCGCCGCACCCGCTTCACGACGAGACGCCGCCGGAAGGGGCCTGCGTTCCGGCGCGGGCGTCCGCCCCCGATGCTCCCCGTCAGGAGACCCGATGACCGACACCACGCCGGCCGCCGCAGCACGCGCCGCCACCTTCACCACGTACTCCCCCGCTACCGGCGAGCCGATCGCGCAGTACCCGGTGGACGGGCCGGAGGAGGTCTCCCGCGCCGTGGCCCGGGCCCGGGCCGCCCAGGCCGGCTGGGCGGCGCTGCCCGCCTCCCGGCGCCGTGACCACCTGCTGCGCTGGAAGAAGGCCCTCGCCGCCGACCTGGACACCGTGGCCCGCACCATCGCGCAGGAGACCGGCAAGCCGGCCGGTGACGCCGCGCTGGAGGTCGTCCTCACACTGGAGCACCTGGGCTGGGCCGCCCGCAACGCCGAACGGGTGCTGCGCCGGCGGAAGGTGGGCACCGGGCTGTTCGCCGTCCACCAGCGGGCCTCGCTGGTGCACCGGCCGCTGGGCGTGGTCGGCGTGATCGGCCCCTGGAACTACCCCCTGTACACGCCGATGGGCTCCCTCGGGTACGCCCTGGCCGCGGGGAACGCCGTGGTCTTCAAGCCGTCCGAGCTGACGCCGGGCACCGGGGTCCTGCCGGCCGAGCTCTTCGACGCCGCCGTCCCCGGGCACGCCGGGCTGCTCGCCACCGTCACCGGCGGGGCGTCCACCGGGGACGCCCTGGCCCGGGCGGGGGTCGACAAACTGGCGTTCACCGGTTCGCCGGGGACGGCCCGCAAGGTGATGGCGGTGTGCGCCGAGACGCTGACGCCGTTCCTCGCCGAGTGCGGCGGGAAGGACGCGGTGATCGTCACCGCGGACGCGGACCTGGACGCGGCCGCCGACGCGATCGCGTGGGGCGCGCTGAGCAACGCCGGGCAGACCTGTGCGGGGGTGGAGCGCGTCTACGCGGTGCGGGAGATCCACGCGGCGCTGTGCGAGCGGGTGGTCGAGCGGGCCGGAGCGCTGCGCCCGGGTGCCGGGGCGGACGCCTCCTACGGCCCGATGACCCTGCCGAGTCAGATCGCGGTCGTCGAGCGGCACGTGACCGGTGCGGTCTCGGCGGGTGCCCGGGCCCTGCTGGGCGGGCCCGGGTCGGTGCGCGCCCCGTACGTCGCGCCGGTCGTGCTGACCGGCGTTCCGGAGGACGCGGCGGCGATGACGGAGGAGACCTTCGGGCCGGTCGTGGCGATCAACCCGGTGGCCGACGTGGACGAGGCGGTGGAGCGGGCCAACGCCTCGCGCTACGCCCTGGGGGCCGCGGTGTTCTGCCGCGACGGGCGCGCCGGTGCGGCGATCGCGGCGCGGCTGCGCGCGGGGGCGGTGTCGGTGAACTCGGTGCTGGGCTTCGCGGCGGTGCCGGCGCTGCCGTTCGGCGGTTCGCGGGACTCCGGTTTCGGACGGATCCACGGCGAGGAGGGCCTGCGTGCCTTCACCGCCGTGCAGTCGACGACGGTGCAGCGGTTCGCCCCGCCGGTCGCGCTGACCTCCTTCGGGGTTCCGGCCGCCACGCGGGAGCGCGCGGTGCGGCTGGCCCGGGCACTGCACCGGCGCCGCTGAACCGCCGGGCGCCGCCCGGCGGCCGGGTCCGTCCGGGCGGGCGGTCCGGCCGGTCAGGCGTCCAGCAGCGGGGCCAGGTAGCGGCGGGCGAAGGCCCGGGCCTGGTCCTCGTCCTCCATCTCGATGCAGCTGGCCGGGTTGAGCAGGAAGGACACGGCGACCCGCACCATCAGCTCGGCGACCGGACGCGGGTCCTCGTCGGGACGGCCCTCGGCCTGTTGCGCGCGCCGCAGATGGACCGTCAGGTACTCGACGGTGGCGGAGAGCGAGGAGCCGCCCTGCACGGTCAGGTAGGGCAGCACCAGCTCGGGTTCGAGGCGCAGCAGGCCGCCGAAGAGCGGATGGGCGCGGGTGTGGCGCAGGGCGACGACGAAGCCCTCGACGACCCGCTCCCCCATGGTCGGCAGCGCGGCCACCGCCGCGTCCAACCGCTCGAAGAACCGGCCGAGTTCGCGCAGCAGGGTGTCCTCGACCAGCTTGTCCTTGGTCTGGAAGCGCCGGTAGACGGTGACCCGGGAGACGCCGGCCCGTTTGGCGACGTCGTCCACGGAGGAGCGGCGCAGACCGAGCAGGGTGAACTGCTCCAGTGCCGCGTCGAGGATCCGCCGCGCCGTGGGGTCCTCCGGCTCCGGCCGGGCGAGGGCCCGGGCGAGCCACGCGTCGTTCGTGTCGGTTCTCATGGTGCTCCTCACGATACCGGGCGAACGACTCCCCGAGAGCCTTTGAAACACCTATCATATCTTTGTAACTCACTGCGTGCCCGCCCCTGACCGAACCGCCGACCGGCACCCGGAGGACCTGATGGGCAGTCGACTCACCGAGGAGCAGGCCGCTTTCGCCGCGGCCGTGCGCGACTTCGCCAAGCGCGAGTGCGGTACCCGGGAACAGCGTGCCGCGCTGGCCGCAGGCGGCCGCGAGGCCCACCACCCCGGGGTGTACGGGAGGCTCGCCGGCCTGGGCTGGCTCGGGGTGTGCCTGCCCGAGGAGTACGGAGGCTCCGGCGGCGGGCTGGCCGACGCCTGCCTCTTCCTGGAGGAGACCTCGTACGGCATGGTCCCGTGCGGGGGTTTCGTCACCACCGTCATCACCGCGAAGGTGTACGAGCGGTTCGGCACCGAGCGGCAGCGGCGGGAGGTGCTGTCCGGCGCCGTGCGCGGCGACGTCCTGGCCGTCGCCATGTCGGAGCCGGGGGCCGGGTCGGACGTCGGCGCGCTGCGCTGCCGGGCCCGGCGGGAGGGGGACGGCACGTGGGTGATCGACGGTCAGAAGACGTGGGTCTCCAACGCGCACTGCGCGAGGAGCATTCTGCTGGTGGCCCGCACCGGCCGGGACAAGCACGGCGGTCTGACCATGTTCCATCTGCCCGCCGGCACCCCGGGCGTGGAGGTGCGGGGCATCGAGACCATGCGCGGCCGGGAGGTCAACGACGTCTTCCTCACCGGCGTGCGGCTGCCCGCGGACGCCGTCGTCGGCCAGGTGGACGGCGGCTGGCGGCAGTTGATGGCCGGCCTGAACCACGAGCGGCTCTTCCTGGCCGCGAACATGCTGGGCCTGGCGCGCCGCGCCTTCGACGACGCCGTCTCCTACGTCCGCGAACGCGAGCAGTTCGGGCGGCCCGTCGGCTCCTTCCAGGCGTTGCGGCACCGGGTCGCCGATCTCGCCACCGAGATCGAGTGCACCCGGCTGCTGGTGCGCGAGGTGGCCCTGGACTGCGACGCGCGGCCGGACAGGCCGTTCCCGCGCGAGGCGTCCATGGCGAAGCTGAAGGCCACCGAGGTCGCCAAGCGGGCCGCCCTGGAGGGCATGCAGATGATGGGCGGCTACGGCTACACCACGGAGTTCGACATGGAGCGCCACCTGCGGGCCGCGGTCGTCTCCACGGTCTACGGCGGGACCAGCGAGATCCAGCGGGACGTCATCGGCAAGACCTACGGTCTCTGAGACGGCCCGCGCACGAGAGGCGGCCGCCCGCCCCGCGGACGGGGTGGGCGGCCGACTTTCGTGTGCGGAAGCGCCGTGCCGTGCGAAAGCGCCGTGCCGTGCGGACGCGCCGTGCCGTGCGGACGCGGGGTGCGGAGGGAACGCGACCCGATCAGTCCCGGTAGAGCCCGGACAGCTCGTCGGCGTACTTGTCCCGGATGACCCGGCGCCGCATCTTCAGCGACGGCGTCAGCTCACCGGTCGCCGGGCCCCACTCCTCGGCCAGCAGCCCGTACCGCTTGACCTGCTCGGTGCGGTTGAGCCGGGCGTTGGCGGCGGCCACCGCGCGGTCCACCTCCGCCCGGACGGCGGGGTGCCGCGCCAGCCCGGCCAGTCCCCCTTCCGCCTCGACGCCGTGGGCCGCGGCCCAGGCGGGGGCGGCCTCCGCGTCGAGCACCAGCAGGGCGACCAGGTAGGAGCGGTCGTCGCCGTGCACCATCGCCTGGCCGATCAGCGGGTGCTCCTTGAGCGCGCTCTCCACCAGGGCCGGCGAGACGTTCTTGCCGGTGGAGGTGATGATCATCTCCTTCTTCCGGTCGGTGAGCCAGAGGAAGCCGTCCTCGTCGATCCGGCCGATGTCACCGGTGGCCAGCCAGCCGTCGGCGTCCACGGCGGACCGCACCGAGCCGTCCGGCTGGAGGTAGCCGGAGAAGACGGACGAGCCCCGCACCAGGATCTCGCCGTCCTCGGCGACGCGGATCTCCACGGACTCCACCGGGCGCCCCACCGAGCCGATCCGGAAGCCGGTCTTCGGGCTGTTGCTGGTGGCCACGCCGGTGGTCTCGGTCAGCCCCCAGGCGTCCATGACGACGATGCCGAAGCCCGCCCAGAACCTCACCACGTCGACCGGCATCGGCGCCGACGCGCTGGCCGACCAGGTCACCCGGTCCAGACCGGCCGCGGCCAGCAGGGGCAGCAGCACGTCCTCGCGGGCGCGGAGGTAGCGCTCCTCCAGCTCGGCGGGCGGTGTCTCGCCGCGCTCGCGGTACCCGACGTGCTCGCGGCCGACCTCGAACGCCCGGTCGATGACCCTCCGCTGCTCGGCCGGCATCAGCGACAGGACGGCCCGCACGGCGGCGGACAGTTTCTCCCAGATCCTCGGCACGCCGAAGAACTGCGCGGGGCGCACCTTGCGCACCACCTCGCCGACGCGCGTCGGATCGACGCAGAGGTAGACGTGCGAGGCCCGGTGGCAGGGCAGGTAGATGCCCAGCATCCGCTCGGCGATGTGGGCGAAGGGCAGGTAGCAGACGTGCTCGACGTGCGGGGGCAGCTCCACCACGGCGTCCAGCGCCAGGGCGTTGGCCATCACCTCACGGTGGGTGAGAACGACGCCCTTGGGCTCGCCGGTGGTGCCGGAGGTGTAGACGACGGTCAGCGGGTCCTCGGGGCGGGCGGTGTCCAGCTCCTCGGCGAACCGCTCCGGCACCGGTTCGCGGAGCAGTGAGGCGTACGGGACGTGGCCGTCCGCCGCGTCCGCCTCGACCACCGCCAGACGGTCCAGCGGGGTGTCGGCGTCGGCCAGCAACGGCTCCCACACCGCCACCTGCGCCGCCCCCTCCACCACGGCGAGCCGGGCCCGGCAGTTGCGGGCGACGTGGGTGATCTGCTCGGGGGACGCGGTGCCGTAGACACTGACCGGGATCGCGCCGAGGCGGACCAGCGCCAGGTCCGACAGCCAGTGTTCGGGCCGGTTGGCCATCATCAGCAGCACGTGGTCGCCGCGGCCGACGCCGAGGGCCCGGTAGCCGGCGGCGAGGCTCCGGGTGTGCTCGTGGATCTCCGCCCAGCCGAGCGTCCTCCAGTCGCCGTCCGGGTCCGCCGGCCTCCAGGAGAGGCCGGGAAGTCCGGGGTACTCGCGTGCGTTCCGGGCCAGCAGGTGCGGCAGGGTCCGGTCGGCCGGGTCGTCGGGCAGATCGCCGGTGGTGCGGGGTGCCGAGGTCATCGGGGCCTCCTTGCGGGTCCGAAGGGTGGGTCTGGGGAGACCGGGGCGGGGAAAGCCCCCGCGGGCGTGCCCGGTGGAGGTGGGACGGGAGGCGGGGCGTCCCGAGCGGATCAGGAGTCGGTGAAGGTCTCGCCCCGCTCGGCCTTGCGCAGCAGCAGCGCGGGCGGGGCGAAGCGCTCGCCGTGCTTCCCGGCCAGCTCACGCGCGCGGGCCACGAAGGCGGGCAGCCCGGTGCCGTGCGCGGCGCCGCCGTCGTAGCCGTTGACGTACTGGAGCACGCCGCCCGTCCACGGCGGGAAGCCGATGCCGAGCAGCGAGCCGACGTTGGCGTCCGCCACCGAGACCAGCACCCCCTCCTCCAGGCAGCGCACCGCCTCCAGCGCCTCGGCGAAGAGCATCCGCTCCCCCGTCTCGGCCAGGTCGGCGGGCTGCTTCGCGGGGTCCGTGAAGTGCTCGCGCAGTCCCGGCCAGAGCCCGGCGCGCCGTCCGTCGACGTAGTCGTAGAAACCGGCGCCGCCGGACCGTCCGGTCCGGCCGAACTCGTCGATCATGCGGTCCAGCACCGCGTCCGCGGGGTGCGGCCGCCAGGCGCCGCCCGCCGCCTCGACCGCGCGGCGGCGCTCCTCGCGGATCCTGCGCGGGAGGGTGAGGGTGAGCTCGTCCATCAGGGAGAGCACCTTGGCCGGGTAGCCGGCCTGGGCGGCGGCCTGCTCGACGGAGGCCGGTTCGATGCCCTCGCCGACCATGGCGACGCCCTCGTCGAGGAAGCGGCCGATGACGCGGGAGGTGAAGAAGCCGCGCGAGTCGTTGACCACGATCGGCGTCTTGCGGATCCGCCGCACCAGGTCGAAGGCCCGCGCCAGCGCCTCGTCGCCCGTCTCCTCGCCCCTGACGATCTCCACCAGCGGCATCCTGTCGACCGGCGAGAAGAAGTGCAGGCCGACGAAGTCCCGCGGCCGCTCCACCCCCTTGGCGAGGACGGTGATGGGCAGGGTGGAGGTGTTGGAGCACAGCAGGGCGTCCGGGGCGACGACCTCCTGCACCTCCTGGAACACCCGGTGCTTGAGGGCCGTGTCCTCGAAGACGGCCTCGATCACCGCGTCGCAGCCGGCCAGGTCCCGGACGTCGGCGGTCGGGGTGATGCGGGCCAGCAGGGCGTCCGCCCTCTCCCGCGTCGAGTCGCCGCGCGAGACGGCCCTGGCGCAGAGCTTCTCGGAGTACGCCTTGCCCCGCTCCGCCGCCCGCGCGGTGACGTCCTTCAGCACGACGTCGATGCCGGCCCTGGCACAGGAGTGGGCGATGCCGGCGCCCATCATGCCCGCGCCCAGCACGGCCACCCGGGTCACCTCGCGCGGCTCGACGCCCCCGGGGCGGGCGGCGCCGGAGTCGACCGCCCGCAGGTCGAAGAAGAACGCCTGGATCATGTTCTTGGTGATCTGCCCGGTGACCAGTTCGGTGAGGTACCGGGCCTCCACCGTGAAGGCCGTGTCCACGTCGACCTGGGAGCTCTCCACGGCCGCGGCGAGGACGGCGCGCGGGGCCGGGTGCGGAGCACCGCCCGTCCTCCGTGTCAGCAGCGCGGTGAACGCGGGGAGCCGCGCGGCCAGCTCCGGGTCCGCGGGGGTGCCGCCGGGGATGCGGTACCCGGGGGCGTCCCAGGGCTGCGCGGAGTGCGGGTGGGCGTCGACGAACGCCCGTGCCCGGGCGAGGAGGTCGTCCGGGTCGGCGGCGATCTCGTCGACCAGGCCGGCCTCCAGGGCGCGCGCCGGCGCGTACCGGGTGCCCTCCAGGAGGACCTTCCGCAGGGCGTCCGCCACACCGAACATGCGGACCGTGCGGGTCACTCCGCCGCCGCCGGGCAGCAGGCCCAGGGTGACCTCGGGAAGCCCGACGCGGGCGGCCGGGCTGTCCAGCACCACGCGGTGGTGGCAGGCCAGGGCGATCTCGTAACCGCCGCCCAGCGCCGCGCCGTTGATCGCGGCGACGACCGGCTTGCCCAGCGTCTCCAGGACGCGCAGCGAGCGCTTGACGCGCATCCCGGCCTCGAAGGAGGCGCCGGCGGTCCCGGGAGTGACGGAGATCAGGTCGCGCAGGTCACCGCCGGCGAAGAAGCTCTTCTTGGCGGAGGTGACGATGACGCCCCGGACGGCGTCGCGGCGTTCCGCCAGCCGTGCCGCGACGGCGTCGAGCGAGTCGACGAACGCGGCGTTCATGGTGTTGGCGGACTGGTCCGGGTCGTCGAGGACGAGGGTGACGACGTGGTCGTCGGACTCTTCCCAGCGGATGGCGGTGGACTCGGTGCTCATGAGGGTGTGCTCCTGGTGGTCCGTCGGGAGGGGTCAGACGCGTTCGACGACCGTGGCGATGCCCATGCCGCCGCCCGCGCACAGGGTGGCCAGCCCGTACCGCAGGTCGCGGCGCTCCAGTTCGTCCACGAGGGTGCCGAGGATCATCGCGCCGGTCGCGCCGAGGGGGTGGCCCATGGCGATGGCGCCGCCGTTGACGTTGACCCTGTCCAGGCTCAGCCCCATGTCCTTGACGTAGCGCAGGACGACGGCGGCGAACGCCTCGTTGATCTCGACCAGGTCGATGTCGCCGACGGTCAGTCCGGCCTTGGCGAGCGCCTTGCGGGAGGCGGGCGCGGGTCCGGTCAGCATGATGGTGGGGTCGGCCCCGGACACGGCGGCGGAGACGATCCGGGCCCGCGGGGTCAGGCCGTGACGCTCGCCGGCCTCCTCGCTGCCGAGGGCGACCAGGGCGGCGCCGTCGACGATGCCGGAGGAGTTGCCCGCGTGGTGGACGTGGTCGATCCGCTCCACCCAGTGGTACTTCTGCAGCGCCACGGCGTCGAAGCCGCCCAGGTCGCCGATGTCCGCGAACGACGGCTTCAGCCCGGCGAGGGAGTCGGCGGTGGTGCCGGGCCGCGGGTGCTCGTCGTGGTCGAGGACGACCAGTCCGCTGCGGTCCCGGACGGGAACGACGGAGCGGTCGAAGCGGCCCTCCTTCCAGGCGGTGGCGGCGCGTTCCTGGGAGAGGGCGGCGTACTCGTCGACGTCGCGGCGGGAGAAGCCCTCGATGGTGGCGATCAGGTCGGCGCCGATGCCCTGCGGAACGAATCCGGTGGCGTGACCGGTGCGCGGGTCCAGCGCCCAGGCGCCGCCGTCGCTGCCCATCGGGACGCGCGACATGGACTCCACGCCGCCCGCCAGGACCAGGTCCTCCCAGCCCGAACGGACCTTCGCGGCCGCCAGGTTGACGGCTTCCAGCCCCGACGCGCAGAAGCGGTTCTCCTGCACTCCCGCCACCGTCTCGGGCAGACCCGCGAGGAGGGCGGCGGTGCGGGCGACGTCCGCGCCCTGGTCGCCCAGCGGGCTGACCACACCGAGCACGATGTCGTCGATCGCCGCCGGGTCGAGGTCCGGGAAGCGGCGGAGGGTCTCGTGGACCAGGCCGACGACCAGGTCGACGGGCTTGGTGCCGTGCAGGGCGCCGGTCGCCCTGCCGCGACCGCGCGGGGTGCGGATCGCGTCGTACACGTACGCTTCGGTGCTCACCTTGGGTGCCTTCCCTGTCGGGTCGGAAGAGGCCGCGAACGCGGCACACGTGTCGTCGGGGGGAGCCGACCGGCGCTCAGCGGAGCAGCGAGCGGCCGATGATCTCCTTCATGATCTCGGTGGTGCCGCCGTAGATGGTCTGGATGCGGCTGTCGAGGAACGCCCGGGCCACCGGGAACTCGCTCATGTAGCCGTAGCCGCCGTGGAGTTGCAGACAGCGGTCGACGATCCGCTTCTGCAGTTCGGTGGCCCACCACTTGGCCATCGAGGCGTGCACGGCGTCGAGCCGGCCCCGGCTGTGCTCGGCGACGCAGCGGTCCAGGAAGGTCCGGGTGACCGCGGCCTCGGTGGCCATCTCGGCGATCTCGAAGCGGACGTGCTGGAGCGCGGCCAGCGGTCCGCCGAACGCCTCGCGCTCCTTCACGTACCGCAGGGTGACGTCCAGGATCTCCTCGGCCGCGGCGGCGGCGCCGACCGCGATGGCCAGCCGCTCCTGGGCGAGGTTGTCCATGAGGTGGGCGAAGGCCCGGTTCTCCTCGCCCAGCAGGTTCTCCTTGGGGACGCGTACGTCATCGAAGAACAGCTCGGCGGTGTCCTGGGCCTTCTGGCCGATCTTGTCGAGGTTGCGGCCGCGTGCGAAGCCCGCCATGCCGCGCTCGACGACGAGCAGGCTCTGCCCGCCGCTGCCGCCCTCGGGGGTGGTGCGGGCGACCACGACGACGAGGTCGGCGAGGATGCCGTTGGAGATGAAGGTCTTCGTGCCGTTGAGCAGGTAGTGGTCGCCCCGGTCGGTGGCGGTGGTGCGGATGCCCTGCAGGTCGGAGCCGGCGCCGGGTTCCGTCATGGCGATGGCGGTGACGAGGTCGCCGGAGGTGAAACCGGGCAGCCAGCGGCGCTTCTGCTCCTCGTCGGCGAGCCGGGTCAGGTACGGGCCGACGATGTCGTTGTGCAGGCTCAGGGCGAGCCCGGAGGCGCCGGCGCGGGCGAACTCCTCGATGAGGACGGCGCTGTAGCGGAAGTCGTCGGTCCCGCCGCCGCCGTACTGCTCGTCGACGGCCATGCCCAGCAGGCCGCGGCGCCCCGCCGAGCGCCAGACCTCGCGGTCGACGACGCCGTCCTTCTCCCAGCGTGCGTGGTGCGGGGCCACCTCCTTGGCGAGGAAGGTCCGCACCGTCTCGCGGAACGCCTCGTGGTCGGGGCCGTACAGATCGCGTGCCAAGGTCACAGCCAGCTCCTGACGTGCTCGATCAGCCGGGCGGGATCGGGACCGACGGGGGTGACGTTGAGCATGGTCACGCCCGCCGCGCGGAAGACCTCGACGCGGTCGCGGACGTAGCCCTCGGGGCCTGCGAGGCAGAGCCGTTCCAGCAGTTCGGCCGGCACGGCGGCCTCCGCGTCCTTCCTGCGGCCCGCGAGGTAGTGCTCCTGGACGGCGGCCGCGGCGGACTCGTAACCGTAGGAGCAGACCAGGTCGTGGTAGAAGTTGCGGCCGGGCGCGCCCATGCCGCCGACGTAGAGGGCGACGGTGGGGCGCATCAGGTCGCGGACGGTCTCGGCGTCGTCGCCGATGGCCAGCAGGCCGCCCGCCACGACCGACAGCGGGCCGAGCGCGGGGTCGCGCGCGGCGCCGCCCTCGGCCAGGGAGCGGCCCCATACCTCGTCGGCGTGCTCGGGGACGTAGAGGAACGGCAGCCAGCCGTCGGCGATCTCGGCGGTCATCCGGACGTTGGCGGGGCCCAGCGCCGCGACGTAGACCGGGACGGTGTCGCGGACCGGGTGGTTCAGCAGCTTCAGCGGTTTGCCGAGGGTGCCTCCCTTCTCGGGCGGCAGGGGCAGGTCGGTGATGCCGTGGTGCTCGACGACCTCGCGCCGCCAGATCCGGCGGGACAGCTCGATCACCTCGCGGGTGCGGCCCAGCGGGCGGTCGTAGCGGCGGCCGTGCCAGCCCTCGACGACCTGGGGTCCGGAGGCGCCGACGCCGAGGAGGGCGCGGCCGCCGGTGAGGGCGTCCAGGCCGGCCGCGGTCTGGGCGATCAGTGCGGGGGTGCGCGAGTAGACGTTGAGGACGGCCGAGCCGATCCGCATCCGTTCGGTCTTCG
Organism: Streptomyces sp. NPDC085946; assembly: GCF_044540485.1. Lineage (NCBI taxonomy): Bacteria > Bacillati > Actinomycetota > Actinomycetes > Kitasatosporales > Streptomycetaceae > Streptomyces > Streptomyces sp. NPDC085946. Next base: position 182,585 of record NZ_JBITSF010000014.1, on the reverse strand, counting down.
CGGCGAGGTATCCCATGGTCGTCGGGGAGTCGAAGCCGTAGGCCTCGGCCACCCAGACCGCGTCGAGGCCCGCGGCCTCCAGGGCCGCGGCCCGGTCGGCGGCGGCGCGCGGATCACCGGCGTACGACAGGGGTGAGGACAGTTCCATCAGCGGTGGTCCTTCAGCAGTTCGGGCACGCCCCAGTCGCGGGCCACATCGGGGGTGTGCGCGCCGGGGACGGCCGGCGGGAGCCGGAGGGTGCCGGGGGTGTCGGAGAAGCGGGGGGCGGGGGCGGGCTGGGTGACGCCGTACGCCTCGGTGTAGGTGCCGCGTCCGGCCAGGTGCCGGTGGCCGGCCGCCTCGTGCAGCGAGAGCACGGGCGCGACGCAGGCGTCGGTGCCCTCGAAGACGGCCGTCCACTCGTCCCGGGCGGCGGTCTTGAACCGGGCGGTGAACACGGCCCGCAGCTCGGGCCAGTTGCGCGGGTCGGCGCGGTCCGGCAGGTCCTCGCCGTCCAGGCCGAGGAGGGAGACGAACACCGCGTAGAACTGCGGCTCCAGGGCGCCGACCGCCATCCAGCCGCCGTCGGCGGTCTCGTAGACGCCGTAGTGGGGGCAGCCGCCGTCGAGCAGGTTGCGGCCGCGGGCGTCCTGCCAGGTGCCCTCGGCGAGCATGCCCCAGAACATGGCGGTGAGGTGTGCGGTGCCGTCCACGATCGCGGCGTCCACCACTTGGCCGCGGCCAGTGGCGCGGGCGGTGAGCAGCGCGGCGAGGACACCGGTGGCCAGGTAGAGGGAGCCGCCCGCGTAGTCGCCGAGCAGGTTGACGGGGAAGACGGGTCGTCCGTCCGGCGCGCCGATCATGGACAGGGCGCCGGCGGTGGCGATGTAGCCGATGTCGTGTCCGGCCAGGGGCGCGAGGGGTCCTCGCTGGCCCCAGCCGGTCATCCGGCCGTACACCAGCGCGGGGTTGAGGGCCAGGCACTCCTCGGGGCCGACCCCGAGCCGCTCGGCGACGCCGGGCCGGTACCCCTCCACGAGGATCTCGGCGCGCGCCGCCAACGCCCGCACCGTCCCCGGCCCTTCGGGTGACTTGAGGTCGACCAGGACGGAGCGCTTGTTGCGGTTGGTCACGTCACGGGCGGGATCGCCGCCGAGCGGGGAGGAGCCGGGGCGGTCCACCCGCACCACGTCGGCGCCCAGGTCGGCGAGGAGCATGGCGGCGAACGGACCGGGGCCGATCCCCGCCAGTTCGACCACGCGCACGCCGTCCAGCGGGCCCGCCACGTCACGGCCGGAACGGCCGGCGGAGTACTGGCTCATGGGTTCCCTTCTCGGCGCGAGGCGGGCCCGGGCGCCATCGGCCGGAGACTTACTGAGCGTTCGCTAAAACGTAGGAGCGCGACGCCGAGCGGTCAACTCCCCTTGCGGTACTTGTTTTTGCGGACCGATACCGGGAAAGTGGCCTCGGGCCGGTCACCGAATGTCGGACTCGACCGATCGATCGCTAAGCAGTCGGAGGGAGGCGTGTCGGACTCACGGCCGTACGATGTCGCCGATCGCCGCCCGCCCCGAGGAGAGCCGTTGAACACCGCGCCGAGCCAGGACCCCACACCACCGGCGGAGCACTGGCGCTCCTACGGGCCCCTCGACCTGCACCCGATCCTGACGCACGCCATGGAGGCCTTCAACGAGCACGGCTACCACGGCACTTCGGTCCGGGACATCGCCGGCCGGGTCGGCGTCACCGTGCCCGCGCTGTACTACCACTACGAGAACAAGCAGGCTCTGCTGGCCACACTGCTGGAGACGTCCATCAAGGACGTCCTGGACCGCTGCCGGGCCGCGGCCGCGGAGGCCGGGGACGATCCGCTGGCGCGGTTCTGCGGCATGGTCGAGTCGATCGTGCTCTACATGGCCCACCGTCGGCAACTGGCCTTCCTGGACACCGAGATACGCAGCCTGGAGCCCCGGAACCGGGCGCGCTACGTCGCCCTGCGCGACTATCTCGAACACATGCTGCTGGACACCGTCGAAGCGGGCCGCGCCCGGGGCGTGTTCACCACGCCGATCCCGGCCGACGCGGTGCGTTCGGTCCTCGTCATGTGCCAGGGGGTCGCCAACTGGTTCCGCGAGGACGGCCCGCTCACCGCGGAGGAGGTCGCCGAACGCCACGTGCTGCTGAGCCTCGGCACCGTCGGCCACCCCGGCGCGGTCACCGGCGACCCCCCGCTGCCGTTCCCGCGGCGCTCCTCCCCCCGGGGTTCCGCTCCGCGCACCCCGGCACCCTCCTGACGCCCCGCTCCCCCGCACCTCCCAGGTGACGGCTCCGACGAGAGGACACCCCGCATGGACGCGCTCGAGGCCCGCGCCCGGTTCAAGGAGCTCCGGGAGGAGGACGGCCCGGTCGATCCCCGGGAACTCGACGAGATCTGGGCGGCGTTGGCCACCGTCCGCCCCGAGGACATCCTCGGCGAGTGGCGGGGCGGGGAGTTCCGCACCGGCCACCCCCTCAACGGCACGTTGGAGAAGGCCGGCTGGTACGGCAAGACGTTCGCCGCCGTGCACGACGCCAAGCCGCTGATCTGCCGTGACGCGACGGGCGTGCTGTACTCCGACCGCGAGCTCGGCCAGGGCGAGGCGAGCTTGTGGACCGTCGAGTTCCGCGGCGAGACGACGGCCACCATGGTCTACGACGGCCGGCCGGTCCTCGACCACTTCAAGCAGGTGGACGACACCACGCTGATGGGGATCATGAACGGCAAGGGGGTCCCCGCCGAAGGCCCCTTCTTCTACTTCTTCCTCGACCGCGTCCCCGGGACCCCGCACGGCGGCCCGCGCGCCGAAGAGGGCGCGTGAGGCGCGTCCGCGCCGCGGTCACCGAGGCGCCGGGCGCCCCGTTCACCGTGCGGGACGCGGACCTCGGGGACCCGCGGCCGCGCGAGGTGCTGGTGAGGATGACCGCGGTCGGCATCTGCCACACCGACCTGGGGATGCGGGACACCTGGCCCCGGCGGCTCACCCCGATGGTCTTCGGTCACGAGGGCGCCGGACTGGTCGAGGAGGTGGGCGCGGAGGTGACCGGCGTCGCCCCGAGAGACCGGGTCTGCCTCACCTTCGCCAGTTGCGGCGGCTGCGAGCAGTGCGCGGCGGGCCACCCGGCCTACTGCCACGCCGCGCGGGCCCTGAACTTCTCCGGTGGCCGCGCCGACGGCACCACTCCGCTCTCCGTCGACGGCGGACCGCTCCACGCCGGCTTCTTCGGCCAGTCCAGCTTCGCCACGCACGCCGTCGTCCACGAACGCGGCGTGGTCAGGGTGCCGGCCGACCTGCCGGCCGCGGTCGCCGCGCCGTTGGGCTGCAGCGGCCAGACGGGGGCGGGCACCGTGCTCAACCGCCTGCGCCCCGAACCGGGTTCCTCGCTGGTCGTCCTGGGCGCGGGCGGGGTCGGGCTGAGCGCGCTGATGGCCGCGGTGGCCGTGGGCTGCGACCCGGTGGTGGCCGTCGACCCGGTCGCCTCCCGCCGCGCCCTGGCCACCGGACTCGGCGCCAGGGCGGCCCTCGCCCCCGGGGACGGTCTGGTGGCGGCGCTGCGCGATCTCACCGACGGTGGTGCGCACCACGTCGTCGAGACCACCGGCCGTCCGGAGATGGCCCGCCGGGCCGTCGGCGCGCTGCGTCCGCGCGGGGAACTCGCCCTCCTCGGCATCGGCGGCGAGGTGACGTTCGACGTGATGGGCCTGCTCGCCAAGGGCGTCCGCGTCCACGGGGTGATCGAGGGCGACTCGGACCCCGGCCGCTTCGTCCCCGAGCTGATCGGGCTGCACAGGCGCGGCCTCCTGCCGCTCGACAAGCTGGTCACCACGTTCCCGTTCGAGGACATCGGCGCGGCCGTGGCCGCCATGGGGGACGGCAGCGTGGTCAAGCCCGTCCTCACCTTCACCTGACCGGCCGTTCCGGCACCGGGGACGGCGGTGCCGGACGGTGTGCCCCCGCCGGAGCCCCGGCGGAGCCCCGGCGGCCGCCCGCCGCACCGGCAGCGGCAGCGGCAGCGGCAGCGGCAGCGGTACGAGCCGCTCACGCAGCGGGGCGCGGCATCACCCGGGAAGTGATCCCGCAGTCACCTCCCGTGCGGTCCGCGCCGAGGGAGCCCGGCCTCCTGACGGCCTGTGATTGACTAATCCGCATGGCCCCCGCCTCCCCGTCCGCCCGTTCGGCCGCGACCGCCGATCCGACCGCGGCCACGCGGCCCCGCAACCGCAAGCAGCTCATCGTCGACGCGGCCGGGCGGGTCTTCAGCGAGCGCGGCTACCACAAGGCGTCCATGGAGGAGGTCGCCGCCGGCGTGGGCATCACCGCGGCCGCTCTGTACCGGCACTTCCCCAACAAGTACGCGCTGTTCGCCGAGTGCGCCCACGTCATGGTGGACCGGCTGGTCGCCGCGCTCGACGCGGTGCCGTCCGGGGCGGCCCTGGCGGACGTGCTCACCGCCCTCACCCGGGTCACCGTCGCCCATCGCGCGTCGGGCGGCGTGTACCGGTGGGAGGCCCGGTATCTCAACGGCGAGGACCGCCGGCGTCTCGGGGTGAAGTTCGCCCGTCTCGTCCAGCGGGTCGACGAGGCGGTACAGCGCGAGCACCCCCTGTCCGACGGGCGCCTGCGGGCCATGGCGGCCCTCGGTGTGATCGGGTCCGTCACGATGCATCACGTCTCCATCGCCCAACGCCGCGCCGAGGACCTGCTGCTGGCGTCCGCCCTGCGCGTGGCCGCGACCGATCCGGCGGCGGGCCGGCCCCCCGCGCGACCCGTCGAGCTGCCCGCCCGGCCGGTGCCGCGCACGCGACGCGCGGAGATCCTTGCCGCCTCCGTCCCCCTGTTCGCCCGGGACGGATTCGCCAGCGTCACGAACGGGCAGATCGCGGAGGCGGTGGGACTGACGCCGTCCGCGCTCTACCGGCACTACCCCGGCAAGATCGACATCCTGGCGGCGGCGTGCCTCCAGGCCGCGGGCCTGCTGGCCCAGGGGGTGGAGCGGAGTCTGCACGAGGTGACCGACCCGCACGACGCCGTCGTCGCGCTGGCGGCGACGTACGTGGCCTACAGCTTCGAGTACACCGAGCTGAACAGCGTCGCCGAGGCCGAGCTCGCCGGTCTGCCGGCCGACCTGCGGCGGCCCGTGGTCCTCGCGCAGCGGGAACACATCGCCGTCTGGGAGCAGCAGTTGCGGCTGGCCCGTCCGGAGCTGGACCCGCGCCAGGCCCGGGTGCTGGTGCACGCGGGGTTCGGCGTGGTGGTCGAGGCCGGGCGCAGACTGCGGTGGCAGGACAGCCCCGACCACCGTGCGGCCGTGACCGCCCTGGTGGTGGGCGCTCTGGGCCTCTGAACGGCCGTCGGCGTCCGGCAGCGGCGAGGCGCCGCGTCGTGCGGCGCCTCGGAGGAGCGTCACCCCGGCGCCCGCCCCCGGCCCGTCTGCCGCGGGGCGGGCGGGTGCGATCGGAACGACGGTTCAGCCCGCCCTGTTTCCGGTGGGGATCGTGATGGGGGTGGTGGTTCCGGAGGAGCCCTTGTTGAGGAACAGCATGGCCAGGGCGCGCACGAACTGGTCGAACATGTAGAAGGTGCCGGGCATGACCGGCGACAGCCCCTCGCGGAACAGGATGAACGCCGGCCACCCGGTGCGGACCAGGGTCGCCGCCGCGTAGTCGCGTTTCAGTCCCAGCCAGTCGCCGACCTGGTCGCTGAGGACGTAGCGCACGAACTCGTTCAGGAACCCGCGCGTGACGCCGAGGTCGATCTGCGCGGTCAGGCCGAGCAGTTCCTCGGCCAGGGCGATGCCCTCGGTCGACGGGGTGAGGATCGGGGTGAGCACCCGCGCCGACTGCGCTTCGGCCTCCGCCCAGGTCCGGGGGATGTGCTCGTACGGCACACCGAGCAGGTGGACGGCGACCTGCCAGGAGTGCAGGAACGCCTCCTGGTCCGCGGCCGGGTACGGGATCTTCCAGTCGAGCAGCTTCCGGTGCACGTAGGTGCCGAGGCTGTGGAAGGTGACCAGGATGTCGGCGGCGCTGATCGGGATGGTCTCGTCGGCGACCGCCCGCCAGTGCGGCGACTGCGGCAGCAGGTGACGCACCGCGGCGTGCACCACGCGCGTCTTGTTGGCGGTGACGACGAACTGGCCCGTCGGCGTGAAGGCTCCCAGCTCGGACAGGTCGTAGCCGAAGGTGAACGTCTTGGCCGCGCGGTCCTGCATGTCGGCGCCGCCCGCGGACCAGTAGACGCTCTTGGCCTCGCGCGGGATCACGGTGCTCATGATGCCGCTGCCGAGTCCGTACAGCATGAACAGGTACGTGTCCCTGCGCCGGTTGAAGTCGGCGGCGCGGGTCAGTTTGGCGGGGTCGGCCCAGGAGGGCAGCCGGTTGACCTTCCGCAGGTACGCGGTGAATTCGGCGGGCAGGCCGCTGGGCAGCGGGTCGTTGTTGTTCACCCACGACGCCCATGCGGTGTTGATCGCCGGAACGTGCCCGTTGTCGAGCATCGAAGCCATCAGAGGGTCCGCCGCGTCGTCCCAGATCCACTCCGGGCCGGTTCCCGCGGCGGTTCCGGTCGCCGAGCCCGTCGACGCCCACGCCCGGACGGGGTTCGCCACACCCACGAGGCCGAGTGCCACACCGAGTGACAGAGCCTTTCGCCTGCTGAGGTTCTCCATTGACTTACCTGCTTCCCTGATGGGCCAGATGGTTCCAGATACCTGCGCAGACTTGCCGGTTGCGCGACCGGTACGTGATGAACTCCGTCGCACAGATGTGATTTTCGATTAACATAGCGAGGTGTGTAGCCGTCGGCAATGGTGATGACCCGGGCTCGTCGCCCGTGTCGGTGCACAGCTCGCCGGCTCCTGTCCGGCGCGACGTCCGGCGGCGTGTTCCGAACGGCAGGGACCGTCCGGGGCCTTGGGATCGGGCCCGGCAAAACCTTCCCGGGCCCCTCCGGAGGCCTTGCCCGTACCGGGCAGGGGTCCTCCACGGCCACGGCGGGCCGCCACCACGCCGCCGGAGCCCGAAGAGGGAGCGACGGGCATGCGGACGGTTACGCGGCAGTCCGGCCGGCAGGATTGATCCGGCCCGCGACGGGCTCGGCCACCGCTCGCGCTCGTGCTCGTGCTCGTGCTCGTGCTCGCGGGGCAATACCAGCGACCGCGCCCGGTTCACCACGGTGCGGGAACGGTGCGGGAAGCGATCCGGGTGCCCGGCTCCCGGCCGGACCCGTGATCACGTGAAAGGGGCCGGAAAACGCACGCCGGGCAGGCCTCAGCAGGATGGCCGGTTGCGCAGGGCGGGTGGCGGCCCGGACGGCGCCGGCCAGGATCGCGGCGGCGACATCGAAGCACTCGGCGCCCGCGACTTCGACGGCGACCGTCCGGCCGCGCGCCTGGTCGACACGGGTACGCCGGTGAGGGAACGGCCCGGCGTGACTGCCACCGGCACCTCGTTCGAGAGTTGTGCGGGAACAGCCGGAGGGCAGCCCGGACGGACCGCCCTCTCCCATCCCTCACGGAAGTCCGCCTCGTGCGTGCGGCCTTCGGCACGGGCCGGCTGCCGGCATGAGCACGGGCCCGCCGCGCGGCGGGGTCGCAGCCCGCGGCCTCGACCACGCAGGCTGCCCGCGGGTCTTCGCCGCTTCCGGCGGATCACCCGGGGCCGAGGCACACCACCGGCGTCGACGCGACGCCCCTGCGAGCGCCCCACGGCACGTCCGCGCTCCGGCCGCCGCGGGGGGTGCGCGGAGTCGGCCCGTGACCGCAAGCGCCGCGGAGGTCAGTGGCCGGTGGGCGTGACGCCGAACATCAAAGTGCGGCGGGCGACGTCGTAGTGGACGGTCTCGGTGTTGACCAGGAGATCCTGCAGGGCGTCGGCGTCCGCGGCGTCGACGGTGAGGACTTCCTCCCAGGCGCCTTCGTCCAGGACGAGTTGCAGGGTGAAGGTGCCGGGGTTGCCGGGTTCGCCGGCGACCCAGCTGAACTGGTAGTGGCTGAGCTGGCGGACCTTGATGCTGTCGTCGGTGACGGGCTGGGCGACCTCGGGCATGGTGTTCTCCTTCGGGGTGGTGCGGGTGCGGCTCGCCTCGTTCTCGCACAGGCGGCCGCCGGCGTCCGCATCGATGCCGGCCGCGCCCTTGATCGGTACGAACGGCTCGCCGGTGCGAACGGGCCGGCTCCGATGCCGGCCTCTTACGGTTCTCCGTGGGAGATCACGCTCACCTCCTTCCGGACTTCGGGCGCCCCCTGGCCGGATAGCCCCATACCGGGACAAATAACCCAAAGGAGAGAATTTCGTGTGGCGGGATTGGCGTCAGCCGTCCGATGTCGCACTGCGTGACCACAGGTGTCCGTGTTGCACAAGGAACGGGAGGGTGCCGCTGTCGGCGGGCGGGCGGTGGGGCTGCCCGCCCGCCGGCTCCCTCACCTCCGGCTTCCTCCCTGCCCCGCCTCGCCGCCTCGCCGGTGCCCCGCCTCGCCGCCTCGCCGGTGCGCCGCCTCGCCGGTGCGCCGGTGCGCCGGTGCGCCGGTCAGGGGACGCACGGCAGTCCTTGCTCCCGGCTCGACTCGCCCAGGTCGAAGGCCCCGCACACCAGTACCGCCTGCGGCTCGGTGCCCAACTGGCGCAGGATCACCAGCGTCTTGTCGACGGGGGGATCGTTGACGTCCGGCGCGTAGGCGATGTACCCGGTGGCGCCGTTGAAGGGGGCGATGCCGCCGGCGAGCGTGATCAGCACCGAGCGGCGTTCGATCCGTTCGTCGCGCGACCGGGCCTGGTTCACCGCGTCCGACAGCACGTGGAAGGCGTCGTACGACACGGCCGAATGCCCGTCCTGCCGCCACGGGTCGGCGCCGGCCCCGTAGGTCTTCACGAACGCGTCGTACCGTGACAGGAACTGCCGGGTCTCGGCACTCAAGGATTCGTGCCCGTCCGGCAGCCGGTGCGCCGAGTAGTACAGGCGCAGCCAGAGCTGGTTGGCGTAGGCGCCGGTCTGCGCCACGTTCGTGAGTTCGTTGCCGCCGAGGACGGTGACCGGGTGGTCGACGCAGGTGCCGCGGTTGTCCATCGCGCTGATGAAGGCGGTGAAGTCCTTCGCCCGCGCCGACCAGTACACGATGGACCGCGGCTCTTCGGCGAGGGCCTTGCAGAGCTGCCCGGCGAGCACGCCCGCGTCGGTCAGGGCGGGTGCGCCGTCCGGCGGCTGCGGGCCGAAGTCGCCCTCCTGGTTGAAGTCGAAGACGCGCGTGGTGCCGGGGAACGCCGACACGAAGCGTCCGGCGAGGCTGCGGCTGTAGAGGTCGGCGGGGTTCCGGATGACGACGGCCCGCCGGGCGGGGGTGCAGCTGTCCGTGTCGCCGTGCCGGGCCACAATGTTGGCGCCATGGGCGAAGTTCGCCTCGATGCGGGCCTCGCGCCCGTTGTCCGGGGTGAAGGGCCAGTAGCTCCTGGTCGCCTCCCCGGCCAGCATCTCGTTGGCGGTGGCCGTGGTGCCGACGGTGGGGATGCCCGCCCTGCCGAGCACCTGGAGGGCGGTGCGCGTCTCGTCACGGCTCTGCGCGTACGCCAGGACGCCGACGATCTTCTCGTGGTCCTCGGTGTCCTGCTCGTCGCGCACCTCGGCGACCAGCTTCCGGGCCTCGGCCACGGCGTCGCGGTACGCCTCCCCGGTGGTCCGCACCTCCACGCGCAGCGGCACCGTGTTCTCGTCGGAGCCCGCGTCCTTGTTCAGCTGCTGCTGCCACATCGCGATGCCGCGCAGCTCCGGGATCGTCCCGTCGAACCGCATGTCGTCCTCGCTGCGCGGCGGGCTGGAGACGAAGGCGACGACGGTGCGCACGTCCCGGCCCTGCGCGGCGTAGGCCTCGGCGCGCCGGTTCTGGTCGGTGATGGCCTTCAGCGCGCCCGCGTACCAGCCCTTGCCCCTCAGCGGGACGGGGCGGGCGCGGGCGTCGTCGGCGACGGACGCGGTACCGCCGACACAGCTGTGGTCGCCGCCGTCGCGGATCCGGTCGGCGGCGATGCCGCCCGCCGTCAGGGCGAGTGCGGCCGCGCCCGCGAGGAGCGAGGTCGTGGTGCGCCAGCTGCTGCGGAAGCGGCGGTACGGCTCCACCCGGGCGATGGGCAGACCCGGCCCGGTGAGGGACGCCCCGTCGAAGGTGAAGGCGACCGGGGTGCCGTCGTGCGAGCCGAGCGCGGTGGCGGCGTGGGAGAGGCTGGACTCGCGCGCGCCGAGCTCGGCCACGAGCGCGTCGGACGGCTTGCCGACGGCGATGACGAGCGGCCCCGGCCGCGGGGCGGTGTCGCGCAGCTCGTGCAGGACGCGCAGGAACCGCTCGGCGCGGCCGGCGCCGTCGGCGCCGGGCGGCGGCACCTCCACGAGGAGGACGGGCCGGGCGGTGCGCCGCCGCCGCTTGGGCAGGTACCGGCCGGTCCTCGGCGTCGCCAGGTCCTCCAGCAGGGCCCGCAGCAGGAGCTTCTCCAGCGTCTGCAGGGCCTGCTCCCGGCGCCGCTCGTCCGAGGCCACGCGCAGCCGCGGCGCCTGGGTGGCGGCGACGTGGGCCATCACCTGGTACAGGTCGCGGCGGCCCCCGGCCTCCCGCATCCCGCCGAGCCAGCGCCGCATCACCTTCCGGGAGATCCGGCGGGACCAGATCCAGCGCGGCAGATGGCAGGTGAACGACAGCCAGAAGACCTTCAGCAGCCAGCCCTTCAGGTCGCCGCCGTCGGGTGACACGTCGGTCGAGGCCGCCCTCGGCAGGTGCCCGAGCAGGCCCCGCCGCTCCTCCTGCTGCCGGTCGCAGGCGTGCCGGCGCAGTTCCTCGGCGTATCCGCCGACCGACTGCTGCGGGTGGTCGCGGATGTGGGTGACGAGCGACCGGACGACGGCGAAGTGCGGATACCGGTCGGGGGTCATGTGCCGCGGCGTGCCGTTCTCCAACAACAGCCCCGCCTGCTCGGTGAGCAGCACCGGTTCCTCGGTGGCGGGCACGAGCGCGTACGGGACGAGCGGGCCGCGGTCGTCCAGCGGTCTGCGCAGTGCCCGCAGGACACGTCTGGTGCCCTCCTCGCCCGCGGGGCCGTCCGCGTCGACCCGGAAGACGAACAGCGGCGGCCGGGTGTCCAGGCGGGCCGGGTCGGCCGGCGTGACGGCGGTCGGGTAGTCGCTGACGAAGATCTCCGCCCGGGCGTTCACCGGGTCGGGGAACAGCTCGTCGGAATCATCGCGAAACGGCGTCATACGCAAGGCCCCCGTTGCCCACTGCTGTCTCCGTCTTGTGGATTGCAGAGGGTACGCCCCGAACACGCCCGGTCACAACGGGTGTTGACACGTTCCCCTGCCGGAGGCGGCGACCGTGCGCCGCCTCTCGTTCCGGACCCGCGTCCGCGGCGTTCCGGCGGGCCGCCGGCGAGGTACCTCCGGGCCGGCCCCGGCCCCGGAGGACGTGGTCATCGCCCCGGTCCTGCTGCGGCTCCTCACGGACGCCGCCACGAGTTCGGGAAGGGCGCACCGGGTGTGCGCGTGACGATCACCGCGCCCGCACACGGTCCTCCGGCGAACGGCTGTGGGCCGCCCTCGGCTTCTTTCCCGGCCCGCGCCGGGCTCGCAGCAGCACGGGCCTCGGGCGGTGAGGCGCCCTCCCCCGTCTTGTCCCCCGCTGCGCCTCCCGCGGGACGACCAGCCGGCTCCGCCCTGCCCGCGCCCACCACCGGGCCGGCGTCACACGCCTCGGACCGGCCCCCATGCCTCCTCCGGACAGCTCGTCACGGCGTCGGTACCGAGGGCGAGACCCACCCCACGCAAGCGAACGGACATCCATCGGCGGTCGATCACGACCGCCGACAGCCCTCAGCGCACCACGCGGTGGCGGAGGTAGACGACTCCCGAACTGAAGGTGCGGGTCTCGACGAGTTCGAGATCCACCCGGCGCTCGTGCCGGGGGAAGAACGGAATGCCACCGCCGACCAGTACCGGGTAGACGACGGTCCGGTACTCGTCGATCAGGCCCGATGCGGCCGCCTCGGCGGCGAGGGTCGCGCCGCCGATCGCGATGTCGCCCTCCCCCGGCTCGGCGCGCAGCCGCTCGATCTCCTCCGCCGGGCCGCCGGAGGCCAGGCGGGCATTGCCCCGCACCGCCGACAGCGTGGTGGAGAACACCACCTTCGGGAGCGGCTTCCAGAGCGCGGTCCACTCGCGCGTCGAGTCGTCGGGCGACGGATCCTCGTCGACGGTCTCCCAGTACAGCATCGTCTCGTACAGCCGTCGTCCCAGCAGGTGGACGCCGACCTCCCGGATCTCGTCGATCCAGAAGCGGAAGACGTCCTCGTCCGGCCCCGTCCAGTCGAAGCCGCCGTCCGGCCCGGCGATGTAGCCGTCGAGCGAGACGTTCATCGAATAGGTCACGCTGCGCATCGGGCGTCCTCCTCGGTGACGGGTTCGACAGTACGACCGCCGGACGCCGCGGAACTCATCGCGACTCGCGCCCCCGGAGCACGGAGGGCAGAGGTTCCTCCTGAACTCGGGTTCGGTCCCGGACCGGCCGGCGGCGGGCGAGGGACGGGAGGACGGGCGGTGGACCGCGCCGCGGGAGACGGCCCGGCCGGTGTGCCGCCTGCCCGGTCCGCGCGGTGGGCGTGGCGGCGTCGCGTCCCACGTAACCTCTTCCTGTGCCCGCCTCCCGCCTGCATCGCGTCGCCGTCCTCGTGCTCGAAGGCGCGAAGCCGCTCGATGTCGGAATCCCCGCGCAGGTCTTCACGACCCGCGCGAGCATGCCGTACGAGGTGCGGGTGTGCGGGGCGACACCGGGTCTCGTGACCGGCGGCGACGGCCTCGCGTACTACGTCGCCCACGGCCTCGACGCGCTCGCGTGGGCCGACATCGTCTTCGTCCCCGGCTACCGGTTCCCGGACCGCGACGACCCGCCGCAGGCCGTCGTCGAGGCGCTGGTCGCCGCCCACGACCGGGGCGCGCGGCTCGCCGCCATCTCCACGGGCGCCTTCGCGCTCGCCGCCACGGGCCTGCTCGACGGCAGGCGCGCCACGACGCACTGGCACTACACGCGGGCACTCGTGGCCAGGCATCCGCTCGTCCGGGTCGACGAGAACGTGCTGTTCGTCGACGAGGGCAGCGTGCTCACCTCGGCCGGCGCCGCCTCCGGCATCGACCTGTGCCTGCACATCCTGCGCGGCGACCTCGGAGTGGCCGCGTCCAACCACGCGGCCCGGCGTCTGGTCGCGGCCCCCTACCGCAGCGGCGGCCAGGCCCAGTACGTGCCGCGCAGCGTCCCCGAGCCGCTCGGCGAGCGGTTCGCCGTCACCCGCGAGTGGGCGCTGCACCGGCTCGGCGAGCCCCTCACCCTCGACGTACTGGCGCGGCAGGCGGGCGTCTCGCCGCGCACGTTCTCCCGGCGCTTCGTCGAGGAGACCGGCTACACGCCGATGCAGTGGGTGATGCGCGCCCGCATCGACCTGGCCCGCGAGCTGCTCGAGCGCTCGCAGCGCAGCGTCGAACAGATCGCCGCCGACGTCGGGCTCGGCACCGGCGCGAACCTGCGGCTGCACTTCCAGCGCATCCTCGGCACCACGCCGAGCGAGTACCGGCGCACCTTCACCCGGGGCGAATGACCCGCCCGGCACCGGATGGCGAGATCCTTTTGAACCCTGGCGATCCCGCCACTGTCAGCGGCGCGGACCGCGGGCGAGCCTGGTGGCGAAAGGGAGGGACACCACTCATGACTCGCATCGCCATCAACGGATTCGGCCGCATCGGACGCAATGTGCTGCGCGCGCTGCTGGAGCGCGACAGCGCCCTCGAGATCGTCGCCGTCAACGACCTGACGGAGCCCGCCGCGCTCGCCCGGCTGCTCGCCTACGACAGCACGGCCGGCCGCCTCGGGCGCCCGGTCACCGTCGACGGGGACGCCCTCGTCGTCGACGGCCGTCGGATCACCGTGCTGGCCGAGCGCGAGCCGGCGCAGCTGCCGTGGGCCGAACTCGGCGTCGACATCGTCCTGGAAGCCACCGGCCGCTTCACGTCGGCCAAGGCCGCCCGGGCCCACCTCGACGCGGGAGCGAAGAAGGTGCTCGTCAGCGCGCCGTCGGACGGCGCCGACGTCACGCTCGCGTTCGGGGTCAACACCGACGCCTACGACCCGGCCGTGCACACGATCGTCTCGAACGCCTCCTGCACCACCAACGCGCTCGCGCCGCTGGCCAAGGTGCTCGACGAACTCGCCGGTATCGAGCACGGGTTCATGACGACGGTGCACGCCTACACGCAGGAACAGAACCTGCAGGACGGTCCGCACCGCGACGCCCGTCGCGCCCGGGCCGCCGGCGTCAACATCGTGCCGACCACGACCGGCGCCGCCAAGGCGATCGGCCTGGTGCTGCCGAGCCTCGACGGCAAGCTGTCGGGCGACTCGATCCGCGTACCGGTGCCGGTGGGCTCGATCGTCGAGCTCAACACGACCGTCGCCCGCGACGTGACGCGCGACGACGTGCTGGCGGCGTACCGCGCCGCGGCGCAGGGGCCGCTCGCCGGCGTCCTCGAGTACTCGGAGGACCCGCTCGTGTCGTCCGACATCGTGGGCAATCCCGCCTCGTCGATCTTCGACTCGGCCCTCACCCGCGTCGACGGCCGCCACGTCAAGGTGGTCGCGTGGTACGACAACGAGTGGGGCTTCTCCAACCGCGTGATCGACACGCTCGAGTTCCTCGCCGCCCGCTGACCGGCGCCGGGGAGCGGCACCACGCCTCCGGCTGCCGCGCGGGCCGGCGCTTCCTCCGGGCGCTCCGGTCGACCGGAGCGCCCGGTCGTACGGGCGGGTCCGCCGGCTCCCGGAGGTGCGGAAGCGCCACGGCCGGTCGAGGCGCCCGCCGAGCAGGACGGCTCCAGCCGGCCGTGGCGGGCGTTTCCCCTCGCGCGGGTGCCGGCGGGGCGGCCCGCGAGCATCCCACCGCGGCAGACGGCGGCACCCACGGACTTTCCGGCGGCCTCACCGGCGAGTACGGACACGCCGCGTGGCCTGATGATCGACCAGAGATCATCCCGTCCGGTCACCGACATGGCAGCGGCCCTCCGGAACCTGCCGGCAGGACGTGACCGCCGCACCTGGGATACGGCCGGCTGTTCCGGACGTGACCGTGGCCCGCACCGAACCCGGCGTTCGGTGCGGGCCACGGGGCTTCTCAGGCGTCCGCCCCGGACCCTCAGGGGCGGCCCGAGACGGATCCCGGCGACGCGGGCCGGATCCCGCCGGTCCTCCGCATCACCCTGCCGGTAGCGGTACCGGCACCCGGCCGGGTCACCGGTGACCTTGCCCGCCATCCGGACCCGGGCCGCCCGGAAGACCATGCCGCGCGGCAGCGTCAGCGGCCGGTCGGAGACGTTGCCGGCCGCGTGCGTCCTGGCGACCCGGTCCTCCTTTCCGACCTGCGCGACCGTTCCCCGGGACCGTGCGGGGCGAACGCGGCTGGCCCGGCACGGCATGGCCCGGACCGGTGCCGGGCGTCCGCGGCTACGACCACGACACGTACGCGGCCCGACCTGGGATTACGGCGTGCTCGCCCTGCGCGGCGCCGGGCACCGGGCACCGGGCACCGGGCACCGGGCACCGGGCACCGGGTCATGGTGACGCCGACCGGCCCGGTGCCCGTCCGGCAGACCGCGGCCGGGACGGCCAGGTCGGCGAGGAGGGCGGAGCCGACCGGAAGACGGCGTCAAGGACGAGGCCGACGGCGAGCACCGGGACGGTGCGGCGGTCGGCGGAGCGCCCCACGGTGCTGTCGCCGACGACGGTGACGGCACCGCTTGCGAGGCGCAGGACGGGGACGGTTCCGTGGGAGAAGCCGGTGACGCCGGTGCCACGGGGGAACCCGTTGTACCGGCCGCACCCGCCCCACAGCCGGCCCGTACGCCGGT
This sequence comes from Streptomyces sp. NPDC085946, assembly GCF_044540485.1. NCBI lineage: Bacteria > Bacillati > Actinomycetota > Actinomycetes > Kitasatosporales > Streptomycetaceae > Streptomyces > Streptomyces sp. NPDC085946. The sequence continues at coordinate 166,649 of NZ_JBITSF010000014.1, read as the reverse complement.
CGCCCGTGTCGACGACATGCGGGCTCGTCCGACGCGGAGGCTGGATTCACCGGCGCCGGGGCATCCGGGGAAGGAAAGCACCGACGTGCGGATCTGCCGCCGGTCAGCGAAGGAGACGAAGGCATGGCAGGGGCGGAGCATGCGCGGACCGGCGGGAAACAGTTCCCGACGGCACTCACGGCCACGCTCACCAGGGCATTGGACGCCATGGGGACCGGAGCGTATGTCGTGGACGAGCAGGGCCGCATGATCGCGGTCAACGCCCACGCCCGGCAGATGCTGGCCTGGTCCGCCGAGGATCTCCTCGGCCGCGACGCGCACGAACTGCTGCACCGGGACGCCCACGGCCACCGCTTGCCCACGGCCCGGTGCGGCATGCGGCAGGCTTTCCACGACGGACGCGCCGCTCAGGGCGAGGGCGACTACTTCGCCCGCGGGGACGGCTCCGTGCTGCCCGTCTCCTGGCTGATCACCCCGTACGAGGTGGACGACCAGGGATCCGGCACGCTCGTCGTCTTCCACGCCCGGCACCCGCAGGCAACCGACCCGCGGCCGGAGCCGGCGACCCAGCGGCTGTCGGACCTCGAACGGCTCGCGCTGCTGGCCGAGACCACCACCCGGCTGACCTCCACCCTGGACGTGGAGGAGGCACTGGGCCGGCTGGTGGCCCTGGTGCTGCCGCGGCTGGCGGACTGGGTCGTCATCGACCTGATCACCGAGCGTGACGAGGTGTGGCGTAGTCTCGTCGTCCACGCGGACGGGGACACCCTGGTGCGCCACGAAGAGCTGCAGGGGCCGATGCCGCCGATCCCGCAGAACAGCCAGATGCCGCTGTCGAGGGCTCTGCGCGGGGTCGCTTCCGCCTTGGCCGGCCCGCGGACCTACCAGGGGGCGCCGGATTCCGGCATCGCGGTCGAACAACGCCGTCTGTTCGAGGCCACCGGCATCCACTCCGCGGCCATCGCACCCATCCGCAGCACACGCGCGGTCCTGGGGGCCCTGACCCTGGGCCGCGCCAGCAGACCCGGGGACTTCACCACCGTCGATCTTCCCCTGCTCGAGGACATCGCCCGCCGGGCCGGCCTCGCCCTGGACAACGCGCGCCTCTACCAGCGCCAGCGCAAGGTCGCCGAGACCATGCAGAACCACCTGCTGCCCCAGATGCCGCGCGTGCCCGGACTGCAGATGACGGTCCGCTACCTGCCCGCGCCCGACGCCTCACAGGTCGGGGGCGACTGGTACGACGCCTTCCACCTGTCCGACGGCGCCACCGCGCTGGCGGTGGGAGACGTCGTCGGCCACGACCTGGAGGCCGCGGCCGGCATGGCCCAGGTGCGCAACATGCTCCGCGCCTACGCCTGGGCCATGCAAGAACCCCCCGGCAGGATCGTCGACCGCCTCGACGAAGCGATCATGCACATCACCGACGTCGCCATGGCCACCCTGATCCTCGCCCGCGTCGAAGAGGCACACGACGGCCACTGGAAACTGCGCTGGACCAACGCGGGCCACCCCCCTCCCCTGCTGATCAGCCACGACGGCCTGGCCGACTACCTCACCGACGGTCACGGCATCCTGCTGGGCACCGGGGCCAGCAAGCCCCGCCCCGAGGCCACCGTCCTGCTGCCCCCCGGATCCACCCTCGTGCTGTACACCGACGGCCTGATCGAAGAACCCGGCCACACCCTCGACGAAGGCCTGCACCGGCTGCGCCGGCACGCCGCCTCCCTCGCCCACCGTCCCCTCGCCTCCTTCACCGACGAGCTGCTGCGCCGGGTCCGCCCCACCGCCAACGACGACGACGTCGCCCTCCTCGCCCTGCGGACACCCACCCGGACGTGACCCGGACCGACGGCTCGCCACCCGGCCCTGCCGTGCCTTCGCCCCTGCGGCAGGTCGGGGGCCACCGCTACGGCGCCGCGTCCATGTCTCCTACCCGGCGGCCCGCGGCGCTTCCCCATGGCACCTCATGGTCCGGAGCTCGGCGTGCACAGCGGCTCCCGAGCCCGGTCGCGCAGGTGCGGAACCGGCCTCCGGCCGGTGCCGGAGGCCGGTTCGTCGTGGGGGTGCCGGCGGGGATGCCGGATGGGGGTCGGCTCAGCTGATGGCGTCGAGCATCGCTTCTTCGACGTAGTCGGCGGCGTTGCGGTGGCCGAGGGCGTTGGGGTGTACGAAGGACAGCTGGTCGGGGAGGGTGACGAAGCCTTCGACCCACTTGGAGTCGTCGCAGACGCTGTGGTTGCGGGAGGGGGTGTAGAGGTCGACGAAGCCGGCGGCTTCCTGGGTGCCGGTGGAGTTGTTGATGGCCTTGTTGAGGGGTTCCAGGACGTCGTCGCGCAGCCAGTCCAGGTCGCCCTGGGTGATCGTGCCGAACTGCGTCAGGTCGCCGAAGTTGCAGCTGGAGGTGTCCTGGGGGATGACCGTGGGGTAGCCGACGGCCAGGATCTTCGCGTGCGGGGCGCGCTCGTGGAGCACCTCGAGCATCCGGTCGTATTCCTGGCGCACCTCCTTCAGCCGGCCCGGGATGCCGGCGGCCAGGGCGTCCTTGCACGGGGTGCCCTTGCCGCTGCTTTCGCCGCCCAGCTGCGTGCACTTGGTGAGGAGGTCGGCGAAGCCGAGGGTGTTTCCGCCCACGCCGACGGTGATGACGTCGGTGTCGGGGCCCACCGCCTCGGACTGAGGGGGCACCGCGGGGAAGGGGTAGTCCGGGTCCTCGGAGATGGGCGGCAGGTGACGGCCGATCGGGTGCTGGGGCGTGTCGGTGACGTTCTCGATGGTGGCGGCGCCGCAGCTGACGTCGGTCAGCTCGAAGAGACCGCCGAGGTCACGGTCGATGACCTGGGGGTAGGACCGGTCGGTGCGCTCGCAGCCGTCGCGCGGGACTTCGAAGGTGTTGCCCGCGGCCCGGATGACTCCGGCGGTGTAGGAGTCGCCCAGGGCGACCCACTGGTGTTCCTGGGCCGCGGCGGCGGGTTGCGCCCCGGCGAGCTGCGCGGGAACAAGGGCGCCGGCGGCGAGAGCTGCGGCCGAGCAGAGCAGGGCCAGGCGAGTGCGGAAGCGGGCCACGGATCCTCCAGGGACACGGTGTTGGCGTCGCTTTGACCATAAAGAGACCATCACTCAACGCACTAGATCCAATGCGGACAGTCACATGCGGGCTGCGGGGCGCACCTTTGTGGGGGACCGGGGTTCGGCATGTCGACCACTCACCCCCTACGGGCGACCACTCCGAAGCGGTGTCTGCGCGGCACCGCGCCGGTTCCTGATCGATGGCAGGGTCCCGGCCCGACACGCGTCCTCCCGAGAGCTGTCCTGTTCTCGATCACCGGCGAGCCCCCACCCCGGCCGTTCAGGGCCGCGAGGACTGAGAATCCTGACGGAAAGCGGTTCGGTCGAGGGCCCTCCTGCCGGCGGCAGGCGCGGCATCAACCGTCGGCGTCCTCGGTCACGTTCGGGCTTCATTGCGTTCCCGTGCGACGCCGGACCCGTGGTTCCGTGGTGCAGTCGGGTCATGGTCTCGCCGCCCGCGCATGATCAGGACTTCCCGGCACCTGCCCGGACCCGCGACCGCCCCTCCCGCCTGGTCGTCATCGCGCTCGCCCTGCTGCTCCTGGCCGCGGACGCGATCATCGTCGTCGCCGGCACGGCCCTGTTCCTGGCGGTGGGCTTGGGCATGGCGTCTTCTCCGCGCTGCTCCCCCACCGCGCACTCCCGCGACGTCCCCTTCCTGGTGTGGCTCGTCGTCCGGTGCGTTCCGGCCGCGGCGGCGGTCGAGTCCGTCGTGCACGCCCGCCTCAGAATGCCGGTCACCGCCGTCGTGCAGGGCCTGTTCACGCTGGCCTGCACGTTCCTGGCCGTGGTGTGGACCCGCATGCTGCTGTCCTGACGCCCCGCGCCCCTCCCCCGGGCACGACGGGTCCAACCGGCCCCGGCCCTGGGACTCGTATCCCGAAGATGTCCTGCGGGAGAGGTGCGACGTGATGTCGCCGGAGGGTGCTGACCCTTCCCGGGCCGTCACCGTGGCACCGGCGGCGGGCGCTGCCCGGGCGCCGGCAGCGGACGAAGTCACCGTGGGAATCCGGGTCGGTACCCGATCCGCTCGGGGCCATACCGGCTGTGGAGAGGGTTCACGTCATTGTGGGAACTTGTCCCCTGCACGGGCCCTCACCGGTGTTCCGGAACCTAACTTCGGGGTGGATGCGCTGCTGCGCACCTGAGACGTCACCTGTGAGGGAGGCCGATCATGGCTACCGGGATCACCGACCCGATCACCATGAAGCTGGACCGGCTGTTCGCCGCCACCGACACCGACGGCGACGGCTACGTCGACTGGAACGACTACCGGCGCCTCGTCGACCGCTACCTGAGCGCCTACAAGATCGACAAGAGCGACCGGCGGGCGCAGGCGCTGCTGATCGTGTACCAGATGCAGTGGGCCGAGCTGCTGCGCCACGCGGACGGCGTCGACCGCCTCTCCAAGGAGCAGTACCGCTTCGCCAGCCGCGCGGCGAGCGTGGACACCAGCCGCTTCAACATGGTCGAGGGTGTGGCTCACGCCCTCTTCGACGTCATGGACACCGACGGCGACAACACCATCAGCGAGGCCGAGTTCAAGCAGTACCTGGACGTCTGGGACATCACCGACCCCAGCGCCATGGACACCTTCCACGAACTGGACCTCGACGGCGACGGGTTCATCAGCCGGCAGGAGTTCATCCGCGCGGTCAGGGAGTTCTTCTACTCCTCGGACCTGGAAAGCCCGGGCAGCTTGTTCTTCGGGCGCCTGTCCGGCTGACACGCGGGGGTGCCGCCCGGTACGGCGGGCCGCGGGGGCAGGCGCCGAGTCGGTCAGCCGGTCGCCGGCCGGTCCCGCGGTCATGTGGGCGCAGTCGCGGCTCGGCGTCCGTGGCACGGCGGGCCGCGCGGTGTGGGTGCGCGAGGGCCGGGGGCTCGTGGTCACCCGGCCCTCGCGCGTCTCGGGTGCTACTTGAGCACGCCCGCCCCCGTCGTCGTCGCCAGCGACGTCGGCAGGTCGCTCGCCGAGGTCTCCAGGCCCGCCGTGAGGGTCGGGGTCCAGTTGACCGTGGTCTTCAGGTCCTTGGACGAGGCGGCGTTGTAGGCGGCGACGAGGTCGGTCACCGTGCCGTTGACGAGGTTGCCGGAGCCCTTGACCGAGCCGGTGCCGTCACCGCTGAGGAGCTTGGCGGCCTTCGCGCCGGACGGCAGCTTCCAGTAGTTGTTCTCCGCGACGACCTGGGCCTTGGCACGGGAGTTGATGCTGTACTGCGGCGTGTACCCGTTGAGGGGCGTGACGTCGTAGTAGTTGTTGTAGATGTGGATCTGGCCGATGCGGGCCAGCGGGGCACGCTGCATGATGCCCTTCCACACGTTGTGGTGGAGGGAGACGCGCAGCTTGCCGACGCTGTCGGTGTCGCTGCTGCCGATCAGCATCGTCTTGTCGTGGTTGGTGAACTGGTTGCGCGAGACGGTCACCAGGTCGGAGCCCTTGGTGATGTCGAGGGCGCCGTCGTGGATCTGGTACTCGCGGCCGAAGTACTTCGGGTTGGCGCTGTCGAAGTGCGGCGCGTCGGTGAACGTGTTGTGGTCCGCCCACACGTGGGTCGCGCCGCGCAGGGACACCGAGTCGTAGTTGGAGTTCCAGTTGCCGTCGTCGCCGTCGGTCGGGTCCCACTGCGGGAAGCAGTCCTCGGTGGCGGCGAAGGTCAGGTTGCGGACGATGACGTTGTCCACGTTCTGGATCTGGAGCATGGCCCCGGTGAGGCCCGCGTTGGTGCCGGGGACGCCCACGATCGTCGTGTTGGCGGGGACCTTGAAGACGATGTTCTTGCCCTGCTTGGCCTGGGCGGCGGCGCGCGCCGTCTCCTGGGTGCCGGAGGGCAGCTTGGAGCGGCCGTAGGTGGCCGGGTCGTAGGCCTTGAGGTAGGCCGACAGCGAGTAGCCGGTACCGCTGGCGTAGTCGGCGCAGGTCAGCTTCTTGCCGCTGTCGTCGGTGTTGGCGTCGATCATGCCGTTGATCTTGATGATGCGGGGCGTGGTGTCGGAGACCGAGCCCAGTGCCTTCACGAGCTGCGCACGGGTGGAGACGGTGAAGGTGTGGGCGGCGTCGGCCTTCGTGCCACCGGTGGTTCCCGTACCGGAGGACGCCCAGCCGTCCTTCGCGGCGAGCGTCTGGTGGTACAGGTCGACGGTCCCGGCGTTGGCGTTCATCACGAGAACACCAGCGCCGACGCCCGCGGCCACGACGGCCGCGCAGACGACGGCGGCACGACGGGAGCGGAGGGACCGGCGGTGGGAACGAGCAGCCACGGGGCTTCCTTACGGGGGAGGAACGGGGTTACGCCCTGTCAGTGGCCGCCGACCCGTGAAGGGTTGCCGCGTGCGGAGATTTTTTTCTTCCGCTCTTCCTGCCGCGCGGTGTCGTCCGGCCCGCCTCCACGTCGCCCCACCCGGTCCGCTCCCCTTCGGCTCACTGCGGGAAGAGCTGCGCTTACTGCGTCGCGTACCTGCACGCGCCGTACGACCTGCCCGTCCTGCTGGTCGTGGTCTGCCGGGACCTGTCCACGGCATCCCGGGCGGCAGGTCCCTCCGGGTGCGCCGTGGCCCCGTGGACGACCCAGGTCACCCGCCCCTTCGTCCCGGGACCACAGACGGTCCCGGAAGTCACCGGCGAAACGGTGGTGGCCCGGCAGTCGGCCCTGCCCGATCTCGTCGGAGAGGGGCAGGAGGCGGACGCCGTTGAAGGCCTGCGTGCTCATGCCCGCCCGAGAAGGACCTGCGGCAGGTGCAGGCCGACGCCGGGGCGGCACGCGTCCATGGCCGCCTGAAAGATCGCTTGGGCCGCAGGGGTCGCCTGTTCGCAGCGGGTGAGGAGGTCGCAGCGGTGGCCCGGGCCCGGGCGTCGAAGGCGTCCGGGACGGCCACGGTGCACCCGGACAGCAGCTCCCGCACCCGGCTGTGCGGAACCCGGCCCACCGGGGCGGGCAGGGCGGCGTACTCGGACCACAGCCTGCCCGGCACCAGCACCGGAGCACGCTCGAGGGTGGTGAGCAGGATGTGGAGTGCGGCGGCGATCGGTTCACAGCCTTTGGCCACGGTGTCCCCTCGACATGCGTTCCTGCGGCGGTCTGCTGCCGCGGCATTCCTGCCTCGCCGCACACCGCAGCGCCGGAGGCAGATCCCGCTTCATCGGCAACGGTCTCCGCCAGCCCCGGACGGAGTCACCGCTCCCGAGGGGTGACCGCAAGGCGCAACGGAGCGGGGAACCGTAGCCGCGCGTACATCAGGGAAACGGGCTTGAGCAGGTGGAGTCACGCCGGTCATCACCGACCGTCGCCGAACGCGAACGCGGCCACCGCCCCTTCCCCCTTCTCCGGACATCCGTACCAAGGGTGAATCCGCAGCATGTGCGGGCTGCGCGGAGCTGAACGCTGTCAGTCTGCCGTTGATGGCCGTTGATGATCGTAAGACGGTGGCGGCGCTGGACGGTGTCCTTGCCGCTGCGGGACGGCGTCCGCCTTGGACGCTGAGGGGGCGGGCGTGAGAGCAGAGCGGTCCATGGGCGAAGGGCCCACCTCCCCTGATGCCGCTGCCCAAGGCGCGGCGCTGCCGGGGCCGGGGGAGGTGCCGCGGCACGTCGCGTGTGTGATGGACGGGAACGGCAGGTGGGCAGCACAGCGGTCGCTCCCCCGAACGGCCGGTCACCGTGCCGCGGAGACGACGGTGATCGACGTCATCGAAGCGGCGCGTGCGGCCGGTGTGGGCTGGCTGAGCCTGTTCGCGTTCTCCACCGAGAACTGGCGCCGCCCGGACACCGAGATCAAATTCCTCATGCACCTGGTGCGTCGGGTGGTGCGCAAACACGCCCCGTTGCTGCACGCGCGGGGCATCCGCTGCCGCTTCCTCGGCATGACCGATCCCCGCATCCCTCCCGGACTGGCGAGAGACATCGCCGACTTGATGACGCTGACCAGTCAGAACCGGCAGATGACGCTGACCGTCGCCTTCGATCACGGTGGCCGCAGGGACATCGTCGAGGCGGCACGGTCCCTGATCCGCAGCGGTGTGCGGGCCGAGGCCGTGACCGAGGAGACCTTCGCCGCGCACCTGCCGTTTCCCGACACCCCGGATGTGGACCTGGTCATCCGCACCTCCGGTGAACAGCGCATCTCCAACTTCATGCTCTGGCAGGTCGCCTACGCCGAATGGGTCTTCCCGCCGGTGCTGTGGCCCGACTTCCGCGCACCGGACTTCCTCCAGTGCCTGCACGCCTACCGGCAGCGCGAACGCCGCTTCGGCGCCGTCCTGCCGAACCAGAACGGAGAAACCCGACCGTGACCACCACCGAAGACGGCCCCCTGTTCGGGCCCGGCTCGCAGTTCCACAGCTTCTTCAACGACCCGCGGTGGGCGCTGGCCATAGTCCGGGCGACCGTGCTGGAGGCCGCGCACCCGCAGATCGGCGCCGCCCTTGTCGACAACTCCACCTTCGTCGCCCACCCTTGGCGGCGGCTGCGCAACACCTTCATCAGCATGCAGCGCATGTTCGGCGCCGACGAGCACGCCCGACAGCGGGAGGCGGCACGGCTCAACCGGCTGCACGCACGCCTGCGCGGCACCGGCGCAGACAGTCGGCCCTATGACGCGATGGACCCGGGTGTGCGCGCCTGGGTGGTGGCGACCCTGTTCGAAAGCGCCGTCACCATGTGCCGGCTCAGCGGACAGCCCTTCGAGCCGAAGGCCATGGAGCGGCTGTACGCCGAGTTCCAGGCGTTCCTGGCCGCCATGGGCGACGAGGCCGGCCATCTGCCGCACACGCTTGAGGAGTTCTGGCCCTACTACGACCGGATGATCGCCGAGGAGCTGGAGAACACCGAGGCGATGCGGATCATCCTCTACAAGCTCTTCGACCACCTTCCCGCTCCGCCCGTGCTGAACGGCTTTCCCGCCCTGTGGGCGACCGGCCGGGCCGTCGCCGGCCCCGTCATCGGAGCGATCACCGTGGCCTCCCTGCCGGAAGCATTTCGCCGAAGGGCCGGCCTGCCCGAGATCGCGGGAGTGCAGACCCTGATGCAGGGCGCCTACCTGGCTGTCGGCCTGGCCCGGTTCCTTCCCGAGGGCTGGATCAAAGCCGACGGCATCGCCGAGCTGCTGTCGCTCTCTCCCGACAGTGACGACCCCCGCGCACGGACGATCACCGCCCTGCGCGAGCAGATGAAACGGGCCGGCGCCCTCATCCGGCTCATCACCCCGCTGCCCGAGGAACCGCAAGCGGAACCTGCCGCAGAAGGCAGTGCGCAGCGCAGCGCGCAGGAGTTCTTCACCGCGGTCCTCGACCAGACCGGGGACGGGTATCTGACCTGGCCCGACCTCGCCGCCATGGCCCGCGAGCTGTCCGGCCGTCTCGACCTGGACGAGCCCGAGGAGACCCGGCTCTACACCGCCTACGCCGACTGGTGGCGCGAGCTCCAGGCCGCCCTCGACGCCGACGGAGACGGCCGCGTCAGCGCCGACGAGTACGCCGCCGCCGTCCCTTCCCTGGCCGGTCCCGCGCTGATCAGGGTCGCCGAAGTCCTCTTCGACGTCACCGACAAGGACGGCAACCAGCGCATCGACGCCGACGAATACCGGGCCCTGTTCCGCACCGCATTCCACCGTGACACCCCTGGCGCCGGCGGGACGTACAGCCGCTCCGCGTTCATCAACGACTTCCTGTCCTTCATGTCCGGACGCCGGCGCAGCACCCCCTACGACCCCCTCCTTGCCGAAGCATGACCGCCCGGCCACCCCGGCCTGGTCAGGTGCCTGTACCGCACGGGCAGGGGCACGGCCGTGACCCGGCTCCGACGGCGACTGCGCCGGCCGAGGACGGTCGTGCCCCGATGTCACTCCCCGGAATCAGGCGAGACGCCGTGATCCTCGGCCGGCGTACTGGGAACCGAGGCCGCGGGAGGGAACAGGAACCCTTCAAAGGCGTCCAGCGCGAACATCATGCCCAGGAGCACCCAGGGGACGAGCAGTGCCAAGACCACCATGACGCCTCCTGACAGCGGTGCCACGGGCGGGCGTGGAGCAGAAGGACCAGCTCCACCATGAACCAAACGGATGAAGATCGCACACCCAGCAGAAGGAAGCCCGTGAAGCGCTCGAGGGAGCGCCGGGCCAGTGGCCGGCCCGGGTGCGGGTCCGCCGGCAGGAGTGGTCTGTCGACTTTCCTTCATGTCCGCCCTGTGGCCTTGACCAGGCTGTATGCCCTCGCCGTCATGAGGGTCGGCACCCGTACCGTCCACCTCCTCGGCGTCACAGCCCACCCCACCGCAGCCCGGCCGCCCGACTCGGCAGAAACCTCCTCGTCGGCCTCGGCGAGCGGACACCAGGCCTGCGCTACCTCCCGTGCGACCGTGACAGCCGGTGCACCCAGGCATTCGACGCCGCCTTCACGAGCGGGAACCACGACCGGTACCACGTCCACGGGCGGGAAGAGGACCTGGAACGCGCCGCCCGCATCACCGAGCGCAGCTTCGAACTCGGCGGCGCCACCCACCTGTCCATCGGCAGCCCCACGCCCGCCTGCACGGCATCGCCATCCGCCACCGGGACGGCTACTGGTTCGGAGCCAACCCCCTGTGGGGAGACGTCTTCCCCCACTACTGGAGCACCCTGACCGCCACCGCCCTCCTCCGCCTGCCCCTCACCCTCCGCACCCCCGACACCGACCGCCTCGCCGAGACGGTCCTCCGGGCCAACATGGCCAACATGGCCAACTACCACGAAGACGGCTCGGCCACCTGCGCCTTCGCCATGCCCTCCACCATCGGCGGCCGCGCCGCGCACACCGCCGACCCCGCCGCCAACGACCAGGACTGGCACCTCCGACCCACAACCCAAGGGCGACATCAAGCCAGCCGCCAGAGCATTCCTGCATGATGTGAGACATTCACATTTCATTGAGCTGGATGCGCATCGAAAGGCTCGTGACCTTTCCTAAGGTCAAGCGCATGACGGACGAGAACGAGCGTGTGCAGAGCATGGTGCTGGGGGATGTCGAGGTCATCAGGGTCGTCGAGTGGCACGAGCCGTTCCTGCCCACCTCCGGCATGTTCCCGGGAGCTGATGCCGATGTGTGGAGGGACAACGAGGCCTGGCTGGCACCGGACCACTGGGAGCCGGACCGCGACCTGGCGGTGCTTGCTCTGCAGAGCTGGGTGTTGCGCAGCGGTGGGCGGACCGTCCTGATCGACACCGGAGCGGGCAACGGGCGCGAACGACCAGGCATGGGGCCGTTCCACCACTCTCGGAGTGATTTCCTCGGCCTCCTGGCGAGGGCCGGCATTCACCCGCAGGACGTAGATGTCGTGGTCAACACTCACCTCCATGTCGATCACGTCGGCTGGAACACCGTCGACGCGGACGGGCAGTGGATACCGACATTTCCCAACGCTCAGTACCTCATTCCGGCCGCCGACGACTTCTACTACGGTCCGGACAACGCGTACGGGAATGGTGCGCGTGAAGTCGATCGCCTGATCTACGAAGACAGCATCGCGCCCATCCACCAGGCCGGGCAGGCTGTGCTGTGGGACGGCCTCCACCGCATCGACGAGCACCTCGCTCTGGAGTCCGCACCCGGCCACACTCCCGGCTCGTCCGTGCTGCGCCTCGCATCGGGGAGCGACCGGGCGGTCTTCGTCGGAGATCTGCTGCACAGCCCGGTGCAGATCCTCGACCCCTGCTGTAACAGCAACGCCTGCCTGGCCCCGGAACAGGCGGTGGCCAGTCGCCGTCGGATTCTCGGGCGGGCGGCTGATGAACGGGAGCTGCTCGTCCCCGCGCACTTCGGTGGTGCGGGCATTGTGGAAGTCCGACGGGACGGTGGTGGGTTTGCCCTCGGTCCATGGGCAGCAGTCGGCCCGAAGAAGAGTGCGTCCGCCTTTGAGTGAGCCTGTCGGCCTCAACCCGCACACCGCCCGCGAGCGCGGGGCCCGCAGCGCCTCGGTGGACGGCACGACCGTCGCCACCTGGCTCATCCTGTGGGAGTCACCGGACTGAGCTGGGTGGATCCGGCATCCCGCACGGAACCACCGCCCTCGTCATGTCCTTCGCGGTCGTGCAAGAGGGCCACTGGCTTCCGGGCTCGGCACGGCTGTTCCCCGTCGAGGGCATGTGACCTGGGGGTGGTGCCACCGGGCCCGAGGGATGCCCTTGGAGACGCTGCTGAAAGGGCTGACTCCCGTACGGCCCAGCGCGATGCCCGGCCGCTTGCGGGGCGGCAATCGCGCACGGTGGAGAAGGGCCGGTGCTCGCCGCACTGGCCAAGCCCGTCGTCCGGGCCTGACCCTGGCCGCGGTCCGGACGATGCCGCCCCTCCCCCGTCCGGGATCTTGGGCATGACGCCATCCACCAGGAGCTTCGTCGTTCAGCACAGCCATGATGCCTCGACCCGACCAGCCTGTCAGCAGGTCGAAAAAGCCTCAATGTCGATCCGGCCGCGCGCCGCCGCTCACCGATCCTGCTCGTCAATCGGCCGATTCCCGAACGGGATCACTTGCTGCTTCCGGTCGGCACCGCGAGGCTGACCGGGCGCACGGCCTTGTGCACGCCCGGGGCAGGGCCTACCGGAACGCCGGCAGGTTGCGTGCCACCCACGCGCCGAAGGGGCCGGCCGGACGGTGGAGGACGGCCTCCACGTCAGGGCTGATCCTCCGCTCTGCCGGGAGCGGGTCGCCGAGTACGTCGAGAGTGCCGGTGACGACCTGCTCCGGCATGAACCGTGCCATGCGGGCATGGGCGTTCTCGCGGGACAGTTCCACGAAGGTCACTTCCTCTCCCAGGGCCTCCGAGAGGACTGCGGCCTGCCGGCGCGGGCTGATCGGTTCGGGACCGGTCAGCTCGTATACGCGGCCCGCGTGACCGTCCTCGCGCAGTGCTGCTGCGGCGACCGCGGCGATGTCCGCCGGGTCGATGACGGGCAGTGCCACGTCCCCGAACGGGGCGAAGACCGTGCGCCTGGTGCGGACCGTCTCGGCCCAGGCGAGGGTGTTGGATGCGAAACCACCGGGACGCAGGATGGTGAAGTCGCGTCCGGACGCGCGCACGGCCGCCTCGAACTCCCGCAGGCGGGCATGCGAGAGCGCTTCGGGGCGGGTGGCGCTGACCTGCGACGAGACCAGGACGATCCGCTCGACCCCGGCGTCCGTTGCCATGTCGAGCAGGGTGCTCGGCTTCTCGCCCCGGCTGTTGAGTTCGCCGCCCAGCAGGAGGAACAAGGCTCGGGTTCCTTCGAGGGCGGACCGCAGGCCCGTGGTGGTCCCGATGTCGGCCCGGGCCCACCGGACACCGGCCGCCGGTCCGGCGGGCTGGGGGTGCCGCGACACGGCCACGACCTCTTCACCCGCCTCGGCCAGCAGTTCCACCAGCGTCCTCCCGATGTTGCCGGTAGCGCCTGTCACCGCGATCATCACGACTCCGATTGTGAGTTAGTTGGCTAACTAATACGGAACGTAGCACACCCCCACTGACGGCTGTCTATAGTCAGTTGGGTGACCAACTCAGTGAATCGGCGGGTGCGGGCGTCGCAGAAGCGTCAACGGCTGACGGCTGCGGCGGCCCGGGTCCTGCATGAGCAGGGGGTCGAACGCACCACCCTCGGCGACATCGCGCGCGCGGCCGATGTCCCCGTGGGGAACGTGTACTACTACTTCAAGACCAAGGACGAGCTGGTCCGGGCCGCACTGTCCGAGCACAGCGCGCACCTGGACGAACTCACCGGCCGGCTGGAGCGGTTGGCCGACCCGCGCGACCGCCTCAAGGCGCTGATCGAAGCGTGGGTCGACCAGCGTGATGTCGCCGCCCGCTACGGCTGCCCCACCGGCACCCTGGCCGTCGAACTCGACAAGCGCGCCGACGGGACCCTCGACACCGAGGCCGGAGCAGTCATCCGGCGACTGCTGGACTGGGCCGGACGCCAGTTCCGGGGGCTGGGCCTGTCCGACCCGGACGACCTGGCCCTCACCCTCATCTCCGCCTACCAGGGCATGTCACTCCTGGCCAACGCCCTGCGCGACCCGGACATCATGACGCGCGAAGGAACCCGCCTCCTGCACTGGCTCGACTCCCTCCAGGCTCCCGACGGGCACCCATGACCCGGCACGCGGCCGCCGGCCGGGCTCACCCGCCGACACGCTCGCCGGACCGTCCCCGATCACCGCAGACCGAGGGCCCCTGGAACGGCGGCTGAAGCGGGGTTCAGCCGGGCACCCACGTCGAGGTCTGCCTCGCCGTACGGGAGTACATGGGATCAGAACGGCGGAGTCGGACCGCACCGGTCGGCGCCGACCTCACACCCAGGGCAACGCCTACATCCGGAAACCCCTACACCGCAGCCGCGTCCCCGGCCGGCGTCGGCCGCTCGTTCCGGACGGCCTGCGGCACGGCCTGAAGGTGCTGGGCGGCCTCGGCGGACGTGTAGGAGGAGGCGAAGGTGAACGCGCGCGGGGACGGCCCGTGCGCCCGCAGGTCCGCCAGCCGCTCCAGGGCCTCGCCGACGGTGGGGAGGTGACCGGCCGGGACCCACCAGAGCACCAGGTGCGCCTCGACGTGCCGTTCGAACCATTCACGGCGCCGACGCATCACCTCCAGGTGACCGCTGCGGTAGGTGAAGTCCCACAGGGCCTCCTGGGTCTCCCACACGGTCAGGTTGACGATGACGTCCTCGCCCGCCGGGCGCAGGTTGGTGGCGTCGGCCGCCCCTTCCCCCACGAGCCGCCACACGAAGCCGGGTGCGCCGTCGGCTGCGGCATTGACCGGGTCGAGCATCTCGACGAACGGTGCGACGCGCGGGTCGTCGAGGGGGTGGCGGAGCGTGGCGACGTTGAGCTGGGCAAGGTGGGCGGCATGCGCGGATGCGGTCATGGCCTCATCCCAGCACGGCCCGCTTTTCTATGTCAATCGCCATTGTTTTTAGAGTTCTCGACCACCACGCAGCACTCCCCCGGCCGGGCGTCCATGCGGGCACGGAGGGGCCCGTCCGTGCCGAGCAATCCCTCCAGCAGGGCGAGGTTCATGCCGCAGACGAGCGGCGGGAAGCGCTCGGCAACGGCGTGGAAGGGGCAGTTGCGCATACGGACGACGCGTACCGTCGTCCCGGTCGTCTCGTCGGCGCCTTCGCCGTCCTGCACGCTCCCGGCACCTTCCAGGTGCGGTTCGTAGCCCCGGGCGGCCAGCATCTCCATGGCCTCTCCCAGGCCGACGCACGGCGCCTCCGAGCCGCGCAGGGCCTCGCCCCGGCGGCGGGCGGCCGCGTAGAGCCCGGCGTCCAGCCCGGCCTGCTCGGCGGCCTCGGCCAGCAGCTCGGCGGCGGTGCGGTAGTCGCGAGCGGGCAGCGACACCGACCGCTCGGCCCGCGCCCGCGTGTACACCTTGGCGGGACGGCCCGCACCCGGACCCGAGCGGCCCGTCAGGCGACGGCTGCCGCTCTCCAGCAGCCCGGCCTCAGTCAGCCTGTCCAGGTGGTGCGCAGCGAGCGTGCGCGCCACCCCGACCGCCTCGGCGGCCTCGTTGCGACCGACCTCACGCCCCTGTGCCGCCACGTACTCGTACAGGCGCCGCCGCACCGGATCCTGCAACACCGCGATCGCGTCAATGTCTTCCACCCGGCCATTCTAGAAACAACGCAGGTTGGGGATAGAAGGGTGCGCCCTCACACCCGACGTGTCCCAAGAGCGCCCCGGACGGGGTGCGCGCCCCTGATCTCCCTGCCTCGTTCCTGCGTGGACGCGGACGGCGGACAGCTCGCCGGTCGCCCGCTCAGCGGGGTGTCCCTGCGCAGGAGAGCACCAAGACGTGCGGATGCGGTCCGATGCGTGACAGAGCGCGACTCACCTGCCGGGCGCGGGCCGGTCCGGGGTCCGCTGCGGCTGCGACTGGAACCCGCTCCTCCTGGTCAGGGCGGTCGTAGCGCCGTGGCATGCCACTGCCGACGAAGCGGCTTACGGGTTGCGCGCCGCCCGTCCCGAGGACGCCGAGGCCGTCGAGGCGCTCGAC
This sequence comes from Streptomyces sp. NPDC085946, assembly GCF_044540485.1. NCBI lineage: Bacteria > Bacillati > Actinomycetota > Actinomycetes > Kitasatosporales > Streptomycetaceae > Streptomyces > Streptomyces sp. NPDC085946. Next base: position 150,591 of record NZ_JBITSF010000014.1, on the reverse strand, counting down.
GGTTTCTCAACCACCGGCACCGTCTTCCGGGTGGAGGTCCGCGAGGACGGGTTCGTGCCGCGGGAGGTCACCGTGGACCCGCCCCTGACCAAGGTTTCCCGATGACGAGTCCGCCGGCGGCAGCGATGAGGACGGCGTGGACGGTAAGGCTTTCAGAAGGCACACGTTCGTCGCCACAGGCCCCGACGGCGGGCTGACCGGCTTCGTCACGGTCTCCCGCTCGCCGTGGAACCGCCGGCTCACGATCGAGGACGTCGAGGTGGCCCCGGGCCACCGGAGGCGAGGCGTGGGCCGCGCGCTGATGGGACAGGCCGTGGAGTTCGCGCGGGAGCACGGCGCCGGGCACCTCTGGCTGGAGGTCAGCGACATCAACGCACCGGCGATCCACGCCTACCGGCGGATGGGTTCGCCCGGTGCGGTCCGAACCTCTCGCTCCACGAGAACACGCCCCCAGCGAGGGAACAGGCCCTCTGCCTGAGGATGCCCTGTCCCTGAGCCGGACGTGACCCGATCGTCGTGACGGTGTGTGGCACCGGGCGCGTCACTCCTGCCCGGAGACGCTCATCTCGCCGAGCAGGGACCAGTCGTCCTGCGGAACTGTCGCGTTCACGATCCGGGGCGTCTCGGCCAGGTGGGACGGGAGGGTGCGCTGCGCAGTCCTGAAGTGCTCCGACTGCACGTGGGCCGCCCCCGCCTCGTCGTCGCGGAAGGCCTCGACCAGCACGTACTCCGTGGGGTCCTCGATACTGCGGGACCAGTCGAACCACAGGCAGCCCGGCTCACCGCGCGTGGCCGCGGTGAAGTCGGCGGCGATCTGCGGCCACTGGTCGGCGTACTCGGGGCGGACGCGGAACTTGGCGGTGATGAAGATCATCAGTCTCCCTCCGTGGTGCTCTGCGCGCGGTCGCTCCACGTGAACGGCCGCACACCGCGCCGTGCTCGAAGCGGGAACAGCCCTTCACCCGGGCATGCTCCGGCCCCGTGCGGTCGCACGGGCCACCAGCCGTTGTACCCCGGAACGCGGCGCTCAGCCGACTGATGACGCGACCGTTCCGCTTCCGGGACCTCGGTCACCCCGCTCGGCCGCACCGCCTGCGCCGAAGCCGTCGAGGCGTTCCTCACCTGCGCGCCCGAGGTGACCGCCCTCGCCGGATTCAACGACGACGTCGCCCTGCGCGTCCTCATGACGCTGCGCGACCTCGGCCGCCGCGCCCCGGACGCCGCCGCCGTCGTCGGCTTCGACGGCTACGGCTACGGCTACGGCTACGGCGGCTACCCCTCCCCCGCACTGACCTCCGTCCACGTCAACGCCGAAGCCCATGGCCGGCTCAGCGCCCGCCCGGCCCCGGGCCTCGGCACCACCGGTCTCCGCCCACCCCCCGCACGCGTCGTCGTCCGCCGGCCGGTCCGACCCGCGAAAGCGGGAGCAACGACGTCCCGGAGCGCGCGGCCGGGGCCCGGGTGCCATCCGATCACCCGGCAACGCCATTTCCACGACCCGACCCGTCGACGGCACCCCCGGTGACCGGCAACGGCAGTCAACCCGCCGTCCGCCCTTCGACAGCCCCGGCGATCGAGATTCCCGGCACCCGTTCCAGCTCACCGGCCGTGTCCGTCCGGCCGGCGACCACGAGCAGTGCCTGTGCGGCGACGGCGGCGGGTTCGCACCGCGGGAGCGGCAATTCGATCTGCTCGGGGGTGAACGGAGTTCACCGGCGGCACCGCCCGCATACCCGCCGGTCCCCCGACGACCTGCGGCCAGGCGTGCGGCACCACACGGGCGAAGTGCCCTGTGCGGACGCGTCGGGGATCCGCAGGATGAAGTTCCGGCTCTTGCCACCGCCGGGGATCGTGTGCGTCCCGCTCGTCAGGGTGGGGTCTTGCCGCAACCGGAACCCGGGGCGGCGGTGCTGACGGGCGCGGCAGCCGTGCGGGAGGCCGTGACCGGGGCGTTCTCGCCCTGGCCGCGGCCCAGTGCCGTGCCTCCCCCGCTCAGGACGACCAGCGCCACGACCCCGGCGGACCACAAGAGGGTTCCTGTCGCATCCTCATGAACCTCCCCTTCTCAGGGCGTGGTTGCTCACACGCGGGTCCACTTCTGGCTGGCTTGGCCGTTGCAGGTCCACAGGACCAGCGGAGTCCCGTTGGTGGTCGCTGCCCCGTTGACGTCGAGGCACAGCCCCGCGTGGACGTTGCGGATCGACCCGTCGGCGCCGAGGGTCCACTTCTGGTTGCTCTGACCGTTGCAGGGCCAGGTGATGACACGGGTGCCGTTCGTGGTGCCCTGGTCGTAGGCGTCCAGGCACGTGTCGCCGAAGACGCGGATCTCACCGCCGGCCCAGGTGGTCCACAGCTGGTTGGCGGCCGTGTGGCAGTCCCAGATCAGCACCGTGTGGCCTGGGGCGGCGGAGGCCTTGTCCACGTCCGCGCAACGGCCGGACGCGCTGCCCCGCAGGCGCGAGGTGGAGGCGGCCAGAGGGGTGCCGCCGGTCACCCGGAACACGGCCACGCCGTGCGCGGGGACGCTCGCCGAAATCTGCCCGGACGTGCTCGACGTACCGCCGGTCCACAGATCGGTGAGGGTGAACGGCCCACCGGAGAGACCGACTTGCGCGACCGACGTGGTGACCGTCGCGGTGCCGCCGCCACGGTTGAACAGGCCCACCGCGACCGAACCGTCCGACAGCGGCTTGGCGAACACCTCGGTGCTGCCGTCGTCGCGCACCCTGCGCCCGCCCGCACCCAGCGCATCCTGGTTCACCGCCAGCAGCCGCGGGTTGCGCAGGATCGCGCTCACGTCGGCGGACATGGTGCGGATGTCGTTGCCGGCCATGAGCGGGGCACCCAGCAGGGCCCACAGGGCGAAGTGGGAGCGGGACTCGGTCAGCGACAGGCCAGGACGGCCGACGACCAGCATGTCGGGGTCGTTCCAGTGTCCGGGACCCGACTGCGCCGCCAGCGGCGCGGTGACGTCCAGGACGTTGCCGACGCCCATCGGATAGCTGTTGGTGTTGCCGTTCTGCCAGATGTCGAGCAGGTCCTCGGTCGTCCGCCACAGGTCGGCGACCTCGCCCCAGTTGTACGCGGCGCCGGTGATGGCGTGCAGGCTGTTGGGGTTGATGCTGTAGACGATCGGCCGGCCGGTGGCGCGCAGGGCGTCGCGCATGAGCGTGAACCGCGCGACCTGCTCGTCGCGGGTACCGCTCGGGGAGCACCAGTCGTACTTGAGGTAGTCGACGCCCCACGAGGCGAATGTCGCGGCGTCCTGGACCTCGTGCCCCCTGCTGCCCGTGGACCCCGGGTAGGCGCCCGTGGCCTGCGCGCAGGTGCGCTCGCCGGGCGCCTGGTAGATGCCGAACTTCAGGCCCTTGCTGTGGATGTAGTCCCCGAGTGCCTTCATCCCGCTCGGGAACTTCGTCGGGTTGGCCCGGAGGGTGCCCTGGGCGTCACGCTGCGGGTCGAACCAGCAGTCGTCGACCACGACGTACCGGTAGCCGGCGTCCCGCATGCCGGAGGACACCATCGCGTCGGCGGCCTGGCGGACCTGGGTCTCGGTGATCCCGCACCCGAAGCTGTTCCAGCTGTTCCACCCCAGTGGTGGGGTGAGCGCCGGACTGCCCGGCGCGGCCGAGGCGGCGGACTGGGCTGAGGCCGTCACGGACGCGGTCACTGTCAGTGCGGCGGCCGTGAGGAGGCGGAGCAGTCGTCCGCCTGATCGTCTGGGCACCCGGGGCTCCTTCGGTACGCAAAGGAAGAGGAGAGAGGTTCGAAATTTCGATCCTCGTTCGGAAAATTGGGGCGGGCCTCATGGATCCTAGAGAGGTGCCCGGGCATGTCAACACCACCGGACGGGCTGACTTCTCCGCATGATCAGGCAAGTCGCGAAGACGGCACACCTGCGCCACCCGGCGCCGACCTGGGATAACTCGACCCCGGAGCTTCCAGAACGTTTCGACGGGGCAAGCGAACTTTGCGAGAAGGGTTGACGGGGCAAGTGGGCCCCCTATCATCCAGGGTGCTCGATAGGTCGATCCGCATTCGATATACCGAACAGAATGAAGCCGCTCCCGCACCCGACGAAGCCGAGGAGAGTCCTCACATGGAAATGTCATGGCCTCATCAACACCTCACCCGTCGTCGTGTGCTCGCGGCCGCCACCGGTCTGACCGCCGGCGCCTTCCTTCCCCCCGGGCCTGCCCTCGCGACCGCCGCGGACTACACGAACCCGGTGATCTGGCAGGACTTCGCGGACATCGACGTCATCCGCGTCGGCGACACCTACTACGCCTCGGCCTCGACGATGCACTACTCGCCGGGCGCACCCGTCCTGAGGTCGTACGACCTGGTGAACTGGGAGATCGCCGGCCACTCGGTGCCCGTGCTCGACTTCGGCGCCAAGTACGACCTGAACGGCGCCCGTGGCTATGTGCGGGGGATCTGGGCGTCGTCACTGGCCTACCGGCCGAGCAACAGGACCTTCTACTGGCTCGGGCAGATCGACTTCGCCCGGACGTACGTCTACACCGCCACCGCCGTCGAGGGCCCGTGGAACAGGCTGACGACGATCAGCACCCCCTACTACGACGCCGGGCTGCTCGTCGACACCGACGACTCCCTGTACGTGGCGTACGGGAACACCACCATCAGCGTGGCCCAGCTCTCGTCCGACGGCCGCAGCCAGGTCCGTACGCAGGAGGTGTTCAGGACACCGTCGAGTGTGGGCACTCTCGAGGGCGCCCGCTTCTACAAGATCAACGGGCAGTACTACATCTTCCTGACCCGTCCCGCGAACGGCCAGTACGTCCTGAAGTCGTCCAGTGGCCCCTTCGGTCCGTACACGATGCGGCAGGTCCTCCTCGACCTGCGCGGACCGATCCCCGGCGGAGGCGTCCCGCATCAGGGCGGTCTGGTCCGGACGCAGACCGGCGCCTGGTACTACCTGGCGTTCGTCGACGCCTACCCCGGCGGCCGGGTGCCCGCGCTGGCACCGGTCACCTGGACCTGGGACGGGTGGCCCGTCGTGCAACTGGTGAACGGCGCGTGGGGAACCTCCTACCCCAGCCCGGCCGTGCCGGCGCCGCCCCGCCAGGTCACCCCGATGACCGGTGTCGACACCTTCGACGGCACGAGCCTCAAGCCGAGGTGGGAGTGGAACCACAATCCGGACAACACCAAGTGGTCGGTCGACGACGGCCTGACCCTGCGCACCGCGACGGTCACCGACGACCTGTACTGGGCTCGCAACACTCTCACGCACCGGATCCAGGGCCCGACCTCCACCGCCACGGTCCAGCTCGACCACTCCGCGATGCGGGACGGCGACCGGGCCGGACTCGCGCTGCTGCGTGACTCCTCCGCGTGGATCGGTGTCAAGCGCGAGGGCGGCACCACACGGGTCACGGCGGTCGGCGGGCTGACCATGGACAGCAGCTGGAACACCACCGGCACCGGCCAGGAGCTCGCGAGCGCGGCCGTCCCGGGCGGCCGCGTCTGGCTGCGGGCGAGCGCGGACATCCGCCCCGGCGCGGCACGTCCGGGGGTCTTCTCCTACAGCACCGACGGCATCACGTTCACCCGGCTCGGACCCGCCTTCTCCATGGGCAACGACTGGCGGTTCTTCATGGGATACCGGTTCGCCCTCTTCAACCATGCCACCCGCGCACTCGGCGGTTCGGTCCGCGTCACGCGGTTCGAGCTGTCCACGCCCTGAACCGAGCCGACATCGGCCGACCGCCCACCGCATCCGGCCGTAGGAGGAGAAGCATGAACCCGTTCCGACGCTTCGGACGTCGCCGAGCTTCGGTCTCGGGTCCGCCGGCCGCGACAACCCTGATGACGCCCGGGAGCGCGGCCCGCGCGCCCGACGCCGTCCGAGCCTCCGCCCCGGCCGCCCGTGCGGCCCGAAGAGGTCGCGCGCCTCCGGTCTTCCAGGAGGCCGGAAGGACCGGAAAGTCACAAGCGGTCTGCCGTAGTGCTCGCAGCTCGCCGAACACCGCATTACACCGATGATCCGGCCAACCTCTGACGAGGCCGGCCGGAACCGCCTACTCAAGGTTGGGGAAGCCCCGATGCACAAAGGAAGTTTCAGCCGCAGGCATCCGTCCGCGGTGCTCGCCGCCGCGGTCGCGGTCCTGGCCGCGCTGGCGGCGATGCTCGTCGCCACCCCGGCTCAGGCGGCCAGTACCGGCGCCTTGCGCGGTGTCGGCTCCGGCCGGTGTCTCGATGTGCCGGGCGCCAGCCAGACCGACGGCACGTTCCTGCAGATCTACGACTGCTGGAACGGGACCAACCAGCAGTGGACGTCGACGGACGCCAACCAGCTGACCGTGTACGGCAACAAGTGCCTGGACGTCCCGGGGCACGCCACCACGGCCGGTACCCGGGTGCAGATATGGACCTGTTCCGGCGGTGCGAACCAGCAGTGGCGGGTGAACTCCGACGGCACGGTCGTCGGCGTGGAGTCCGGGCTGTGCCTGGAGGCCGCGGGCGCCGGTACGGCCAACGGCACGGCGGTGCAGCTGGGGACGTGCAACGGCGGCAGCAACCAGAAGTGGACCGGCCTGACGCCGAACCCGCCCACGGACGGCACGTGCTCGCTCCCCTCGACGTACCGGTGGACGTCGACGGGTGTCCTGGCGCAGCCGGCGAACGGGTGGGCCGCGGTGAAGGACTTCACCACCGTGACGCACAACGGCAAGCACCTGGTCTACGCGTCGAACGTGTCGGGATCGTCGTACGGCTCGATGATGTTCAGTCCCTTCACGAACTGGTCGGACATGGCGTCGGCCGGCCAGACCGGGATGAGCCAGGCCGCGGTGGCGCCCACGCTCTTCTACTTCGCGCCCAAGAACATCTGGGTACTGGCGTACCAGTGGGGGGCGTGGCCCTTCATCTACCGCACGTCGAGCGACCCCACCAACCCCAACGGCTGGTCCTCCCCGCAGCCGCTGTTCACCGGGAGCATCTCCGGTTCCGACACCGGCCCGATCGATCAGACCCTGATCGCCGACGGCCAGAACATGTACCTGTTCTTCGCCGGTGACAACGGCAAGATCTACCGGGCGAGCATGCCGATCGGGAACTTCCCGGGCAACTTCGGCTCGTCGTACACGACGATCATGAGCGACACGAAGGCCAACCTCTTCGAGGGTGTCCAGGTCTACAAGGTCAAGGGCCAGAACCAGTACCTCATGATCGTCGAGGCGATGGGCGCGAACGGGCGCTACTTCCGCTCCTTCACGGCCTCCAGCCTGAGCGGCTCGTGGACCCCGCAGGCCGCCAGCGAGAGCAACCCCTTCGCGGGCAAGGCCAACAGCGGCGCCACCTGGACCAACGACATCAGCCACGGCGACCTGGTCCGCAACAACCCCGACCAGACCATGACCATCGACCCCTGCAACCTGCAGTTCCTCTACCAGGGCAAGTCCCCCACCGCGGGCGGCCCCTACGACCAACTGCCGTGGCGGCCGGGTGTCCTCACCCTGCAGCGCTGACCCCTTCGATTCGCGGTGACCGTGATGTGGTGCGGTCCGCGGACGCGTGGGCGAGCGGTTCCTGACACCGGCGATCCCGCCTGCTGACCGGCACTCACCGCCTCCAGGAACCCCGGCCGTGTGACGGCCGGGGTTCCTCTCACCCCCGGTGCCGCTGTCGCGGTCCGGCCCGGCCCGGCCCCGAAGAGGCCGGCGGCATGCCGGAAGCAGCCCACTGGCGCCGGCGGGAACCCGGCTCACACCTCCGGGCGTAGGCCGGCCGGGAAGCGTGCTCCACGACCTCGTGCGGGACGTCGAGGTCCTCCGCCGGTGCGGTTCCACCAGCCATGGAGCGTCCCATAGACCTGAAACGCACGCCGGGAAAGCCCCCGATGCCCGATAAGGGTGATCGTTTAATCGCTTCCGCGTTCAAACGGCCCCGGATGTCGATGAACCGCGAGTCGAGTCAAGCAAGTATCAGGCCTGAACGCTCGGTACGGCGGGCGAGGCGTCCAAAGAAACATCCAAATCCGCAACCAGTCTGGATCGCCTTTCCCGGAGGGGGTAAAGTCGCCCGATGGCACAGTGTGACCGGTCGGGCACGTAAGAGGGGGGCTTCACTTGCTCGTCATGCATCACTCGCTGATCATTTGCGCAAATTTCTGTACTCGATGTTAGCCCGAGGGTTATCGCTTCGAGAGCAGAACGCAAACGCGAGTAAAGGTCGGTGACCGGCAAGTGATGACGCACACGTCAAAAAAGGCACGCCATTTCAAGCGGCTTCGGCGAGAATGCGAAGTAAAACTTTCCGCTGTGCACGGCGAAGAAGAGAGAGGTGTCCTTTCCCTCCGGGCCAAGCTCAGCGGACTGCGCGGCAAGTCGATACACCTCGTCCCCATGACCATACCGGGCCATTCGGTGAACGGCATGTGGATATCCACGAACATGGCCGACTTCATCATCTACGAGGCTCGCACCACACGCGCCCATCAAGAGCACATCATCGCTCACGAACTCGCCCACATGCTCTGCGGGCACCAAGCGGTGGACAACGCGGACAACACTGTTCTCCGGCAACTTTTCCCTGATATCGCGCCAGAAGTCGTACGGCGAGTGCTACTACGTACCAGATACTCCGACAGCAACGAGCAGGAGGCGGAAATGATGGCCTCTTTGCTCCTTGCCCGGGGCCGGCAGCCCCATGACGCCGCCCCGCCCCTGCACTGCTCGGACGACGAGGTGGTCTCACGGCTCAGGGCAGCCATCGCGACCGACCAGCCGCCTCGGTTCGACGCGGTTCGGTAAATGCTGTACGAGCTTTTCTCATGGACCTGCGCTGTCGTGACCCTGGCAGCGCTGCTCTATCGCCTCCCGGCGCTTCTGTCGAATCCCAGGAACCTGGCAGCGGCAGCCCTGTGCGCCTACTTCCTGTTCAACTCGATCGCCTACTTCGTCGACCTGGATGTCTTTCGGGGATACATCACCGCGTTACTCGGGTTCCCGAATGCCACCACTATCGTCGTCCAGGTCTCGGTGGTCATTCTCACCGCCGCGCAGCAGGTCACTGTGATCAACCTGACGCTGCCGCCCTTGGAGGCGAAGCGTGCCACGCGGTGGCTCACGGTCGGGTTCGGACTGGCAACAGTCGTACTGGTGTTGCTCTTCATCGCCGTTCAGCCGCACAAGGAGGCCAGCGCCCAGGAGGCGGTTTACCTCAATCTGCAGGACACAGATTACGCCCTCTACTTCACCTACTATTTGGCCATCTGTGCCGCAGGACGGTTCCAGACGGTCGTCTTCGCCTTCCGGTATGCGCGGACCATATCCGAATTCTGGCTGCGCCTCGGCATGTGGCTCGTCGCCAGCGGTTCAGCGCTCATCCTGGTCTACTGCGGTATCCGCTACTGGCAGATCGTCGCCCTGCACGCCACAGGGGTCTCGGGACCCTGGAAGTTCCTCTTCTGGCTCATTGCGGACAGTGGGACGCTGATGCAGATCGCCGGCTGGACGATCCCCCTGTGGGGCCCGAAGCTGGGGGCGATCGGCCGCTGGTTCAAGAACTACCGCAGTTATCTGAGGCTGGCTCCCCTGTGGCAGGCGGTGTACAGGGCAGCGCCTGGCATCGCTCTGGAGAATCCGCCTTCTCGGCGTCTCGCGTGGATCCCGCCGCGGCCGCTCGATTACCACTTGTACCGTCGCGTCATCGAGATCAGGGATGCCGAACTGATGCTTCGGCAGTTGGCGGATCCGATCGCCCTGCACCGCTTGGACCAAGCGCAAGGGCTGCCGCACGAAGCCGTGTGTGAGGCGGCAGTACTGCGGTCGGCGCTGCGGGCGGATCTGGGTGCGGTGCAGCCGGCCGATGCGTCCCAGCAAGGACGGTCGGTTCGTCAATGTGCGCCCGACGTCAGTCTCCGTCAGGAGATAGCCACCCTGATCCAGGTGTCGAGGGCCTTTCAGACGCTGGACAAACGCGTCGGGTCCGCGACGAGCCTTGGCTCCGGATGACTTCCCGCGGTTCCGAGCTCCAAGCTGTCGTTCGTCCCCTCGGGACGAGGTTGCGCCTAAGGCCTGTGGCCGGGCTCGTCGTCCGACAGGCCTTCCAGCTTTCGCAACTGGTCGATCATGCTGTGCAGCGCCTGTCGGCTGGACTCGGACAGGCCCGTCGAACGGAGGGCGATGTCACGAGCGTCCGACTGCTTCAGGGCTTCCAGCAGGCTCAACTGGTCGTCGATCCTCCGCGATTCGTCATCGTCGAGGAAGTAGGCAGCGCTGACCCCGCAGTACTGCGCGAGCGCCTCCAAGTGGCGCATCGTGGGGTTCGTCTTCCTGCCCGTGCGCAATTGCCAGACGTAGGTCGCGCTGATCGTCTTCTCGCCCGCAGCGATGTTGATCGCCGTGGCGACTTCCTCGTTGGAGGGAGGACGCTGCCCTGAGGGTGCCGTGACGGTCAGCAAGTGTTCGAGCTTCTCCGCGAGGCTTCTCGGCTTCGGGCCTGCACCGTCTTCGTGATCGCTTGCCTCAGTCATGATCATCCTCCCTTCCTCTTCTCGCGTCCTTGTCAGTTGTCAACTGTAGCGGTCTGCGGCTCGGTGTGGCCACGCTCGCCCTCCCCGGCGGGTCCGGCCGCGGCCACCAGGCGGCGGAAGAGCAGCACCGTCATGGCGTACTGGGCGGCCGTGCCGATGATCATGGACAGCCATACTCCTTGGACGCCGAGAGCAGGCAGGGAGCTCAAGGCATAGGCCAGCGGCAGCTGCACGCACGCGCCGAGCGCGGTGACCCAGAACAACGACTGCGTCTGCCGGCCGCCCATGAACACGCCGCCCAGTCCGACCACTCCGGCCAGCAGGACCAGGTACGGCAGCAGATACCAGAGAAGCACTACACCTGAGTCGACGACTTCCGGCGCATCGCTGAAGAAGCCCATGATCATTGGGCCGCAGAGCGCGAGGACGAGTCCAGCGCCCGCACCTGTCATCGTGGCCAGCACCAGGCTCTGCTGTCCGATGACCCGGTCCGCGTTCTGCCCGGCTCCGTGGGTGCGGGCGGTGAGGATGCTACCGGCCTGGCGGAAGGCGTAGAAGGCCATGGTGACGAAGAGGATCAGCTTGATGCCGATGCCGTAGGCCGCGAGCGGGTCCTCGCCGAATCTGGCGACGATGCCGACCAGCGTGGCACTGATCCCCATGCGCAGCACGAAGTCCCCGGACGCCGGGAGCCCGACGCTCAGGATGCGGCGCATCGCAGCGGACCAGCGCAGGGTCGTGCTCTCGCCCCCGGTGTCACCGAGGCGCTTGCGTCGCAGCAGGACGAGGCTCACGCCGAGGGCGACCGCCCGGCCCAGCATCATCCCGAGGGCCGCGCCTTGGACACCCATCTCCGGCAGCACACCGACGCCGTAGATCAGCAGCGGGTCCAGGACCAGGATGCAGGCGTTGGCGAGGATCGCCATCCGCATCGGTGTCCTGGTGTCCCCCGTGCCCTTGAAGATCCCGTCCACGACGTTCTGGGCGAAGAAGACCGCCATGCCGGGGAACGCGATGGCGAAGAAGTCGGCCGCCAGTCGGTGCACCTCGCCGTCGGCCCTGCCCACCAGCAGCTGGGCGACTTGGTCGCGGAGCAGGAATCCGCCCAGGGCGACGATGGGCGTGACGATCAGCCAGATGGTTCCGGCGGCCCGGATCGCGACCGGCAGTTCCGCTCGCCGGCGGCCCCCCAGAGCGTCGGCGATCAGTACCGTCGTGCCGACGTTGGCCATGAGGATGACCCCCAGCAGCACGTTCTCCAACGTGCTTGCGACGGCCACGGCGCCGACCGCCGCTTCCCCGAGACGGGCCACCCAGACGGTGTCGATGATGCCGGCGACCACCCCGGACAGCAGCTCGAAGTAGACCGGCACACCCAGGCCCAGCAGTGCTCGACGTGTGGTGGCCGGGCTGAGCGATTCCCCCTTCACGGGTATCTGCCGGTTGTCAGGAGTGCTGGACAACGGCCACGACCTTTCCGACGGCTCGGTTGGCTTCCATGTGGCGGTGGGCGTCGGCGACCTCGTCGAACGGGAAGACGCGGTCGATCAAGACCTGGCGATCGCCCTTGTCGATCTGATCGAGGTGTTCCTGAAGGGCGTGCCGCGCCCAGCTGCCGCTGTTGACGGAACTGCTGGAGAAAGTGGTCAGTGCCGCTCCGGAGGGAATGTCCTCCAGCGGCTCGAACTCGGGGATGATCCAGCTGTCGGAGAGGATGCCCGAGTTGCACACCCGGCCGCCGGGCGCCAGCAGACGCAGTGAATCGAGAACCGTCACGCCTCCGACCAGGTCCAGCACGCGGTCGGCGCCATCGGGCCAGATGGCGCGGACGTCCTTGCCGAGGCCGTCGCCCCGGTCGACCACGACATGGCCGGCGCCGTGCCGGAGCAGTTGCGGCACCTTGCCGGGATCTCGCGTCGTGGCCGCGACCTCCACCCCCCTCCCCGCGGCGAGGGCGAGCGCCGCCGTGCCGACGGAGGAGGTGGCCGCGCGGATCAGGAGCCGGTGTCCTTGCCGCAGCTCCAGGGCCTCCAAGGAACCGTAGGCGGTGAGGAAGGACTCCGGGACGGCTGCCAGGACCTGCCACGGCAGGCGCGAGGTCACGGGCATGAGCTGTGCCGTGGGCAGCAGGGTGTACTGCGCGTAGCTGCCGTCGAACTGCCGCCCCATGCCGCCCATGGCGGCCGCGACCGTGGTACCCGCCGGCAGTCCCGGGTCGGACGAGGATTCCACGATTCCGACGCACTCGATGCCCAGAACGCGGGGGAACCGCACGGTGGGTGAGAGTCCGCGGCGGGTGAACAGCTCCGAGCGGTTCAGTCCGAACGCCATCACGCGGACGAGTGTCCAGCCGTCTCGCGGTTCCGGACGGGGGAGTTCACGCGGCTGCAGCACGTCGGGCCCGCCGGGGTGTTCCACCACCATCGCTCGCATCGTCGTCCAGCCGGACACACACCCCCCTCTCGCCCGATGCGCTTCTCCAGCCGCGGACCGGCCTCAGCGTTCCCGGCCCGGCGGCACGGACAGGCTAACTCTTTTCGTGTCACTCTAGTAGAGGCAGTTGAGACTTTCGCCCGACGCCCCCCACGACACGGCACTCGTCGTCCGAACAGCGAAGGAAAACCGTGCTGACCCTCTCCATCCTCGGCTTCCTGGCGGAACGCCCCATGCACGCCTACGAGTTGCGCCGCCGTATCTCGGATCTCATGGGCCACAACCGGCCAGTGAGCGACGGGGCGCTCTACCCGGCCATCAACCGGTTGCGCCAGGCAGGACACCTGGAACGCCAGGCCGAACCGGGCGACAGCGCACCGCCGCGGCAGGTACTGCGGATCACGCCCGCCGGCCGGGCCGAGCTGCTGCGTCGGCTGAGCGAGCCGAAGGAGACCGAGATCACCGACGGCGGATCCTTCTTCACGCTGCTGGCCTTCCTCAGCCAGATACCGGACCCCGTCCGGCAGGCAGCCGTCCTGCGCCGGCGGCTGGACTTCCTCACCCGGCCGGGCAGCTTCTTCAGCCGGTCCGGCACACCGGTACGGATCAAGGACGAGGAGGACCGCTACCGCAGAGGAATGATGATCATGGCCAGGGCGGCGCAGCGGGCGGAGCGCGCCTGGCTGGAGGAGACGCTCTCGGAACTCCTCGGGACGGACGCGGCCGTCGAGCCCCGCTCGTGAAGCGACGAGGGCGCGGGCACACCGCTCGGCGTGCCCGCACCCCCTCCGGCAGCGATCGCGCGCTCAGGCCGCCCGGGACGCCGAGCGGCGCCGCTGCCGCAGCACCCCGACGGCGAGGACCGCGGCGGTGAGAACCGCGGTGCCCACCACCTGGGGACGTGTGTCCTTGTCCGCGGCGAGCAGCACGAGGACCGTACCCATCGCAAGCAGCGCCAGCACCGTCAGGCCGGGATAACCCCAGACCCGTATCGTGAGCCGTTCGGGCGCTGTGCGCTCCAGTTCGGCGCGCAGGCGCAGTTGTGTCGCCGCCACGGCGATCCAGACCACCAGCGCGATGACACCCACCGCATTGAGCATCCACAGGAACACGCTGTCGGGCCATGCGAAGTTCAGCAGTACGGAGACGAACCCGAAGGCCACGGAGGCCAGCACGGCCAGGCGTGGCACGCCCTTGCGCGAGAGCCGGCGCAGCACGCCCGGTGCCTCCCGCCGCTCGGCCAGGGAGTAGATCATGCGTGACGCGGCGTAGAGGTTGGCGTTGAGAGCGGAGAGCAGTGCGGCGAGCAGCACCACGTTCATCAGTTCGGCGGCGCCGGGCACGCCCACGCGGTTCAGCACCGCCACGAACGGACTCTGCCCGATCTTGCTGTCGTTCCACGGAAGCACCGTGACGATGACCGTCACAGAGCCGATGTAGAACAGCAGCAGTCGCCATACGACGCTGCGCATGGCCCTGCTGAGCCCGCGGACAGGATCCGCGGACTCCGCGGCCGCGAAGGTGACGACCTCCATGCCGCCGAACGAGAAGACCACGACGAGCAGTCCCGACAGCACCCCGTGCCAGCCGTGCGGGAGGAACCCGCCGTGATCGGTCAGATGGGCCAGTCCGATCGCCTTCTCGCCGGGCAGCCATCCCGCGATCGCCAGGACACCCAGGGCAAGGAACCCGACGATCGCGGCGACCTTCAGTGCCGCGAACCAGAACTCGAACTCGCCGAAGGCACCGACCGCCACCACGTTGGCCGCCGTGAGCACGGCCATGAAGAGAAGGACCCACGCCCAGGTGTCCACGGCCGGCACCCACCCGTGCGCGATCACAGCCGCGCCCGTGGCCTCGATGGCCAGGACCACGACGATCAGGCACCAGTAGAGCCACCCCACGGTGAACCCCGCCCAGCTGCCCCAGGCTCGTTCGGCGTGCGCCGAGAACGAGCCCGCCGACGGCAGGGCCACCGACAGCTCGCCCATCATCCGCATGACGAGCACGGACAGCAGACCGGCCAGCACGAAGCTGATGAGGATGCCGGGTCCGGCCACGGCGATGCCGGCTCCGGAGCCCACGAAGAGTCCGGACCCGATCGCTCCGCCGAGACCGATCATGGTCAGGTGCCGTTGCCGCAGCGGGGCCGGCAGCCCCGGGCCCGGCGTGTGCGGGCCCCGGGTCGCTGCGCCCGCCGGGTCTTCGTCGAGGACGTGCGTATGCGTACGCGGTCCATCTGTCTGACTCGTCATCGCTGCGGTCCCCGGTCAGTCGGTGTAGACGGGTCGGAGTACCTTCTCGGCGCCCTCCAGCGCCGAGAGGACCTGTTCACGGGTCTCGCCCCGGGCGAGGATCAACGCGAAGCAGGAGACGGGATTCTCCGGATACTTGATGACCACGTGGTCACCCGGCTTGGCCATCCAGCGGACGCCGATCACGCCCGGGACGTCCATGACCTCCTCGACGCCCGCGAAGCCGGCGATCTCTCCGCTGCGGTCTGCCAGCAGCGGAGTGAAGCCGGCGGGGGTCGGCTGTTCCTTGGCGGTGAAGTCGAAGGGCTCTCCGAGCACCGCTCGCAGGTACTCCGCGGGGCCCCACACGCCGGTCGATTCCCGGATCGACTCCTGGACGAAGGCGGTGGTGCCGCCGAGGCGCCCGTTCACCTCGATGACCTTCGGGCCCTCGCCGGTGAGCCGCAGCTCCACGTGGGCTCCGCCGACCGTCGCGCCCAGCGCCTTCAGCGCGGCCACGGCGGTGTCGACCAGCAGGGTCTGCTCGCTTTCCGGCAGGGCCGAAGGCGTGGCGTACGCGCCCTCGATGAAGTGCGGTTCCGCGAAGGGATACGGCTTGTCGTGAATCGCCAGCAGCCGGTACTCGCCGCCGCCGTACACCATGTCCACGGCGAACTCTTCGCCCGACACGTACTCCTGGATCAGCACGCCCCGCGCCTGCGGGTAGGCGTAGATGTGGGCCACGTTGGGGACGGAGTAGGCGCCGTCGC
The DNA here is from genome assembly GCF_044540485.1 of Streptomyces sp. NPDC085946. Lineage (NCBI taxonomy): Bacteria > Bacillati > Actinomycetota > Actinomycetes > Kitasatosporales > Streptomycetaceae > Streptomyces > Streptomyces sp. NPDC085946. The sequence goes on along the minus strand of NZ_JBITSF010000014.1, from coordinate 134,653 downwards.
GGAAGGCGTCGGGTTCGTAGAGGCCGGTGATGTTGTCGAACGCCGCCTTCAGCTCCGTCTCGTTCTCCACCTTGGTCACGCCCTGGCTGGACGCGCTGGCCTGCGGTTTGAGGACCAGGGGGAAGCCCAGTTCGGCGGCGGCCGCCTGCGCTTCGGCGAAGTCGGTGGCCACGTGGGTTCCGGGAGTGGGTACTCCGGCCTCCGCGAGCCGCTGCCCGGTCAGGAATTTGTCGCGCATGGCTCGCACCGCCTCCGGAGAGTTGCCCGGCAGGCCGAGTTCGGCGGCGATCCGGGCCGCCACGTGCAGGGCTCCTTCATGGAAGGTGGCCACGGCGTCGATGCGGCCGCCGTGCGCGAGGTGGTCGCGGACCGCGGCGAGCACCGCCTCCTCGTCCAGTTCGTCCACGGCCAGGTGGACGTCGTACAGGCTGTCGTCCGCCGGGGCCACCGCAGCGGCGAGCACCACCTCCAGGCCCATCTCGTGCGGGGTGCGCAGCAAGTCCGGATTCAGCGAAGCCGCGATCATCAGCAGTACACGGGATTCAGGCATGGGTCCTCCGTTGGGTTCGTTCGTCGGTGTGTGCCGGCCGGGGACGGTGCCGCACCCGCAGAGTGCCGGCCAGGAGGTCGAGGGCGCGCCGGCAGGCCGCCGCGTCCTCGCCGACCGCGACGGCGAAGACCGTCCGGGTCGCGGAGCCCGATTCGTCGGCGGTGTTCCCCGCCGTTTCGAGATGGACCTCCCAGATACCGCCCGGCAACTCGTCGATGTCCAAGTCTTCCGTACCGAGGGCGAGTTCAGGGCCCACGCGGATGAAACGCACGGCGGCCGCGCTGCGCCTGCGCGGGACGAGATCGGGTCGGGCCCCGGCCGCCAGGTCGGCCCAGACCAGTGCGCAGTCGATCCCGGTCGCCAGCGACCCGGCCCGCAGCAGGGGGTCCGCGCCGAAGAGGCCGTCGACGTGCCGGCATGTGATTCGCCGGTCGCCGCCGCGTCCGGTGACGTGGATCTCGGTGGCGGTGAGGCCGCCGTGGATGCCGAGCTCCTGGTGCACGGCTCGGACCGCCTCGGTGACACTCCCGCGGCGCAGCAGCGGGTCGGCGGCTTCGACGACGTAGCCGCTGTCCGCGGCCTCCCGCTCCGGACGGGCCACGAAGAGGGGGCGGGCCAGGCCGTCCGCCACCACGCTGACGACCACGGCCGTCAGTGCTGCGTCCGGGGCGGGTTCGCCGGACGGCGCGGGCCGGCGGGTCCCCACGGCCCGACGACGCGCGGCCGTGCGCAGGGCGGCCGTGGGGAGACCGGCGCTCTCCGCGAGGGAGAGCGCCCGGTCCGCGGCGGTCCCGTGGAAGGCGACGACCCCTCTCACGCCGGACGGGACGGCGGCCTGCCCGCCGTCCCCGGTGGGCACGGACAGCAGACGGTAGTGGCGTTCGATGCCGCACCGGGCCCAGCTGCCATGGCTGCCGGCCTCGTCACCCACCAGGAGGAGGACCGGACGGCCGTCCGCGGCGAGGGCGGCCTGCGGGAGCGGAGTGCCGTGGCACACGTGAGGTGCGAGGGCCTCTGAGGCCATGGGAGGGGACCCTCCTTCGCGTCGTGTCAGCGGGGCTGTCAGCCGGTCAATTGCCTCGTGCGGTCACGCTCGGCGGACTCGGCGAGCGCTCGCTCCCGCCGCCGGTCCGCCAGCGCCCGCACCGACACGGTGGTGGCGATCACGGAGGCCCGCATGGCGCCGAGGGCCTCCTGCGCCAGTTCCACGGCCTTGCCCCCGCCGTTCTCCAGTCCGGCCTCCTCGGCCGCCCCCGCCATCAGCGTGGCTCCCTCGACCGCCGCGATGATGGCCGATCCCACCGCGTCGCGCCGGTCGACCGTGTTGATCAGTTCGGCGAGCGCCTGGTCGAGCAGCTGCTTGGGCGTGGCGGACCGGGTCTGTCGTACCGTCATGCCAGGGGCCGCCGGCTCGGGTGCCGGTCCGGGAGCTCCCGTCCCGGCTTGGTCAGCAGCAGGTCGCCGATGTAGAGGTGGTCGAGCTCCGTGTTCAGGAACGTCCTGACGGCGTCCGCGGGCGTCTCCACGATGGGTTCGCCGGCGTCGTTGTAGGAGGTGTTCAGTACCAGAGGCACCCCGGTGAGCTCGGCGAAGTGCGAGATCAGCTCGTGGTAGCGCGAGTTGACGTCCGGTTCGACGGTCTGCACCCGTGCCGTGCCGTCCACGTGCGTGATGGCCGGAACCTGTGTACGGCGGCTCTCCAGGACCTCGGGCACGAGCAGCATGAAGGGGCTGTCACCGCGCATGTCGAACCACTTGTCCGCTTCCTCGCTCAGGACCGAGGGCGCGAACGGCCGGAAGACCTCGCGGTGCTTGACCACCTCGTTCAGGTAGTCACGCACCTCCGGGTGGCGCGGGTCGGCGAGCATGCTGCGGTGGCCGAGGGCCCGCGGGCCGATCTCCGAACCGCCCTGGAACCAGCCGACGATGCGGTGCTCGGCCAGGAGTGCGGCGACCTCCGCGACCGTGGCCCGGCGCGACTCGACCTTCTCGCCGACCGCCCGCACGGCCTGCTCGATCTCCTGCTCCGTGTAGCCGCGGCCGGTCGAGCCCGAGCGCAGGGGGTGGCGTTCCGTGCCGCCCGCGATCGAGTAGTAGCCGTAGTAGGCGGCACCGATGGCGGTGCCCGCGTCGCCGGCCGGAGGCAGGATGTAGACCTCGTCGAAGGGGCCTTCGGCGACGATCCGCTGGTTGGCGACGGAGTTGAGGGCGACACCGCCGGTGAGGCAGAGCTTGCTGCGGCCGGTCACCTCGTGGGCGTACCGGGCGAGCTCCAGCATCGCCTCCTCGGTCTCGGTCTGGATCTTGTAGGCGACGTCCTTGGCGAACTGGTGCTGCCAGGAGCCCTTCTGCTTGGCGTCGTATCCGTCACCGTCGGAGGCGTACCAGGAGTCCCACGCCTTCTCCATGTCCTCGGTGCGCACCACCACGTTGCCCTCCTTGACGGTGAGCAGCCGCTGCCATTCGGGGCGGGGCCGGCCGTAGGGAGCCAGGCCCATGGTCTTGCCGGCCTCGGTGTAGCCGCCGCACTCGAAGTCGCCGAAGGTGGGGTGGCCCCAGCGGGTGACGAATCCGAGCTTCGCGGAGAAGAAGCTGTAGAAGAGCCCGAGCCCCACCTCGCTCCAGTCCTCCGGGAAGGTCTCGGCGTGCACCCGCCGCAGCGAGGTGCCGTCGCCGTCGAAGATGGTGTGCTTCTCGATGCGCCCGGTGCCCGGCACCTTGCTGCCGACGCCGTCGACGACCAGGACCGCCGCTTCGTCGAACGGGGAGGCGAGGTAGCCGGCGTAGGCGTGGGTGAGGTGGTGCGAAGGCAGCGGCAAGCTGTGGATCTTGCTCTTGTCGCGGATCGGCAGCTCCCGCAGGATGCGCTCGCGGGCGCCGTCGCCCAGTGGCCGGTTGCCCACGACCAGGTCGACGTCGTCGATCCCGATGCCGGCCGCGTCGAGGCAGTAGGTGATCGCCTTCATCGGCAGGACCTTCGACAGCTTCTCGAAGTGGCCGTGGATGATGAAGCCCTCGGAGTGCTTGAGCCGGTCCAGCCGCTCCTCCTCGACCGCTGCCACGACCCTTCCGTCCTGGAGCAGGCAGGCGGCACGGTCGTGGCTCAGGTTGATGCCGAGTACGTACATGTCACAGTCTCCATATCGTTGGCGATGCCGAGAGGTGCTGAGGAGTCATCACACGAAGTGGCGTCCGGCGTCCACGACGAGGGTCTGTCCGGTCACCGCCGTCCCGGCGCCCAGCAGGAAGGCGGTGGCGTCCGCGATCTCCAGGGGGTCCACCAGCCGGCGCAGGGCGGTGGTGCGGATGATGCCGTCGAGCACCGGACCGTCCAGCGACGAGGTCATCGCCGAATCCACCGGTCCCGGCGCGACGGCGTTCACCCGGACTCCGTGGACCCCGAGGTCGCGGGCGGCGCTGCGGGTCAGCCCGATCAGTCCGGCCTTGCTCGCGGCGTACTGCGGCCCGAACGCGCCGCCGGTCAGGGCGGCGACGCTGGACACGTTCACGACCGAGCCGCCCTCCTTGCGCAGCGCCGGCAGCAGCAGCTGGATCAGCCGGAACGGCGCGGTCAGGTTGAGCCGCAGCGCCTGGTCCCAGGCTGTGGCGGTGATCGCTTCGAACGGCTCCGGCCTGGCCCCGCCGGCGTTGTTGACCAGTCCGTCCACCGAGGGCCAATGCCGCAGGACCTCGGCCGCCAGCCGGTCGGGACCGTCCGGTTCCGTGAGGTCCGCGGCGACCGCGAACACTTCGCGGCCCGCCTGCCGTGCCGCTTCGAGAACCGGTTCCAGGGCGGCGGAGTCGCTGCGGTACTGGAGGGCGAGATCGGCCCCGAGTTCGAGGAACCTGCGGGCCATGGCCCTGCCGAGGTCCCCGGACGCCCCGGTGACCACCACACGTTTGTCTCGGAGTGTCATTCGCTCCGCCCGTCCGATGTGACGTAACCGCTCACATCTCTGAGGAACTGGCCGATGTAGCCCTCGTGGGGCAGGTACGGGTCACGCCACCACCCGGGGGCGCGCCCGTGGACGACCGTGCGGATCGAGGGCGTCCGCAGCGCCTCGTCCGTCAGGGCCGGATCCGTGCCGATCAGCGTCACGACCAGGGAGTCGCGCAGCGGGGCGATGCCCTCGGCCGCGTGCCAGGGCGCGACCCAGACGCAAGGGAACGGGAGTTCGCTGCGGAGCCCGGGGTGGTCGGAGCGGTCCACGCGCACCACGGCGGGTCGCAGCACGGCCGCGTCGCCGTCGACGAGCGGTGTCGGGTCGCCGTCGCCGTACGTCTCCATCAGGTCCGGTGCGCCCCCGGCGGCCGCGGTGAGTGCCTGCCGCAGGGCCAGGGCCTCCTTGAGCGGCCGGGCCGGCAGAGCGGCGTCCGGATCGGTCACCGGCAGTACGGGCAGCGCCGCCAGTCGCTCGGCCAGGGCGGCGGCGAGCGCGCGATGGTCACCCGAGGTGAGAACGACGCTGGTGTTGGTGCAGCGCACCCCGCCGTCCTCGGCGATCTCCCCCACGAGGTAGTCGAGGAGGCCGTCGTCCACGGGGCCGTCCACCAGGATCTTGCTGCGGCCGGGCCCGTGGACCAGGACGCGGCCGTCGCCGCGCAGCCGGGCCACCGTGTCCTCTCCCCCGTACACCAATGCGAGGTCGGCGGCGGTGATGAGCGTGTCGGCCGTAGGGTGCGGGCCGGGCAGCAGGCTCAGCAGGCGGGCGGGGAGGCCGGCCCGGAGCAGTGCCCTGACCAGTCGCAGGGGTGTGATCGGGTCGCGCGCGCCGGGACGCACGGCGACGCCGTAGCCCAGGGCGACGGCCTTCAGCCAGCCGAGGTGGGTGCTCGGGTGGTTGCTCGGTGCGACCACGCCGAGGACGGAGCCCCGCCGGACCCAGCGGGCCGGGCGGTTGGACGCGGCGCCGACGGGCCGGTGCTCGCCGACCACGTCGGGCAGCAGTCCGCATTCGTGTTCCAGCCGGGCCACGGTGCGGCGCGGGACCCCGACGGGGACTCCGGAGGCCAGGGCCTGCAGGCGGCAGTAGTCGTCGGGGGTCTGCCCCGCGATCGTCTCCGTGGCGAAGATCCGGCCTGCCTCCGCGAGCACCGTGGCCAGTTCCTCGAAGCCGGGTTCGGGGGCCGTGCGCATGGCCTTGGCGGTCAGCCGAGTCAGCAGAGGAGGGGCCTCGTGGACGGTCGCCAGAGCCTCTCCGGTGACGGAGCGCAGCACATGGGTGTCACGTGAAGTGCTCTCGACGCCTTGGCGAACTAAGGGTATGGACAACACGGCAGATGTTTTCCTCCGGTATGGGCCGGTACCGGCCAGGGCTCAGCGCACCGTCGGCCCGGGCGCGGACAGGACGGCTCACCGCTCCTGGCGTGGTGCGGATGCCTGGGGCCGGGCGGACGGCACGGGCCTCCGTCAGACGGGCCAGCCCTCGAAGACGACCGCGCGTACCGGAGCCGCCTCGACACCGGCGATCTTGACCGGCAGCGCCATCAGCTGGGCAACGGGCGTGCTGATCTGGTCGAGGTTCTGGATGTTCTCCAGGATCGGGATGCCGGCCGCGAGCAGTCGCCGGTGCACCTGACCGCTGCGGTCGTCGGGGCGCTCGGTGATGCAGTCCATGCCGACGAGCGCCGCGTCGTTGTCCACCGCCCAGTCGGCGGCGGAGACCGTGAGGTAGGGAGGGTTGTCCCAGTAGTCCTCGCGCCCCAGGTAGCGGTTGGGGTGGTCGGTGCGGATCAGCAGGCGGTCCCCCGGCCGCCACACCTCGTGCAGCGCCTTGTCCAGGTCCTCTCCGGTGACCGGTTCGAGATCGCGCTTGTGCGAGAGATCCGCGATGCAGACACGGCCGACGAACGTCTCCAGCGGGACCTCGTCGATCTTCTCGCGGTCTTCGTAGAAGTGGAAGCCGGACTCCACGTGGGAGCCGTTGTGCGGGAAGAGGTGCAAGTCGGAGAACGTGCGTCCGGTCTTCGCGGGGTCGGTCCCAGGACTCATGGCCCGTCGTACACCGAACTGCGGGTACCAGGGCGCGTTGTACGAGGGCATTCCTTCGTACCAACCCTGGCTGATGTCGATCATCTTCATCTGGCGCCTCCACGTGTGATGCGGGCTCGGCCGTGCCCCGACCGGCGGGGCACAGCGATTTGAGCATCATTAACGTGAGTTGACAACCCCCATTGACATGCCTGGCCCGGCCATAGAGGATCGGCCCGTTCGCAAGAGCTTTGTCGAGGCGCGACGCGGGGTCCTGCCGCACTCTTCGCCCCACCGTGCGGACAGCGCCGGACAGCCCGCGCAGACAGCCCCATGGAAGGTATCCATGATCGTGGTGATGAGCCGAGAGGCAACGCAGGACCAGGCCGAAAGGGTGGGCACGTTACTCAGAGAGAACGGCTTGTACCCCGTTTTCGGGGCGTCGGACGGCGCAACGGTGCTCGTCGCCGAGGAGTCCGGAACGCGCGAACTGGCTACGGCCGTACAAGCCGCGGGCGGGGTGGACCGCGTGGTGCTGGCCCCCGGCCCGCAGCGGCTGACCAGCCGTCACTTCTCACCGCACGACACCCGGGTGGCGGTGGCCGGGCCGGACGGCCCGATCATCGGCGGCAAGGGATTCGTGGTGATCGCCGGCCCCTGCGCGGTGGAGAACCAACAGCAGATGACAACCGTGGTGGACACCGTGGTGAGCAGCGGCGCCGCGATGCTCCGGGGCGGCGCGTTCAAACCCCGCACCTCCCCCTACAGCTTCCAAGGACTGGGGGTTGCGGGCCTCGCCCTGCTGGCCGAGCAGCGCAGCCGCACCGGACTGCCCGTGATCACCGAAGTCGTCACACCCGAGGACGTGGAGCGCGTCGCCGAAGAGAGCGACATGCTGCAGATCGGCACCCGCAACATGCAGAACTTCGCCCTGCTGCGCGAGGCCGGCAAGTCCCAGCGTCCGGTTCTGCTGAAGCGTGGCATGGCGGCCACCATCGAGGAGTGGCTGCTCGCCGCCGAATACCTCATGCACATGGGCAACGGCGACGTGGTGCTGTGCGAGCGAGGCATCCGCTCCTATGAACGCAGCACCCGCTTCACGCTGGACCTGAGCGCGGTCGCCGAGGCCAAACGACTCACCCACCTGCCGGTGGTCGTCGACCCCAGCCACAGCACCGGCCGCCCCCACCTCGTCGGGCCCATGTCCCTGGCCGCCGCCGCCTGCGGCGCGGACGGCCTGCTGATCGACGTGCACACAGACGCGCAGGCCGCCCTGTGCGACGGGGCCCAGGCACTGGACGGCACTCAGTTCGCCGCCCTCATGGAGCAACTCAAGCCGGTCGTGGAAGCCGTCGGCCGCACCCTCGCACAGCCGCGTTCGCCCTACCTCACCCAGGTCTGACCCTCGGAGGCAGAGGATGCCCAAGGAAACACTCGAGCCGTTCACCGCCGATCTCCCCCCGGACGACTTCGTCCAGGCCGCGATGGAGTGGCACTTCTCCCCCTCCACCGGATCGCCCTTCTGGATCAAACGAGCCGCGGAGCTCCCTTTCGACCCGCTGCGCGACATCCGGACCTGGGCCGACCTCGACCGCTTCCCCGACGTCAGCGAGGAGTGGCGCGACATCCCGGTCGACGCCCTGGTGCCCGCGGGTATCGACCGGTCCGCGTGGGACTTCCAGGTCTTCGACAGCGGAGGCACCACCGGCCGGCCCAAGCGCATCGTGGAGTCGCGTTCCCGGCGCGCCGGCGTCCACTGGGTGAGCACGGTCCTCGAAGAACACGGCGTGCCCGGCGAAGGCGCCGGCCACTGGCTGCACATCGGGCCCACCGGGCCGCACATCGTGGGCCGCTCGATAGGTCTGCTCGCCCAGTTGCGCCGGACCTTCTGCCACTACATCGACTTCGACCCGCGCTGGGTCAAGCAGCGGGCGAAGCAGCAGCAGTCCGACGACGTGGCCCGCTACGTCCAGCACATCCTCGACCAGGCCCTCGACGTCCTGCGCACCCAGCCCGTCTCCGTCCTCTTCGCCACCCCGCCGGTCCTGGAGGCCATCGCCGCCCGGGACGAGATACTCGATCTGGTCCGCAGCCGCGTCCGCGGCATCATCTGGGCCGGCACGAGCATCGGTGCGGAAACCCTCCACCTCCTGGAGACCGAGGTCTTCCCCGACGCGGCGGTGGTCGGCCTTTACGGCAACACCATGATGGGCATAGCTCCCCAGCGGCCCAGGACGCCGGACGACAGCACAGAGCACTGCGTCTTCATTCCGTACCACCCTTTCAGCAGCGTACGGCTGGTGGACCCGGAGGACACCGCTCGGGAAGTGGCCTACGGCGAGCGCGGACAGGCAAGGATCAGCCTGCTCTCCCGGGATCTCCTCCTGCCGTGGACGCTGGAGCGCGACTCCGCACTGCGCATCGAGCCGACGGAGGCCTATCCGCAGGACGGCGTGGCGGACGTCCGGCCACTGGCCTCCCAAGGCGCCCCCTCGGTCGTGGAAGGGGTGTACTGAGCATGTCCGCGCTGTCCGACGCCACTGTCTTGCCCGTGCTGGGGCACGCCTCCCAGGACGACCTCCTCGACGTATGCCGGCGTGCCGCGCGAGTCGCGCAGCGGCAGCAGCGCCCGGTTCTCGCCAGCTGGGCCGCGCGGTTACGGCACGGCGATCCCATCGCCCTGTGGAACCACGGCCGCGCCCACACCGACCGGTCGCTGCTGTGGCAGTCGGCATGGGATCGCGGTTCGATGGTCGCGCTCGGCACCGCGCATGATCTGACGGCGCGCGGCGACAGCCGAATCCCGGCCACCCGAAGGTCATGGGAGGAACTGGTCCATGACGCGGTGACCGGTGGCCATCCCGGCGACGGCCTTCCCACCGGCCAGGGCCCTCTCCTGGTCGGCGGCTTCTCCTTCACCACCGCCGCGGACACCGCCGCCACCGCGGGGAAGTCGCGGACCGCTCCCTTGCCCGAAGCACTGATGTGGGTGCCGGCCCTGCAGATGCGCGGTTCCACCGCGCTGTCCCCGATGGCGGAACTGCGCCTCAACGCGGTCGTCCACCCGGAGGACGACCCCGAGCAGACCGCCAAGTTCCTGATCCACTTGGCCGAGCAGTGCCTGCCCGGGGGAGCCGCCTTCCGCGAGGGCGCACCGCAGTCACCGTCCCGCAAACCGCTGGCCTTCCGGGAACTGCCCCCGGCCGATCAGTGGAAGGACCTGGTCGGGCAGGCCGTCGACCGCATCGGCAACGGCGCCTTCGAGAAGGTGGTCCTCGCCCGCGAGGTCCGGGTGACCGCCGACATGCCCTTCGACCTTCCCGTGGCGCTGGAGCGGCTGCGCCGCACCTATCCCGATGCCACGGTGTTCGCCGTCGGACACGGCGCCCACACCTTCATCGGTGCCACCCCCGAGTACCTGGTGCGTCTGAGCGGTACGAAGGTGCATGCCCTCGGGTTGGCCGGCACCGTGCCCCGCGGCTCGACGGCCCGGCTCGACACCGAACTCGAGAAGCGGCTGACGGACAGCGCCAAGCTCCGGCACGAACACGACGTGGTGGTACGCATGCTCGTCGACGCACTGCGTCCCACCTGCGCGCACGTCGAAACGGGCACCGGGCCGACCGTGCTCAAACTGGCCAACGTCCAGCACCTGGCGACGGTGGTGGAAGGGCGCGACGTCCGGCCCGGCCTCGGAATTCTGCAGTTCGTCGAACGCCTCCACCCCACGCCTGCCCTCGGCGGACATCCGCGCGAGAAGGCACTGGACTGGCTCGTGCACCACGAGGGCTTCGAACGCGGATGGTACGCAGGCACCGTCGGCTGGACCGACAGCTCCGGGCAGGGCGAGTTCGCCGTCGCCATCCGCTGCGCACTGGTGCGGGACAGTACCGCCTCCCTCTACGCGGGCTGCGGAATCGTGGCCGATTCCCACCCGGAGGACGAGTACGAGGAGACGCTCGTGAAGCTGCGTCCCATGCTCCAGGCCCTCGGGCTTGAGTGACCGTCACCACCTGTCTCCCCTGCCGGCCGGCCCCATCGGCTCCACCGCGGCCCCGAGCCAGAAAGAGCAGACCGATGCTAGCTGCTGTCTACCATGGGCAACGCGACGTCCGAGTCCAGGAATGGCCCGATCCGCCGCCGCCCGCGGCAGGTGAAATCCAACTGCGGGTTCTGCAGGCCAGCATCTGCGGGACCGATGTCGACGAATTCACCTCCGGGCCGCACTTGATTCCCCTCACCACGGCACATCCCGCCAGCGGCCATGCCGGCCCTCTGGTGCTCGGTCACGAGATGGTCGGGAGAGTGGTGGCGGTAGGGGCGGAGGTGACCGGGTTCACCACCGGTGACGTGGTCGTGCCGGGGTCGGGCGTTTCCTGCGGGACATGCCGGTGGTGCCGTGCCGGGCGGACGAACCTCTGTGCCGCGTACTACACGGTGGGGCTGCACGTGGACGGCGGCCTCGCCGAGCGGGTGAATGTTCCCGCGCGCATCAGCCGGTCCATCGGAGACTGCCCGGCGGACGCCGCGATCATGGCTCAGCCGCTCGCCGTCGCCCTGCACGCGGTCCGAGGCACCGGAGCCGAACCGGGCACGAAGGTCGCGGTGATCGGACTGGGCGGGATCGGCTCGCTGGTTGTGGCAGCCTGCACGGCACGGGGCATCGAGACGATCGGCGTCGATGTCTCGGCGGCCCGTCTGAAGGTCGCCGAGCGGAGCGGCTGTTCCCTGCTCATCGACGCGTCCCGGCAGGACGCCGTCACCGCGATCCGGCGCGCCACCGGCGGCGACGGCGCAGACATCATCATCGAGACCTCCGGCGTCCCCCAAGGCCTCGAGACCGCCATGAAAGCGGTGAGCCGCGGTGGTCACATCCGGCTGGTCGGCCTGCACCGCGACCCCTCTCCCCTGAACCTGACCAGGCTTGTCCTCGACGAGATCCGGATGTCGACGTCAAAGGTGCACATTTGCGACCAGGATCTGCCCGAGGCACTCGCCTTGCTCACCGAGCACCCGCAGATCACCGCCACGTCCCTCGACGCGGTCATCGGCCTGGAAGACGTGGTGCCGGCCGGGCTGATGCGGATGGCGGCCGGGGCAGCCGCGGGAAAGGTGGTCGTCAAGCCCTGAGGGTTGCCGTGAAAGTGGATCTCGGTCGTGGATGGTCTCGCTTTGCGGGGCGCGGTGACCGGACGAACGGCCAGTGGGCGCGGATCGTCACCCGGCTCCAGGCCCAAGCCGACGCGAAGGGACTCATCACGTGGGATGTGAACGCCGACTCCACCGTCCGCCGGGCTCATCGGCACGCCGCCGGGGCGTCGAAAAGGAGGACCTGTAAAAGGAGCCGCCCGGTGGTCCTGCCGTCGAGTGCGGGATCGATCGCCTCGAGCGCCATCGGGCCGTGGCCACGAGATGCGACAAGCTCGCCGTCCGCTGCGAGGCGACGGTGCCGGTGGCGGTCCTCAATGAGTGGCCATGACAGCGTGACTACCTCGGGGGCAGATTGCTCACGACGAGCGCGGTGGCTTCCGCAGGCGTCGCGGCCTCGCCCAGGAGGGCGGCGTAGCCGGCTGCGTAGACCTGGTACGGCGGCCCGCCGTAGACGATGAACGGAATGTCGTCGTGATCTGATCCGCTCCAGGGCGGGGCGCCGCGCAGGAAGTGCAGCGTGCCGTGTGTCGGGAAAGGGTAGAGGCCGCGCAGGCGTGGCTCGGCGTGGGCGGCCTCGACGACGGCAGGCAGCGGTTCATGCGTGGCGCCCCGCGTGCCCGACCCGCGTTCCAAAAGCCAGCGCCAGGCGGTCGCGATGTCAGGGGCTTCGGGCATGAGGACATTTTCGAAAATCTTGGCGGCGGCCACAAGCTGATCGGCCGCCGACGGCCACGACTCTCCCGACATGCCCTAGTCGTACAGCTGGACTTCGGCATTTCTCCTGCTCGGCGACCTGACGGTGGAGAGTGTGGTGAGGGTGCGGCATGCGCGGGGCGGTCTTGAGCCGGCTGTCCCACCACCGCGTGCCCACGCCGTGTGCGAGGACGACGCTCCGAGGGATGCGCGATGGGGAGGGCGGGAGACATGACCGGACGGTTCCGTGTGCTCGTATGCGCTCACGCGTTCTCCACCTTCGGCAACTACCTGAATCTGATCGCGCTCAGCCTCTTGTCCTACGAGGTCACCGGTACCGCCTTCGGTGTCGGCGCGGTGATGGCGCTGAGGCTGTTCTCCGGGTTCGCGGCGGGGCTCGCCGCCGGGGCACTGCTGGCCGGATCGACCCGCCGCAGGACCATGGTCCGCACGGATGTCGCCCAGGCGGCCGCGATGACCGCTCTGGCACTCGGCACCACCCACACCCCGTTCTGGCTGTTGGCCGTGGTGGTCGTGACCCTGGGAGCGGGGAACACCCTGTTCACCGTGGCCCTGCGCAGTGCCGTTCCGGTCATGGTCGGCCAGGAGGCCCGTGCCCGGGCGAACGGCCTGCTGGTCACGGCGCGCTCCTTGGCCATGGTGCTGGGCTTCGCCTCGGCGGCTCCCCTCATTGCGTCCGGTGGATACGCCCTCGCGTTCGGCTGCAACGCCGCGAGTTTCGCCGTGTCCGCCACTGCCCTGCTGACGGTGCGGCCCCGTACGGACGAGGAACCGCCTACGACCGACGGACGGTGGCGCGACGGCGACGACCGGCCCGCGCCGGCGCGCGGCGCGCGCCGCGCGCGCACCACGGCAGGTCTGCCCGCTCTCATGCTCGGCATGATTCTGCTCAGGGGCGGTGATGCCATGGCATCCTCCTCGCACAACGTCGCCCTGCCCGTGGTCGCACACGTCACCGCTCCGGACCAGCCCGCCATGTTCATGGCCCGGTTCTGGGCGGTGTGGGCGGTGGGGACGGTCCTCGCGCACCTGGTGCTCAGGCGGGGGCGGGGCGAAGCGGCGTGGGGTGTGCGGGCGTTCGCCCTCGGCACCTGTGCGATGTCGCTCTCGTTCACCGCGGCATTCCTGGGACTGCCTGCCGTCGTGCTGACTGTTGCGGTCCTGGCGGCGGGGTTCGCGGACGGCTGGACCGAGATCGTCTACACCTCTCGCCTCCAGGCGGCCCCCGACCGGCAGCGCAGCAGGCTCTTCGGCCTGTCCGCCACGGCGGAGCAGTCGGGATTCGCGCTGGGCGCAGTGGCCGCCGCGGCCGCGCTGGAGGCACTGCCCGCCCCTGTCGTCGTGGGCGCCTTCCACGGTGCGGCCGCATGCGGGGCGCTCGTCCTGCTGCTGCTCACCTTCGGTCGGCGCGGCACGAACCGGTCATGGTCGACCACCACACCTGGTGAAGAGGGAGAAGAGCCACGTGGAAAGTTTACGGGGACAAGCGTTCTGCCGGGGCCCTGAACCGGAGCGGACCGGGAACGACGCGCGCGATGCCGTGGAAGCACTGTTCCGCGCCGCTCGGTCCTCCTCCGGCGGAGCCGTCGTCACCGTCGCCGCGGACGGCACGACGACCGCTCAGTCGTATCCCGAACTGCTCGACCGGTCCCGGCGATTGCTCACCGGCCTGCGGGAACACGGCCTGCGGGCAGGGGACGTCGTCGTGCTGTGCGGACTGCCGCTGGCCGAGTTCTTCCCCGCTTTCTGGGCCTGCGTGCTCGGCGGCGCCTGCCCCGTGGCCGTCGCGGAGCATCCCGGGCCCGGCTCTCCCGCCCTCGAACGCCTGATGGGAGCCCACCGGTTGCTCGATCACCCCTTGGTGCTCAGCGACGCGGCCGGCGCGGCGGCGCTCGCGGAAACCGCGCCCGAGGCGCGGGTCGTGATCGCGCGGGACTGCCTGAACGCGCCCCCGGCGGACGACTGCGCCGAACCCGAGGGAACCGACACGGCTCTGCTGATGCTGTCCTCCGGCAGCACCGGCGTGCCCAAGGCCGCGCGGTTGACGCACGCGGGTCTGGCGGACTTCGCAGCGAGCAGCCGGCGGATCCTGGACGTGCGACCGGACGACACGATGGTGAACTGGCTGCCGGTGGACCACAGCGGCGCCTTCCTGCTGTACCACCTGCTCGCGGTCTTCACCCGCTGCACCAATGTCCACACCGTGACCGAAAGGGTCCTGGCCGACCCTCTGCACTGGCTCGACCTGCTCGACCAGTACCGGGCGCAGCACAGCTGGGCGCCGACCTTCGCCTACCGGCTCGTCGCGGACGCGCTCGCCGAACGACCGGCCGGGAGCCGGGACCTCACCGCCCTGAAGACCCTGCTCTGCGGGGGTGAGCGGATCGTGCTGCCGGTGCTGCGCCGTTTCCTCGACGCCACGGCACCGCACGGGATCCGTGCAGAGCACATCGTCCCGGCATGGGGGATGGCCGAGACGGTCACAGCCGTCACCTACGGCCGTCTCGACCGGCCGGGCACCGTGCACCGCTTGCTCAAGAGCAGTCTGGGCGGAGACCTCGTCCGGTGCGACGAGCGGACGCCGGAGGAGGAGTGCGTCACGTTCGTCGCCTCCGGCTCACCGGCGCACGGTGTCACCCTGCGCGTCGTCGACGAGAGCGGCCACCCCGTCCCCGGGGGCAGGATCGGCCGCCTCCAGGTCCATTCGCCCGCGCGGCTCACTCCCGGGTACGTGAACAACCCGGAGGCGGACACGGCCGCCTTCCCCGCCGGGCGGGACTGGCTGGACACCGGAGATCTGGCCTTCCTCGACGGCGACCAGGTCGTCATCACCGGCCGCCGCAAGGACATGATCATCCTCAACGGGCACAACGTCTACTGTCACGAGGTGGAGGAGGCCGCCGCCACCGTCGGCGGCGTCCGGCCGGGCGAGGTGGCCGCCTGCGGCGTCCCGCACCCGGACCTGGGAACCGAGGAACTGGCCGTGTTCCTCGTCAGCCACGGCGACGCCGGTGAGGACGCGCGGATCGCGCGCGAGGTGAGGGCTGCCCTGTTCGCACGGCTCGGGCTCACCGTCGCTCGTCTGCTCTCCGTCCCGCGCGACGAGTTCCCGAGGACGCCCGCGGGAAAGGTACGCCGCACCGAACTCCGGGACCGCCTGGTGGACGGCGGGTTCGACACGGCCGTGGCTCCGCGGTCACGGTCCCGGACGGGTCCCGGTGCGGTGGCCCGGGTGGTGCGGGAGGAACTCGGCGCCGTGCTGGGACGCCCGGTCGACGCCGACCTGCCGTTCTACGAGCTCGGCCTGACCTCCGTCCTCCTCGCGCGCCTGAAGGTCCGGCTGGAGGAGCGGCTCGGGACACCCCTCGCCCAGACCGCGTTCTTCGAACACCCGACGGTCACCACGCTCGCCGCGCACCTGTCCGGCATCGGCGCGCTCGCCGCGGAGGGGACGCGGGAGCAACGCGTGCGCGACGGCATCGCCCGGCCGGACACCGACGCCGGGAGTACGGGCTCCGCGACCGTGGCGGACGTGACGGAGGAGGGCGCCGCCGACCTGCGCGTCGCCGTCATCGGACTGTCGCTGCGCTTCCCCGGCGCGGACTCGGCCGCGTCGTTCTGGGCGAACCTGCGCGACGGCGTGGAGAGCGTGCGGGTCCTCGGCGAGGAGGAGCTCGCCGCGGCGGGCCTCACGCCCGAGCAGCGGCGCGCTCCCGAACTCGTGCCCGTCGCCGGAACCCTCGACGGAGTCGAGGACTTCGACGCGGACTTCTTCGGCATGAGCCCCAGGGAGGCCGGGTTCACGCACCCCGCGCACCGGCTGTTCCTGGAATGCTGCCACCAGGCCTTGGAGGAGGGCGGGTACGCGTCCACCGAACCAGGCACCAGGATCGGCGTGTTCGCGGGTTCCGGCATGAACCTGTACGACCATCAGCAACCGCCCACGACCGGTACGCGGCACGAGTGGTCCGGGCCGGACGACGCGACGGATCCCGCCACCGGCATGCTGACGGCCATCGGACGGCAGCCGGACTTCCTCGCCACCCGGGTCGCCTACCGTCTCGGCCTCACGGGACCGGCCATCGGCGTGCAGACCGCCTGTTCCACCTCACTGGTCGCCGTGCACCTCGCGGTCCAGGCGCTCCTGAGCGGCGACGCGGACATGGCGCTGGCGGGAGCCGCCGCCGTGCACCTGCCCCAGGGGACCGGCTACCGCAGCCACGCCGGGTCGATCCTGTCGCCCACCGGACGCTGCCGGGCCTTCGACGCGGAGGCCGACGGCACCGTCGGCGGCAACGGCGTGGCCGCCGTCCTGCTCAAGCGGCTCGACCGGGCGCTGGCCGACGGTGACACCGTGCACGCGGTGATCCTGGGCTCCGCGGTCAACAACGACGGCGCGGGCAAGGTCGGCTTCGGCGCACCGGGTGTCGCCGGGCAGGTCGACGTCGTACGTCAGGCTCTGCGTCGGGCTCACGTGCCCGCGGAGACGATCTCGTACGTGGAGGCGCACGGCACCGGTACCCGGCTCGGCGATCCCGTGGAACTGGAGGCCCTCGGCCGCGCGCTCGGCGAGGAAACCGGACGCACGGGTTTCTGCGCCGTCGGTTCGGTGAAGCCGAACATCGGGCACCTCGACAGCTGCGCCGGCATGGCCGGACTGATCAAGACGGTCCTCATGCTGCGTCACCGGACCGTGGTGCCGACCCCGCACCTGGCCCGCCCCAATCCCGAACTCCGCTTGGAAGGCGGCCCGTTGACACTGGCCACCGAACTGAGGCCGTGGGAGGTGCCGGACGGGATGCCGCGCCGGGCCGGGGTCAGCGCGCTCGGCGTCGGCGGCACCAACGCCCACGTGATACTGGAGGAGGCCCCGCCCGTGCCCCCCGCGTCCGGGCCCGGACCGGAACTGCCCGTGCTGGTGCCGGTGTCGGCCCGTGACACCGAGGCCCTGACCGAACTCACCGCCAGGCTCCACGACCGGCTGCGAGAGCGGCCGGAGCTCTCCGCCGTCGACATCGCCACCACCCTGGCGCTCGGCAGGCCGCACCATGCGGTACGTACCGCGGTCGTCGGCCGCACCGCCGAGGAACTGGCCCGCGCCCTGGAGGAGCCGCGACCCGGGCCGGACGCTCCTCTCGGGGCGCTCGCCTTCGCCTTCCCCGGACAGGGCAGCGCACGCGGTGGCATGGCGGACGGCCTGTACGCCGCCCATCCCACGGCCCGGCGCACCCTGGAGCGGTGCGCGGAGGTCTTCGCCGACGAGTTCGGCGCCGATCTGCCGCTCCTGACCGGCGGAGGCACGGCGGACGGTGGGATCTGGCCCACGGAGACGGCCCAGGCGGCCCTGTTCGCCCACCAGGCGGCACTCGCCGACGTGTGGCGTGCCGCCGGTGTCCACCCGGCCCTGCTCCTGGGCCACAGCATCGGCGAGTACGCGGCGCTGTACGCGGCCGGGGCCATGACGCTGGAGGACGGGCTGCGGCTGACCGCGTGGCGGGGACGGCTGATGCACACGGCCTGCCGGCCCGGCGGCATGCTCGCCGTCCGGGCCGACACGGACACCGCGCAGCGCATCGCCCGGCTCGCCGGTGCCGAAGTGGCCGCGGTCAACGGCCCGAGGGCCCAGGTGATCGCCGGTCCGCGGCGGGCCGTCCAGGAGGCGGCGCGCCTGCTGGACCAGGAGCGCCTGCGGTGGCGGGCCCTGCCCGTCGACCGCGCCTTCCACACGGCCGCGATCGAACCGGCGCTGGACGCGTTCCGGGACCGCGTGGAAGAGGTGACCTTCCGCCCGCTGCGCACCACCGTGGTGACCACGTCCGACGGCGAGGTCCGCCCCGCGGGCTGGACCGTCGACGCCGACCACCTCTGCCGTCAGGCACGGCGCCCGGTCCGGTTCGACCTGGCCATGGCCGCGGCCGTCCGGCAGGGGTGCGAGGACTTCGTGGAGATCGGGGCGGGAAGCGCCCTCACCGGTCTCGGACGGCACTGCGTACCCGCGAGCCGCTGGCTGAGCGGGCAGGGCGAGGGCGACCGGATCGAACAGGTCCGCGGCCTGCTGACCTCTCTGGGATCGCTCTATCGCCGGGGTGCCGCGCTGGAGTGGTCCGCGGTCAACGTCCGCGGGGGCCGGGTGCCGCTGCCGGGTCATCCGATGCGCCGGGTGCCGGTGACGCCCCGGGACGCGTCCGTCCCGGAGGCCGCCGCGCAGGCGGGCACGAGCGCGGCGCACGACGGACTGACGGACGGGATGAGGAAGCTGACGGCCGCCAAGCTGGGCCTGCGCACAGCGGACGTGGCGCCCGACAGCTCGTTCTTCGAACTGGGAGCGGACTCCCTGACGCTCATGGGCATGACGACCGAACTCGAGCGGGAGTACGGTGTCCGTGTCCCGGTCCGGGAACTGTTCGGCTCGGCCGACACCCCGCGCGGGCTGGCCGAATGCGTGAGCCGGCTCAGGGGCGACCGCCCGGAGGCCCCGAGCGGGGTGCGGGACGCGGAAGCGGAGCACACCGTGGCGCCGGAGCCGGAGCCGGCACCGCCACAGCCGTCCCCGGCAGCCGTCGAGCCCTCGGGACTCCACGCCCTCCTCGGGCAGCAGCTCGGGCTCGTGGAGAAGCTCGCCGACCAGGTGAGCGAGGTGATCGCCCGCCAGCTCGACGTTCTCGCCGCCGCTTCCGCGGCCCCTGCCGCTACGGCCCCGGCACCGGGTGCCGCTCCGGTCCCGGCGGACGTTCCGACGCACACCTCGGCACGCGGGGGGATGCCCGCCGCGGACCCGTCGCCCGCGCCGCTCCGGCCGGCGGCTGCGACGCCGGCCCGGCGCACCGTGCCGGAACCTCCCGCTCCCGTCCCGGCACCCGCCGCCGAGTGCGGGATCAGCCTCTACTTCTTCGGTGACTATCCCGAGGACGCCACCCACGACGCATACGCGCTGATCATGGACGCGGCGGAGTTCGCCGACCGCCACGGCTTTCACGCCCTGTGGTTCCCGGAGCGCCACTTCAGCTCCTTCGGCGCGCTCTTCCCCAACCCCTCCGTGCTCGCCGCCGCGCTCGCGGCACGGACCAGCCGCATCCGGCTGCACGCGGGATCCGTCGTCCTTCCCCTGCACCATCCGGTGCGGGTCGCGGAGGAGTGGTCGGTCGTCGACAACATCTCCGGAGGCCGGGCGGGCCTGTGCGTGGCGAGCGGCTGGCACGCCACGGACTTCGCGCTCGCCCCGCAGCACTTCGGCCGGCACCGCGAGGTGATGTACGAACAGCTGGCGACCGTACGGGCCCTGTGGTCGGGGCAGCCGCTGAAGACGGTCGCGGGCGACGGCGAACCCGTCGACATACGGCTGCACCCGCGTCCCGTACAGCAGCAGCTCCCCCTGTACGTGGCCGTGGTGGGCAATCCGGACAGCTACCGCCGGGCGGCCGCCGAGGACCTCGGCGTGGTCACCAACTTGATGGCGCAGACGGTGGAGCAGCTGGCGGAGAACATCGCACTCTACCGGCGCGTCCGCGCGGAGCACGGCCTCGATCCGGCGGCAGGACGCGTCGTGGTCCTGGTGCACACGTATCTCGGCCAGGACGCGGAGCAGGCCCGGGCCGAGGCGTACCGGCCGTTCGTGTCGTACCTGAGGTCCTCGATCTCCCTCTTCGACCAGGTGACGAACAGCCTCGGCTTCGAGGTGGACCTGAGGAACACCCCCGAGGAGGATGTCGAGTTCCTGCTCGGCCGCGCCTACGAGCGCTATTGCGCCTCGCGCGCCCTGATCGGCGACGAGCACACGGCCGCCGGGATGGTGGATCGCCTGACAGCCGCCGGAGCGGACGAGATCGCCTGTTTCGTGGACTTCGGCGTGCCGAAGGAGAAGGTCATGGCCGCCCTGCCGGTACTCGACCGCGTCCGCCGTCGTGTGCGGGGGGAGCCGGACGGGAGGTCCGCGCCCGTGCCGCGGCGCGAGCCGCTGTCACCCGCGCAACGCCGCATCTGGTTCCTGGAGCAGCTGCACCCGGGCACCGGCATGTACCACGAGCCCAAGGCCGTTCGCCTGGACGGGCCATTGGACGTGGAGGCGCTGCGCAAAGCGCTTCAGAGCGTTGCCGACCGGCACGAGGCGCTGCGGACCGTCTTCCGGCAGCACGACGGTGTCCCCTACCGGGAGGTTCTCGACCGGGTGTGCGTCGACTGCCCCGTCGACGACCTCACCGGGGTGCCGGAGGAGGACGCGCTGCGAACCGTCCTGGAGACCGGGGGGCGGCAGATCTTCGACCTGGGCGGCGGACCGCTGGTCTCCGCCCGCCTGCTGCGCCTGTCGGAGGAGCGGCACCTGCTGTTTCTGCTGGCGCATCACATCGTCTTCGACTCCGCGTCCACGGCCGTACTGGTCCGCGACCTCGCCGCCTGCTACCGCTTCTGGTCACGCGGCGAGCCCGCGCCGCCTCCGCTGCCCGGGTCCCCCGGCCCCGGCACACCGGATCCGGCCCGGGTCACCGAGTCCCTGGCGTACTGGCGGCGCACGCTGAGCGGTGCTCCCGACCTCCGGCTGCCCACCGACCGGCCGCGCCCGCCGGTCAGGACGGGCGAGGGCGCCAGCCTGACCCATGAGCTGGACGGCGAACTCATCGGCCGGCTGCGGACGTTCGCGGCGAGCCGTCGCGCCACCCTCTTCATGACGCTGACCGGGGCCGTCGCAGCCGTGCTCGGCCGGTTCGCCGGACAGAGCGACCTGGTCGTCGGCACGGCGGTCGCCGCCCGGCCCGCGGGCGCCGAGGACCTGGTCGGCCTCTACCTCGACACGGTGCCCGTGCGCCTGGACCTCAGCGGTGATCCGGACTTCCCCACCCTGCTGCGCCGGGTGCGGGACAGCAGCGCCGCGGCGTACGAACACGGCGATGTCCCCTTCGACGACCTGGTCGCCGCGGTCAACCCCCGGCGCGACGCGAGCCGCAACCCGCTCTTCCAAGTGATGGTGGAGTACGAGAACGAAAGCCGGGTGGACTTCGATCCGCCGCGGCTCTCGGCCGCCCTCCTGGACATGCCGAGCGCCCGTGCGCCCTTCGACCTCAGCATCTACCTGACACACCATCAGGAAGGCGTGCGGTTCATGGTCGAGTACGACACCGCGCTCTTCGACGAGAGCACCGTGCGCCGGTTCGTGGACTACGTCGAGCAGGTGCTGCGCCGCGCACTCGACACGCCCTCCGCTCCGCTGGGGGAACTGACCGCGGTCACGGACGCCGACCGGGTGGCCCTCGTACGGCTGGGGCGTCTGGACGAGCCGCGGCCCGCGGCCGACGACACCCTGCACGGACTGTTCCGTGAGCAAACCCGCCGCACCCCGGCCGCCGCCGCCCTGATACACACCGAAGGCGTCCAGACCTACGCCGAGTTGGAGGCCCGGGCGGGCGAGCTCGCCCGGCGGATGCGCTCCGGCGGGGCGGGGCGGGGCGAGCGCGTCGCGGTCCTGCTGCCGCGCGGCCCGGAGCTGATCGCCGGCCTCCTCGGGGTGCTCATGAGCGGCGCCGCCTACGTACCGCTCGACCCGTCCCTGCCCACCCCGCGGCTCGCCGCGCTCCTCGACGACAGCGCGCCGCTCCTCCTGCTGGCGTGCGGAGCAAGCCTCGCCGACCACCCCGAACTCGCGACCCGCCTGCCCGTCCAGCTGACCGACGGGCCGGGCGACCCGCCTGCCGGAGAGGTTCCGGACGGCGGGGCGGGGCCCGACGACCCCGCGTACTGCATCTACACCTCCGGATCCACCGGTCGCCCCAAGGGCGTCGTGGTGCCCCACCGGGGCCCGGCCCATCTCGTGCGGCAGCACGTGCAGCGGCATTCCGCGCTCCGCACCCTGCAGTGGACCTCCCCGGCCTTCGACGTCAGCGTGCAGGAGATCTTCACGACGCTCGCCTCGGGAGCGGCTCTCGTGCTCATCGCCGACGAGGTACGGCACGACGTGACGGCTGTCGCGAAGGTGGTGCGGGAGCACGGCGTGGAGCGCATGTTCATGCCGTACACGCCCCTGTCCTACCTGATGGACTCCGTTCCCGAGATGCCGTCCCTACGGGAGCTGTTCTCCGCCGGCGAGGCCCTGCGGCTCACCGACGGGTTCCGCCGTTTCCTGAGCTCGCACCCGGAATGCGTCCTGTACAACCAGTACGGCCCCACGGAGGCCTCCGTCATCGTCACCTCGCACCGCGTCGACCCCGGCGACGGCGACCGTCCCCCGATCGGCACGCCGGTGCCCGGCGCACGGATCCTGCTGCTGGACGACCACGGACGTCAGGTGCCCGTCGGGGCCGTCGGCGAGATACACGTGGGCGGTGTCCCCGTGGCGCACGGCTACCACGGCCGGCCGAAGGAGACGGCTGCCGCGTTCCTCGCCGACGGTTCGGGGTCGGTGCTGTACCGCACGGGCGACCTGGGACGCTGGTGCACGGACGGCACCCTCCGGTACGACGGCCGTACCGACGACGAGGTCAAGATCAGGGGGCACCGGGTCCAGCCCGCCGAGAGCCGTGCCGCGCTGACCGCGCTCCCCGGCGTCCGTGACGCAGCTGTCGTACCCCGCCGCGACCGCCACGGCGAATGGGAACTCGTCGCCTACGTGGTCCCCGCCGCCGCCGAAGACGATCTCGCCCCCCTGCGCGCCGCGCTGGCCGCGGAACTCCCCGGTCATCTGGTGCCGAGCCACTGGGTGCGTCTGGACCGTCTTCCGGTGGCCGCCTCCGGCAAACTGGACCGGCAACGCCTGCCGGAACCCGGCGAGGACGGGGCCCGGCCGGCGGACGCCGAGCCCGTCACACCGCTGGAAAAGGAACTCCACGCTCTGTGGTGCGACGAACTCGGCCTCAGCCGGGTTCCGGTGACCCGCTCCTTCTTCGAAATGGGCGGCCACTCCCTGAGCGCGATCCGACTGGTGAACCACATGGCGGCGAAGCTGAAGCGGGCCCTGCCCATGGCCGAGTTCTTCCGCGCCCCCACCGTCCAGGGCATCGCGGCATGGTTCGAACAGCCCGACGCAGCGGTACCCGGGCCCCCCGCACCAGGCCCCGCGACCGGAAGCGTGCGGGATGTCGTGCCGATGACGTCCGCTCTGCGCAGACTCTGGCGCCGTCACCACCGGCATTCCGGCTCCGCCGTCTACAACGTCGCCCATCGCGTCGACCTCCACGGCGCCCTCGCCCCGGACGATCTCCGGCACGCCCTGGCCGATCTGGTGGCGCGCCACGACGCACTCCGCAGCCGGGCGGTGCGGCGGGACGGCGAGTATCTCGTCGAGGTGCTCGCTCACGTGCCCGTGGAGCTGCCCGTCAGCGACCTGTCCGCGCAGGCCGAGGACGAGGCCGCCCTGGAACGCTGGTGCCGGGAGCAGGCCTCTCGCCCGTTCGCGATGGACCGCGCCCCGCTGTTCCGTTTCCGGCTGGCCCGGCTCCGCCCGGACCGCTGGACGCTGGTCACCGTCCTGCACCACGCGGTGTGCGACGGCTGGTCCATGGGGATCATCTGGCGTGAGCTCCAGGAGCTGTACAACGCGCGCCGCCACGGCACCGGTGTCCCGCTTCCGCCGCCTTCGGCGCAGTTCACGGACTTCGCCCGCGCCGAGCACGGCCTCGGCGACGGACGCCGAGCGGAACTGGAGCGGTTCTGGCGTACGGAACTCGACGGGGTCCCCCTCACACTGGACCTGCCGCATGACCGGCCCCGGCCTCCCGTCCTGTCGGGCCGGGGGGCCCTGCGCACATGGACCGTCGACGCCTCCCTGACCGGGCGGATCAACCGGACCGCCGGCCGGTTGGGCACCACACCGTACTTCGTCCTCGCCGCGGGATTCGCCACCTGGGCCGCCCGGTGCCAGGGCAGGCCCGCCGACCTCGTGCTGGCCGCGTCCAGCGCCAACCGGCTGGGCCCCGAACGCGCCGACTCGGTCGGGCTGCTGGGCGATGCCGTCCTGGTGCGGGCCCGGCTCGAACAGGCGGACACCTTCACCGACCTGGTGCAGCAGCTCGGCGCCACGCTCTTCGCGGCGCTCGACCATCAGGAACTGCCGCTCACCGAGGTGGCCGACCTGGTCGCGCCCGGCACCTCGGAAGGGCTGTTCCCCAACGTGCTGTTCACCGTGGTCACCACACCACCGCCCGCCCTGGATCTGCACGCGGTGTCGGCCACGGTGCGCGACCTGCCCACCACGGGGGTGGCCCGCAACGAGTTGTACGTCGTCCTGGTCCCGCGGGACGACGTCATCACGGTGTCGTTCGAATACTCCACGGACCTGTTCGAGCACGCGACCATCGAGGCCTGGGCCGGGGAATTCATTCGACTGCTCGACGAGTTGACACAGGACCCCCTGGTACCGCTGTCGGATCTGCTGCGCCGCTGCTGAGCCTTTCGGGTTGCCGTCGGCGGTGACGGTCATGATCCTCTCGGTGTGCCGGAGGCGACGGTGCGGCGGGTTCCCGAGCGGCACGGCTGGTCCGCGGAGCAGCCGTGCCGCGCCGTCGGCTACCTCGGCCGGGGAGAACCCGGACCCGCCGAAGCCGCAGCGGCGCGGAACATGCTGGGGCTCAGGCCCTTGTGGCGTTTGAACGCGGCGCTGAAACCGAAGGCGTCGGCATAGCCGACGGACCTGGCGATCTGGGCGATGCCGAGGTCGGTGTCGGTCAGAAGCGCCGCGGCCTCGTCCAAGCGGCATTCGGTGAGGTAGGCGAGGGGCGGACGGCCCATCAGCTGGGTGAAGCGCTTGGCGAACAACGCCCGGGAGACGCCGGAGCGGGCGGCCAGGGAGGCCACCGTCCACGCTTGGGCGGGCCGGTCGTGGAAGGACCGCAGGGCGGGGGCGAGGACCGGGTCGGCGAGGCCCCGGTACCAGCCGGGCGCGTCGGCGCCCGCCTTGTCGAACCAGGTGCGCAGCGTGCACACCAGGGCCCAGTCGAGGAGCCGGTCCATCAGCGCCTGCGAACCGGCCGAGTGACGGGCGGCGTCGGCGGCGGCCGCCTCCAGCCAGGCACAGACCTCGGCGTCCTCCTCGACCACCAGGACGGGTGGCAGGGCCCGCAGGAGTCGCTCGTGGCGGTGGCCCGAGGCGCGGTAGGCGCCCACGATCAGCGCGGTCGCCTCCTTCGAGTCGGTTCCCCAGTGGATGCCGCCGAGTTCCTGGGCGGTGCATTCCTCGTTCGCGGTGAAGCAGGAGATCTCGTACGCGGCATGCGGGTTGTCGACAGTGGCGGGACGGTCCGCGAGGTGGAACGGTTCGGGGCCGCGCACGACGGCGGTGTCGCCCGCACCGACCGCTCGTTCGGTTCCGTCGGGCAGCAGCAGGGTGCCGCCACCACGCAGCACGCTGATCATGGTGAGCGGCGCGGCGTCGGCGAAGCGGATGGCCCAGGGCACCGTCAGTACGGCGTGACTGACGACCGACCCCTCGGCCCGGATGCCGCTCAGCAGCGAACTCAGAGGATCCACGGAAGACACCGTAGACGATCTCCTATGTTCCGGAGCGTTTCTCCCATGGATCATCCATGCCGTCCCGGCTGTACTGGACGCATCGAACCGATCGAGACCAGCCGGGAGACGCCGTGCCGCAGCAGGACAGCCGTGCCGGAACAGCCCTCGTCGTCGTTGCACACCACCGCCCCGATTCCCTCACCGCGCACACGGCCCGCCGTGCCGCCGCCCGGCTCGAAACCGCCGGCTACCGCGTCGACCTGCTCGACCTGCACGCCGAGGGGTTCGACCCGCGCATGAACGTGGCGGACCAGCCGGACTGGGGCGACAGGGAGAAGAGGTACTCGGACGAAGTGCACGCCCACATGCAGCGCGTCCTCGACGCCGAGGTCGTCGTCGCCGTCTTCCCGGTGTACTGGCAGAGCGTGCCCGCCCTCCTCAAGGGCTGGATCGACCGCGTATGGAACTACGGGTTCGCCTACGGCCGCAGCAGGCCCCGCCTGGCCGGCAAGCGCATCCTGTGGCTGGGCCTGGCCGGCGCCACCTCCGACGATCCCGTCGCGGAGGGGATGAAGACCGTCCTCGAGACCAATCTGAGCGAGGGCATCGCTTATTACTGCGGCTTCTCCCACTCCACCGTCGGCCTGCTCACCGACGCCGAAGAGCGCCCGCAGCGCATCGACACCGAGGGCAACCTCCTGGTCGGCGAAGCGGTCGCGGGCGCCGAGCGAGAGGCACAGTACGCGGCCTTCGACCGACGCGCACGGGAGTACGTGGAGAAGTTCCTCACCGAGGAGCTCGTGACGACCTGACCGTCAACGCCCGCGGAGCACAGGGCGGCGAAAAGGCGGCGGACCCCGTGAGGGCAGGTGCGGGTCGCCCGCCGGCGAGGACGAGGTGCCCGGTCGCGGTCCTTGTGCTCCCGCCGCGCCCGGTCCATTGCCGGCCGGAGTGGGGCTGGAGGGCGAGCGGCCGAACTCCTCAGGGCCACTCGCCCTCCATGAGGCGCTGCTGGGCCATCCTCGTCAGGAGCAGGTCTGCTCCCGGGGGAACGGCCGCCGAGCGGCGAACCACTGCACGGGGGTGGCAGCCAGGTACACGGCCGTCTCGGCCTCGCGCCGGGTCTCGAAGCGGGGCGGGGCCCGCGAGCCGTGCCGGGCGGTCCGGCCCTTCCGGAGGCGCGGCCTCGTCGCCCTGAAGCCCCGGCCCGACGCGCGCGTCGTCCACGCGGCGGGCGGAGGTGACCGCCGTGGAGACCACCGTCACGCTGCGGCGCCTGAAGTCCCTCACCCGGCCCCGGATTCGACGCGCGGGCGGACGGCGGCGCCACGACGGCCGGTGCTGACCCCTGGGGCAGCACCGGCCCTCTTCCCGCTGCGTGCCGCGCACCGCTCCGCCGCGTCCCAGCTCATGCCTCGCCACGATCCGCCGCTCCACGGCTTCTGCGATCTCGGGTCCACCCTCCTGCCGGGGGCAGCGGCCAGGTGGACGGCCGCCGTCCGCCGACAGCCCCGCAAAACCGTGGTGTGGGCCTGCCCCGGCGTCCACGCGCAACCGCGCCTCCCACGGCCTCGGCCTGCTCCCCCGCGGACACCGGAGGCATGGTCTTCGACCAGCTGCTCCCCGCGCCGGCGAGGATGGTCTTCCGGGAACACCGTCAGCAAGCAGTGTGCGATTGTTCGACCATGAGCAACGATTACGACCGTATCCGTACCGGCATAGAGTTCATGACCGCCTACGTGTCCGGCGACGAACTGTTGACGGCGTACCTTGCCGAGCGACGCCACGAGGATCCCGCAGCCGCGGAGAAGCTGATGGACGGCGTATCGGCTCTGTGCGCCCTGCTGCTGCACAAACTGGCCCGAGACACAGGGCAGACGGAACACGTCATCTTGCAGGAGCTGGCTCGGGGGACTCACCGGCATGAACAGCAGTCCGACGACTGATCGAGTCGTCGGGCCGGAGTGACCAGCGCTGCCCAGCAGGCGGAATACCGTGGCGCCTCAGGGTCACGCCGGCCGGAGCGCGGCCCCGCGCCGCAGGGTCTCCGGTCCGCCGGCCCGGGGACCCTCCAGCCCGTCGGAAGGTGGCGGCACGACGGCCTGTCGTGCGGGGACCGGATCCGCGCAGCCCGTGACGGTCGGGGTGCCACGTGGGGCGCGTGCCCGCCCGGGTGCTGTGCCGCCCCGCAGGCCGACGACGCACGGTGCAGCCCGGACGGCACCGTCCGGGCTCTTGGCTACCGGGCGGCCTCCGGGGCAGCGTCGCAAGGTCCCGGTACGTGTCGCGCGGAAAGGTGATCTGGGCCAAACTGACCTCGGACCGCGCCCAATAGCCGGACACGACCGATCTGGTCGACGAGATGGTCCGGTGACGCCGTGGGACGGCCCGGTGTCTCCGGCGGGGTGCGCACACCGCGCGCGGGAGGCGGTCGCGGTCTGCCGTGCTCACGGCCGACTGCGGAGGTGAGCGGCGTCATGAGGGTGTATCCAGATGTCATGAGGCTTCGACGACACACCGGCGGTCGCCGGTGGTGGGAGCCCTCCCAGGCGCTGCTCGCGGTCCCGCTCGGGCTCATCGTCGTCGTCACGGTGGTCGATGTCCTCGCGCCCCCGGAAGTCCACCTGGGTCCTTTCCTGGCCGCCGCGCCTGCCCTCACCGCCTCGTTCGCGGGACCGTGGACCACCGCATGCGTCGGCGCGCTCGCCGTCCTCGCCCAGGCGGTGGTCGCAGTCCTGCGCACCAGCCTGACCGACCTCAACCACAGCATGCAGATCACCGCACTGATCGTCATCTCCGCGTGCGTCACCTTCTTCGCCCACCTGCGCGAACGCCACCAGGCGGAGCTGACGCAACTGCGCTCGGTGGCCGAGGCCGCCCAGCAGGTCGTACTACGGCCGCTGCCGCATCTGATCGGCCCGCTGCGCGTCGCCTCCGTGTACCTGGCCGCCGAGGCCGAGGCACAGATCGGCGGCGACCTGTTCGCGGCCACCCGCACCGAGTGCGGGACCCGGTTCATCATCGGTGACGTCCGGGGCAAGGGCCTGGCGGCGATCGGGGACGCCGCCCTCCTCCTCGGTGCCTTCCGCGCCGCGGCCCACCGTCAGGCCGGTCTTCCCTCACTGGTCGCCTATCTGGAGGGGACCGTCTCCTCCGACCTGGACGACCCGTCGGCGGCCGGGTCCGGCAGGAGGGCGCACAGCGAGGCGTTCATCACCGCCGCCGTCCTGGAGGTGCCCGACGACACCCCGGACCTGCACCTGATCAACTGCGGCCATCCGCCGCCGCTGCTGCTGCGCCGGGGCCGGGTCACGGCCGTGGAGGTCCGTGACCCGGCGCCACCGCTGGGCCTCACCGAGTTCGCGGCCGCCCCGTTCGCGGCACAGACGTTCCCCTTCCTGCCCGGCGACACCCTGCTGCTGTACACGGACGGCGTCATCGAGGCACGGGACGCCTCCGGCGCCTTCTACCCGCTGGCCCTCCGGCTGGCCGCGCTCCCCGGGGACGGACCCGCCCACCTCCTGCACGAACTGCGCGCCGACCTCCTCGCCCACACGCAGGGCGGACACCTCGGCGACGACGCGGCCCTCGTGGCGATCGAGCGCCGGGCCGACGGGTAGGCCGCCGGCCCCGGGCGTCCCTCCCTGATCGACAGGACGGCGAAGCGTGCGGGCCGGCCGGGGAGACATCATGACGGCGTGGCGGACACGGTGAGAGCAGGCGGGCGGGGCGGGGTTCCCGCCCGGCGCGCCGGGACAGCCCGCGTGCGCCGGGCCCCGGCCAGTTGCCGCGCGCGGCCGGGCCGGCGTCCCGGGATGGTGTCGCCGGGGCACCGAGGAGAACCGGGCGCCGGTGGACCCGGCGGAAGCCGCACGGCCGCCGGCCGCCTTCAGGCAGGGGGCGAAACCGACAGCAAACCCTGTCAGGCCGTGCCGGCCGCGGCCGGCACGGCAGCGGCCGCGAGCGGGCCGGCCCCGGCGGCCAGGTGGTCGGACCGGCGTGTCATCGCTCGTCCCTCGTCGTTCCCGGCCGTGCGGCGCCGGCAGTCGCCGGTCAGCCGACGCCGTCGTCCGGGCGAGGTCCACCTTCGTCGGCTTCGAGCGGGGCCCGGCGCAGCCGTTCCGCCCGGGCGGCCGCTCGGCCGCGGACACTACTGCCGCGGCCCGAGGCAGCGCCCGGGCGTGACCGCGGCCCTCGGCGTCGCGCCAGAGGTCAGGAGCGGGACGGGTGAGCAGGCGGCGGATCAGGAGTGGGGCATCGGGGCCGCGTGGAGGGCCGGCGGCGCGTTCGGCTGCCTTGTCGGCATTGTCCTGGGTGGGGTGTGCTCGGCGCTGCGCCGGGCCGGGCGCAGCCGCACCTTCGAGTCCCGCAACGACCTCGGCAGGACCGTCCTGACTCCCCGTGGTCAGGACAAGCGGCCGGCGGGCTCGAGCGGTCATCGCCGAAGTCGGCGTGGACCTGTCCCGGAGTGCGCTGGTCGCGGCCTTGCGCGGACGGTGGCTGAGTGCGCGGGCGGTGGCGTCCGGGGCGGCCGGCCGAACGTGCGGGGGCGTGTCTTCGAATGGGGTGGGCGTCGCCACCGCAGCCAGTCGGTGTTCTTACGAGGGCTTCGCCGTCGAGGGCCGCGTGGACGACAGAGGTGGATCGGCGTGGCGGTCCCGGTGCCGCTGGTCCGGTCTCGCCTCCGGCACGTAAAGCCATGTAGAAATTGGCCCATGGACGAAAAGCGGTCATTCCGCCCGGCCCAACGGTCGCGAGACCGCTTTGATCGACGCGGGACCGAGGGCTCGCGTCGCGGTTCGAGGCCGGGGATGCGCTCACTGCTGGGCCTGCGCACCACGGCAGGGCAAGCGTTCCTGTTGCAGGTCGTGATCGTGTTGCTGCTGGTCGCGGCCTCGGTGACGGCCCTGGTGGTCCAGGCCGACCAGGACAGCGAGAGAGAGGCCGAGCGGGTGTCGGTGGCAGCGGCCGCGTCCTTCGCGGATGCCCCGGGTACGGCCGAGGCACTGAATGCCCAAGACCCGACAGCCGTCCTCCAGCCCAGCGCTGAAAAGGCTCGTCAGAGGGCGGGCGTGGACTTCATCGTGGTCATGGACACCGAGGGCATTCGCCTTACTTACCCTGATCCCAAGGAGATCGGGAAGAAATTCGTCGGCACCATCGAACCGGCGCTGGAAGGCCGCACGGTCGTCGAGGAGGCCGGCGGACCGTTGCTGCCCACCGGCGGAGGAATGGCCGTGCAGGCTGTGGTACCGGTGACCGGTACCGACGGTTCCGTGGTGGGTCTGGTGTCCGCCGGGATCACGGTGGAGAACGTGGGGGACGCGGTCGAATGGCAACTGCCGATCATCCTCGCCGCCGGTGCGGCCGCGCTCGCGCTGTCCACCGCGGGGTCGGCGCTGGTGTCGAGTCGGCTGCGGCGGCAGACGCACGGCATGGGTCCGGCGGAGATGACCCGGATGTACGAGCATCACGACGCCGTGTTGCACGCCGTGCGGGAGGGCGTGCTGATCACCGGGGCGGAAGGGCGCGTGCTGCTGGCCAACGACGAGGCCCGGCGGCTGCTGGGCCTCCCGGCGGACGCGGAGCGGCGCCGGGTGGCGGAGCTGGGGCTGGACGAGGAGATGGCGCGGTTGCTGACGTCGGAGGAGCCGGTCACGGACGCGGTGCGTCTGGTCGGGGACCGGCTGCTGGCGGTGAACAAACGGTCCACGGTCCCGCACGGGGGCCGGGCGGGCAGCGCGGTGACGCTGCGGGACACCACGGAGCTGGCGACCGTGACGGGGCGGGCGGAGGTGGCACGGGAGCGGCTGAAGCTGCTGTATGACGCGGGGGTACGGATGGGCACCACGCTGGACATGACGCGTACCGCTCAAGAACTGGCGGAAGTGTCCGTGCCGAAGTTCGCCGACATCGTCACCGTGGAGCTGTCGGATCTTGTCCTGCGGGGCGAGGAGCCACCCGGCGCGGACACCGAGTTGCGCCGCGTCGTCATCCATGGCCGGGAGGGCGACCACGACCTCTCCCCCGTCGGCGAGCTGATCCGATTCTTGCCCGACCACCCTGGTGCTGCCGCGATGGCCGGCGGCCGAGCGGTCCTGGAGGCGGAGCTGGGGACCTCCGAAGGCTGGCGGGCAGGGAACCCCGAACATGGGCGGCGGGTGCCGGAACAGGGCGTTCACTCCCTCATCGTGGTGCCGGTGCGGGCTCGGAAGGCATTGCTGGGAGTAGCCCACTTCTGGCGGGCGGACGCCTCCGCACCGTTCGGGGAGGAGGACAAATCCTTCGCCGAGGAGCTGACCGCCCGTGCGGCGGTCGCCATCGACAACGCCCGCCGTTACACCCGCGAGCACACCATGGCCGTCACGCTGCAGCGCAGCCTCCTGCCCCGAGGCATGCCCGAGCAGAACGCGCTGGAGGCGGCCTACCGGTACCTGCCGGCCCGGGCGGGGGTGGGTGGCGACTGGTTCGACGTCATCCCCCTGTCCGGCGCCCGTGTGGCGCTGGTGGTCGGCGACGTCGTCGGCCACGGCCTGCACGCCGCGGCCACCATGGGCCGGCTGCGCACCGCCGTGTACAACTTCTCCGCCCTGGACATGCTGCCCGACGAACTGCTGGGCCACCTGGACGAACTGGTGGCCCACATCGACGCCAACGAGGCCGCCGCCGAAGAGCAGGACGGACAGGAGATCACCGGGGCCACATGCCTGTACGCCATCTACGATCCCGTCTCCGGGCAGGTGACCGCGGCCACCGCCGGCCACCCGGGGCCCGCGGTCGTCCATCCGGACGGGAACGTGGTCTTCCCCGACTTGCCGGTCTCCCCGCCGCTGGGTCTGGGTGCGGCCCTGCCCTTCGAGACCGCGGAGCTGGCCCTGCCCGAGGGCTCGGAACTGGTGCTCTACACCGACGGGCTGATCCAGGACCGGAGCCACCACCGCGACCTGGACACCGGCCTGGAGGCGCTGCGCGCCGCCCTGACAGGGCCCGACCGCACCCCGGAGGCCACCTGCAGGGCGGTGATCGAGGCCATGCTGCCCGCCCAGCCGGGCGACGACATCGCGTTGCTCGTGGCCCGCACGCGCCGCCTCGCTCCCTCGGACTTCGCCGAGTGGGACGTGGCCCGCGACCCCGCGGCGGTGGCGCCGGTCCGCGCCGCCTGCACCCGGCAACTGGCGGACTGGGGTCTGGACGACATCAGCTTCACCACCCAGCTGATCCTCAGCGAGCTCATCACCAACGCCATTCGCTACGGCGGCGACCCGATCACCGTGCGGCTGATGCGCGACCGAAGCCTGATCTGCGAGGTCTCCGACGGCAGCAGCACCTCGCCCCGCCTGCGCCGAGCCAAAACCACCGACGAAGGCGGCCGCGGCCTGCTCCTCGTCGCCCAGTACGCCGAGCGCTGGGGCACCCGCTACACCCCTGCGGGCAAGGTCATCTGGACCGAGCAACCCCTTCACGGCGGTGCGGCGGAACCCATGAACCTCGGCGACATGCTGCTCGACCAATGGAGTGACGAAGCCCTCTGACGAGGGCAAGGCCGGGTGCCTCGGCGAGCAGATCATGCCGGAAGGGCTGGCGCCTTCTACGGAAGCTCCGCCGCGGCACCGCTCGCATCACGGCGATCGTCCAGGCCGTTCTCGTCCTTCATCAGGCGTCGGCGTGAGGATGGAAAACGCTCGGTGCTGCCGCGGAGCGGCCGGCAGCAGATCCGCCCCTGTTCCGGGCTCAGCCCGGTGATCACGCGACGTACGGGCGTGCGCGGACGGGCCCGACCCTTCCTTGCCGTTCCGGCCCGGCAGAGCACTGGTGTCCGACTCCCGAGGCATCGGTGCGGTGTGGCAGGGCATCTGGGAGGGGGACGGACCGCCCGAACCCCGCGTCCCTCCCGTCGATGTCGAAGAGTCCCAAGGAGTGAGAAGGTGAAGGGCTTCCGCAGCTTCATCCTGCGCGGCAACGTGGTCGACCTGGCCGTCGGTATCGTCATCGGGGCGGCATTCACCGCGGTGGTGAACGGCTTCGTGAGCGCCTTCCTGACACCACTGGTGGGGTTGGCCACCGGCGTCACGGGCGACATGAGCCGCAAGACCTTCACCGTAGGGTCCACCGTGTTCCCCTACGGCGCCTTCGTCAACGCGGCGATCAGTTTCCTCCTCCTCGCCTCCGCCCTGTACTTCCTGGTCGTGCTGCCGATCAACAAGCTGCACGAACGTCTCGCCCCGCACCACGACGTCCAGGCACCCAAGCGGGACTGTCCCGAATGCCTCAGCCCCGTTCCCGCCCAGGCCCGACGCTGCGCCTCCTGCACCGTCCTTCTGCCCGCTGTGCCCGCCCAGGCAGGGGAGACGACCCAGCGCGCCGGGTGACCGCGACCACCCGGCCGAACACTCCGGGAGCGTGACCGGAGGCCTCCCCCGGAGCGGGCAGTCCGCCGACACAGGCGCTCGATCCCCCTCCCGAGGGCGGCGTATGCCGGCTCCGCTGCCTGCCGGTGGCGGGCGTCATGCGAGGCCGGGTCCCGCTCCTTACGCGGGTCGTGCTGACGATCGGGTCACGCCCGCGACGCGGACCGCGTGCGCATAGCCGGGTCGTGCACGGAGCCCTCCACGGTGGCCACTGGTTCCGGCCTCC
This sequence comes from Streptomyces sp. NPDC085946, assembly GCF_044540485.1. Taxonomy (NCBI): domain Bacteria; kingdom Bacillati; phylum Actinomycetota; class Actinomycetes; order Kitasatosporales; family Streptomycetaceae; genus Streptomyces; species Streptomyces sp. NPDC085946. The sequence continues at coordinate 100,202 of NZ_JBITSF010000014.1, read as the reverse complement.
GCCTCATGGTCTCGGGCCGGCGGCCGTCTCCTCGCGGTAGAAGTGCGGGGCGACACCGGTCACCCGGCGGAACACCCGGCTGAAGTAGGCGCGGTCGCGGAAGCCCACCGCCCGGGCCACGCTCTGCACGCTGTCGTCGCTCAGCCGCAGGCGCTCCGCGGCCCGCCCGATCCGCACCCGGGTCAGGTACTCCCAGACCGTCAGGCCGTAGCGCTGCTGGAAGAGCTTGCCGAGGTGGTCGGGGCTGACCCCGGCGGCCTGCGCCACCTGCCAGCGGGAGATCTGCCGCCGCCAGTGCTCGTAGAGGAAGACCAGGGCCTCGTCGAGGACGTCCCGGGTGCGCGACGGGAGCCAGCTGTCCTGGCCTGCCAGGTCACGCACGAGCGCCGCCGCCTCGTGCGGGGCGAAGACGTCCAGGTCGAGCATGAGCAGAGCCGGGTGCGGTCGGCCGCGTCGCGCGTCGGCCGCGGTCAGCCCTTCGTGTCCGGCGACGACGACGGGGCACAGCGCCCGGCCCGCGCCGTCGTGCAGGCGGTCCACGACGTCCAGTCCCTGCATGTCGGGGAGGGCCCGTTCCAGCAGCACCAGCCGTGGTCTCTCCTCGGCGACCAGGGACAGGACGGTCGTCGCGTCGGCCGCCACCCGGACGGGGTGGTCGGGCAGCGCGGCCTCGGCCAGCCGGCGCAGCGTCTCCCGGGACTCCCGCGAGCCGCCCGCGACGATCACGGGGGCGGCGAACCCGTCGGGCCGCAGCGCCCGCAGCGCGTGCCGCAGATCGGTGCCGTCGGCTCCGAACAGCAGGAACGGCGTGTGCCGCAGCAGGGGATGGTCGTGCAGTCGCTGCACGGCCCGCCACTCCTGCGGCCGGTCGGGGGTCGCGTCCCAGACGACGGCCGCGGGGGTGCGCCGTTCCACCGACGGGATGACGTCGTGCTCGGCGGCGGGCCGGTACACCTCCAGCCCGTGCCGGGCCGCGAGCGCCTCCACGTCCGCGCCGATCTCGCCGGGTGTGAGGACCAGGAGCGGCCCGTCGCCGCCCCGGGCCAGGTGCGCCTGCTCGTCGGGCGACGGCAGGGGCAGGTGCAGGACGTATTCCGGGCGGCGTGCGGTCCCGGCGACGGTCAGCGCCCCGCCGTGCATCATGGCCAGCCGACGGGCCGCGGAGACGCCGACGTCGAGGAGCCGGCCGGGCCGCGCGGACGGTGCGCGGGCGTCGGGGACGGCCACCGTGACGCGTATGCCGGAGAGGTCGAGGACGGCGGTGACCTCGGGTGAGCCGCCGCCTGCCCGGCCGGCGGCCGTGGTCAGGACGTTGTGCAGGATCTGCTCCAGCCGTGCCTCGTCCACCCACACCGGCGGCAGCCGCTCGGGCAGGTCGAGCAGCCAGCCGGAGTGCGCGGGCCGCGCGGCCGCCGCAGTCGTGCAGGCACGCGCCAGGACGGGCAGCGGGTCCAGCAGCCTTCGCGACAGCAGCAGGTCACCGGCTTCCAGGCGGGCGAGGTCGAGCAGGTTCTCGATGAGGTGCAGCACCCGTTCGGCGTCCCGGCGCACCTCGGTGAGCGCCTCTGCCGGGTCGCCGCCGTGGTGGAGCATGGCCTCCACCGGGGCGCGCACCTCGTCGGTGACATGCGTCAGAAGCCGGGTCCGGAAGCGGCTCGCCTGCTCGGCCGCGTCGCGGGCCCGCCGCACCTCGTCGAAGAGGCCGATGCCCTTCAGTGCGGCGCTGAGCTGGTCGCCCAGTTCCCGGTAGAGGGCGCCGTCGTGGTCCGCGGCTTCGGTGGAGGTCGCGTCGAACACGGCCACCCCGAGGTGTTCGTCGCCGATGTGCAGGGGTTCCAGGACTAGGGTGAAGCGGCCGTCGCGGGGCAGCAGGGCGTCGGGCAGCAACAGGCCGGCCGGGAACGCGGGACCGCCGAGGACGCCGGAGGTTCCGGCGGGCCGCTCCTCGGTCGGGGTGAGCAGGATGCGCGCCATGCCGCGCGCGGCCGGGCCGGCGGATGCGCCCGACCTGTCGTGGAGGACGACCCGGCAGTGCGGGACACCGGGCTCGGTGAGGTGTCGTTCCATCACGTCGGAGAGCCCTTCCAGGTCCACGACCGTGGTCAGGGCAGTACCGAACCGCCTCAGTCTGCGCGCGCGTTGGGTCTGGGACCAGCGTTCGTACTCCAGCAGGGCACGCGACCGTTCGGCCGCGAGGAGGCGGGCCCGCCCGAACAGCAGCTCGGCGTCCCCGCGCCGCGGCAGGGGCAGTGCGTCGACCACGCCACGGCGTGCGTCCTCCAACGCCTGGTGCCAGCGGTCGACTTCGGTCTGGGTCCCGGCGTGGCCGCGCAGCAGCTGCTCCACGAGCGAGAGGAACCCGCCGGGCCGCTCGCCGGGGTCCACCGCCTCGCCGGCCGGCCTACCGGGAGCGCCCGGCGCGCGGCCCAAATCCAGGAGGTCGGCGTGGAAGGCCGCGGCGAGCGGGGCTCCCGCGGACGGCAGCACCGAGTCCAGGGCCGCCCAGCCCTCGGGCCGGTGCTCGACGGGCGCCGCCGTACGCCCGGACACCGCCGGGGGAACCGGTGCGGGCGGGTACGTGGTGGGATAGGGGCAGCCGCAGGAACGGCGCGGCACCAGGGTGGCGGGGATGGTGGTGCGGTCCGGTGGCCGGGTTCCGCGTAATCGGGAGACGAGGGTGTCCACCGCCAGCGCGCCCAGTTCGGCGAAGGGCAGGGCCACCGAGGTGAGGGGCGGGTCGCCGAGCCGGGCCTCGGGGGAATCGTTGAAGCCGACCACCGCGATGTCCTCCGGGACGCGCACCCCGCGGTCGGTCAGGTAGCGCAGCGCTCCGCCGGCCAGGACGTCGCTGCACGCGACCACCACGTCGAAGTCGACGCCCGGGATGAGGCCGCGGGCCTCGATCAGTGTCCGCATCGCCGACGCGCCGGCCGACGCGGCGAAGTCGGCGGCGGCGCCCACATGGGTGTGCTCGTGCGGGATGCCGTGGTGGCGCAGCGCGTCGACGAAGGCGCGGTAGCGCTCCTCCGAGACCGGGTTGGCGAGCGGGCCGCGGATGCAGGCGGGCCGTTTGCGGCCGTGCCGGACGACGAGGTGCCCGACCAGTTTGCGCATGCCCGCGTGCGAGTCGATCGACAGGACATCGGCGTGGTCGCTGAGCCGCTGGTTGAGACTGATCAGCGGCAGGTGGGCCAGCCGGCGCAGCAGGCCGCGGGCCCGGGGGCCGCCGGAGGGCAGTCCCAGGGTCGAGCTCCAGCAGACGACACCGTCGAGCCGGGCCGGTCCGACGAGTTCGTACAGTTCGCTGCGGGTCACGTCGCCGTGGCGCAGGTTGCCGCCGGGGAAGCAGACGAGGTTGACGTCGTTGCGCCGGGCGGCGGCGCGGACGCCGGACCACAGGGTGGCGCCGACGCCGAGATGGATGTTGGCGGTGAGCAGTCCCACGGTGAGCGGACGGTTCGGCGCCTGCGCCGTGCCGGCCGCGGCGCACGGATCTACGGCCATCTGCGCCCCCTTGGTCGCCCTCCTCCGGGGTCCCGCGACGGCGGTGCGGTGCCGCCGGGGCGTGGGGGAACCTAGAAGAGGTGGCGGCGTGTGGCAAGACCGGTGACACGGGGGTCACCGGTCCGGCCTCGCGCGGTGGTGCGGGTCAGATCTTGCCGACACCCGCGCCCGCGGTCACCGTCGCCTTGACGGTGGACGCCGACTGCGCGGTGTAGCTGTACGGGATCGAGGCGACGGAGCCGCCGGTCTGCCCGGCGCCGGAGTTGACGAGGTGGTTGTTCCTCGCGACGAGCGAGCCCGCGTCGGAGCTGCCCTCACCGAGGTGGTAGGGGTCTTCCGTGTTCTCGAAGTAGTTGCTCTCCACCAGGACGCCCGCGTTCTCGGTGGACGCCACCCCGTAGGAGCCGATGTCGCTGAAGTAGTTGTTCAGCACGTGCACCGGGTTGCCGAAGCGGACCCGCGGGTTGCGCTGGTTGGTGCCGTCGAACCAGTTGTACGCGTAGGTCACCTTCAGCTTGCCGGTGTCCTCGGACGCGTTGCTGTCGGAGTGGCCCAGCAGCATGTTCTTGTCCTGGTCGTGGGTGCGGTTCCAGGACACCGTGATATTGGTCGAGGCGCGCTTGATGTCGACGGCTCCGTCGTTGGCGCCGGAGATGTCGTTGTGGTCGATCCAGACGTTCGTCGAGTACTGGACGTTGATGGCGTCGTCGTTGGACCCGGTGAACGTGAGGTTCTGGATGATCACGTTGTTCGCGTTGGCGACGTTGAGCCCGCTGCCGGTGATCTTCCCGGCGGTGCCGACGCCGACGATGGTCTTGTTCGAGGCGACCTTCGTCATCGACGACAGGGCGATGGTGCCGTTGACCCGGACCACCTGGGTGGTGGTGCTCTGCACCGCCGCTATGAAGGCGGAGGCGGTGCTGACGGTCACCGTGCTGCCACCGGCCCCGCCCGTGGTGGCGGCACCGAAGCCGATGGGTCCGGCAGCGGCCGCCGTCGGTTCCGCGGCGGCGGATCCGCTGGCGGTGGTGGCTCCGATCACGGCCATCGCGACGGCCGTTGCCGCCGTGGCTCCGACCAGGGTGAACCGTGCGCTCGTCCTGCGCATGGGGAACTCCGTCCGTGGGGTCTGGAGAGGTGTCGTGCTGTGCGGGTGCACCACCGGGGCCGCGCGGTCGGCTCACTGTGAGCCTAGAGCGGCGGGTGTGGACAATGACGTGCTGTGTGTGGACTATTGCGTTCCGGCCGCTCCGGGAACACGGACACGGCCCGTCCCCCGGAACTCGTCTGCTTCGGGGAACGGACCGTATCGGTTTCATCCGGGCAGGTCAGACGACGGGTCACTGCACCCAGCCCTTCATCACCAGTCCGTCGCAGTGCCACTGCGCCTCGGACAGGACCGTCCCGTTCCTGCCGCACCCCTGCCGCACTCCCCACCGCCAGGCCGTTGATCAAGGCACATGCAGAAGTCCGGCCGGAGCACTACTGATCTTTCCGTAAGTTCGGTGCGTGTGGTGGGTGGAGGTGAGTCCGGTGGCTTCCGTGCCCACCCGCGAAAACGCGGCATCGCGCACACCGTCCCCGAGAGGACCGACCAGCGACGGCACCGGCTGAGGCCCGGTTGCCACGGTGGCCGACCGCCAGGGTCAGACCGGGAGACCTACCGACGGCACAACACGATCGAGCGCTGCTCCAACCGGCCCAAGGGCTTCCGCAGGATCGCCACCGGACACGAGAAGACCGCCCCTTCCTACGAAGCAACGGTCACCCCCGCGCCCTTCCTGCTCTGGGCAAGCCCCGTTCGAAGACGAACCCTGGCGAGGTGCGAATCGGATCAGCTCAGGTGTGGTGGGACCCAGGCGTGGTGCCGAAGGATCATGCGCGTCGCGGCGCGGGAGGGTGTCAGCCGCATCGCCGTGTTCCGCAGGGCGACGGCCAGCGGGTGGGAGAGCTGCTGACCCATCCTCCCGGCCTGCCGGGCGGCCCGCGCAACGGCCTGGCTGCGCGGTCGGCGCTCGGCGTCGTAGCGAGCGAGCGCGGCCTCGATGGTGGGCTCGGTGGCGAGCGCGGCGGCCAGGGTGACCGCATCCTCCAGCGCCTGACAGGCACCCTGACCGAGGTTGGGCGTCATCGCGTGCGCCGCGTCACCGAGCAGCGCGATCCGGCCGACCGTGTACGAAGGGAGCGGTGTGCGGAGTTCGTTGACATCATGGTGCAGCACGGCGGTGCGCCGGGTCGCATCGAGCAGGGCGGGGATGGGGTCGTGCCAGGTGTGAAATCGTCTGCGCAGTTCGGCCAGCGGGTCGGCGAACCGCGTCCCGGCAGGGAGGTCGAGAACGGCATGCCACTCGGCCCGCCCGTCGCGGAAGGCGATGTGCCCGAACTCGGCCCCGCGCCCCCAGGTCAGCTCGAAGTCGGTGCGCAGGTCGACCGCCTGCTCGGTGATGGCGCGCAGCACCGTCGAGCCGCTGTAGACCGGGCCGGGGTGGGCCGGGAAGAGATGGCTGCGCACTTTGCTGCCGATGCCGTCGGCCGCCACCACCAGATCGGCGTCCAGGACCGTGTCGCCGCAGCCGACTCGAACCGTCCCGGGGCCGATCTGCTCCACCGAGTCCGACTCGGAGCCGATCAGCAGTGCCTCGGCGGGCAGGGAGTCGCGAAGCAGTCGGTGCAAGGTGGAGCGAGGGATGCCCATGATCGGCGTGCCCACCGCCTTCTCCAGCGCCGAGCCGTCCATCCTGACCAGCCAACGGCCCTGTGGCGTGCGGGTGCCGCCGTTGTACTGGCCTCGCGAGGCATCCCGGACGGCCTCGCCGACGCCGAGTTCGTCCAGCGCCCGCAGGCCGTTGGCGGCCAGCGAGATGCCCGCCCCCGCGTCCTCGAGCATGGCCGTGCGCTCGACGACCGTCACTTCCCATCCGGTGCGGCGAAGCCCGATCGCGGCGGCCAGCCCGCCGATACCTCCTCCGACCACCACTGCCCTGTTGCCCATACCGAAACCCCCACTCCTTCTACACCTGTAGAAGGAAACTCTACCTACGGCTCTACAGGTGTAGAAAGGAACCATGGCTTCGGATCGGCGCACCCTCCTCGCGGACGCGGCTATCGACGTACTCGCCGACGAAGGGATCCGCGGCCTGACCCACCGTGCGGTCGACCGGAAAGCGGCCATGCCGCCCGGCACCACGTCGGCCTACTTCCGCACCCGAGCCGCGCTGCTCACCGGACTGGTCACACGCCTGGTCCAACTCGACCAGGCAGAGTTGCAGATGATGGCCGAGAAGCTTCCCCCTCTGCGCACCGTCGAGGAACTGGTGGACGGAATGGCGCTGCTCACCCGACACCGACTCACCGACGAGGGCCGCCGCCGTTCGCTCGCCCGCTACGCCTGCGCCGTCGAGAGCGTGCGCGACCCTGAGCTGCGCGAGATCCTCGTACCCCGCGAGAACGCCGGCCGCGAGGCCGTGCGGCTGTTCCTCACCGCGCACGGCGTGACGGACGTCGAGAATCGCACTCACCTCCTGCTGACCTGCATCGACGGACTGGTCTTCGACCGGCTGGTGAACGGCGGAGAAGTACCGCGCGAGGCCCTCGAAGGCCTGGTCGCCGCCGCCCTGCGTTAGGGCCCGGGCGTCCACGGTCTCGCTCGAACCGGCTCGCGGCCTCATCCGTCTCCACCGCCCACAAGGCGTACGAGAGGCATACGAACAGCGCATCACCGCCGAGCGGTGCATCAACCGCCTGAAGCAGTGGCGCGACATCGCCACCCGCTACGAGAAGACCGCGGCCATTCACCTGGCCGGACTGCACATCGACGGCGTCTTCCCCCGGGTCCGCCCGATGATCCGAACGAAACCGCCCGGTACTCCCGCAACTTCGTGATCCGGTCCGATGACTGTGCGGAGTAGGCAGCCAGGCTTGTTGTGGGGGTGGGGCGGGATGGACGAACGCATGGTCATCCTGAACGAGTTGACGCAAGGCATCCGTCCGCTTCCCCAGGGCGTCGGCTGGTTCGAGGGCCTCGCGGACACCGAGCAGTTCGAAACAGCGGCCGTGACCTCGTCGCCGGCCCCGGTCCGCCGGAGCTCTTGAACCAAGGGCGGGGTCGTTTTCGTCCGTTGACCCCGGCGGCGGTGTCGAGCGGCCGCAGGGGCGGGGCCATGCCACGCATGCCCCCGACGGGCCGGCCGTCAGTCGGTCAGGGGCAGGGCGGCCGCCATCACGTTGCGGTCCCTGCGACCGATCAACGGGAAGATGATCTGCAGTCCCTGCTCGCTCTTCGGCGAGGAGACCACGAAGGAGAAGTGGCAGGCGCTCCTTGATCGGGGAGCGGACGAAAGTCGCGTGAGGGATCGTCGTCAGGTGCTCCTCCGGGCGGGCGAACACCGGGTTGGCTCGGAAGATGAAGAGGCTGCGGTCGCTCATTGCCAGGCACATGGGGCCGGCACCGGGAACACGGCCATGCCATCGCTCATGATCGCCGACGTCCGGCGTACGGCGAGCCGATTGCGGGGCGCCGCCGCGGCGTTCCGGTGCCGGGACACACAGCCACCGCCGGACTACCTGGGCGGGACCGGACCGACCCGAGTCGTCGGCATGCCTTGTCACACGGACGAGGCTCCTCGGGAGGGCGGTGGCAGCGCCGATCCATCTCTCGGTCGGATACCGCCGAGTTGTCCTTCAAAGATGAATGGCCGGCATTTGCTTCGGCATTGAGCTGAAAGTCCGTCAGGTCAGCTCTTCCAGCTCCGCGTTCGCGCGTTCGGTGACCAGGGCGAGGACGCGGCCGGCTGCGGCGAGGTCCTCGGCGGGTATGCCGCCCCAGATGCGGGCGGAGATGGGGGCGGTCTCCGCACCGGCGGTGGCGATCAGCTCGCGTCCCGCGTCCGTGGGGCGAAGGTGGGCGCCGTCCTCGACGAGCAGTTGCTCGGCCAGCAGTTCGTCGACAGTGGCGCGGATCTCGGCTGGGTCGGCCTTGAGGGAGCCTTGGACCTGGGCGACGAGATCGCCCGGTGCCTGCGGGGCGTCAGCGGTGAGGGCGGCGCGCAGGACGACCTGCTGCTGGAACGTGATGCCGTGCCGGGCCAGGACGCGCTCGAGGACGCCGCGGGCGGCGTAGTGGGCCAGACCGAGGGCGCGGGAGTCGGCGACGGGTGCGGTGTTGGTCATGGTGCTGCCCTCCGGGTGTTCTTGTCGTTCGGTACGGGTGGAGCGAGAGGCGTGTCGAGCAGGGTCGTCAGCTCGTCGGTGAACGCGCGCGTCCGCGGGGCGTCGAGGCCGCCGAGCGGCTCCAGCAACTGCTGAAGCAGTTCCTGGACCACGGCGATGGCCCGCCGTGTGACGGCCTGGCCCTGCTCGGTGAGGGCAAGCTGCACGGCGCGCGGGTCGCGGGGGTCGCGGGTGCGCTCGACCAGGCCGGCCGACTCCAGGGCGCGCGCCAGCTTCGAGACGTACAGCGCCTCCAGGCCGGTGTGGTCGGCGAGCCGGCGCTGACTGGGACGCTCGCCGGTGCGCTGCATGCCGTGCAGCGACGCGACCAGCGAGTACTGCGCGTGGGTGAGGCCCAGCGGAGCCACCGCGCGGTCGACCGCGACGCGCCACTTGTTGGCGAGACGCCACACCAGAAAACCAGGCGTGGGGCCCGGTGAACTCTTGCTCATGACCAATAGATTACATGGCTACTATGTCCATGGCTACTGTCTTCCGGCGGATGTGACGGCACATCCGACACAGCACCGCGAGGGACTACGGCAAGACGCCTCCGCGGGACCGCTGAACCGCCGCTCCTCACGCTGGATCCAGCCCTGAGCAGTTGGTCGTAGCTGTAAGAACAGGCCAGGGAATTCAGCGGTGGGACGAGTGCTTGTCGGCGGCGACGCTGTCGGGCTTCTCGCATGGCCGGCCCAAGACCGACTGGAACTGCGTGCGATCAGTTCGCCGCTTGCCGGGGACCGTGCGCAGGTCGAGTTCCGGCGGCTCGGGCAGCGGAGGGCCGTCGGGGAGTGCTTCGGCCGAGGTGAAGGTGCGGACCAGGGGGACCAGGGCACCCGCCGTCGCGGCGACGCCGCCGACGATCAGCGAGCGCCGCGACAGCCGCGGTGACCGGCGCTCAGCCATGACGGCTGTGCGCGTCGGTGGAGGGCGCCGGATCGGCGTCCGGTGGTGCTCACGCGGTCGGCCGGGGTCGGCAGCGGGGTCGTCCGGGGTCAGCTCCGGTTCTCCGCGGTGGTCTTCAATACCCGCAGCCAGGCCAGGAGCGATTCCTCGAGCGCGAGGTGCAGGGCGTGGGGGTTCGCTTCGACGGGGGCGCCCGCCCAGGACTCGCGGGTGCTCACCCGCACACCGTCGCCGGTCTTCTCGAACTCCCGGACGTGGATGCCGGTGATGCCGTGGGCGGGGCCGCCCCAGACGATACGGCGCCCGGGGATGAGTTCGGCGACGGTGGAGCTGATGTCGAGGCCGGCTGTCGTCCAGTCGAACACCGCGCCGACGGCGAGGGGTCCGTGCAGGGCGGCGGTGTCGATGCCGGTGTTCCACTGCGGCCAGGAGTCCACATCGGTGTGCGTCCGCCAGATCGTTTCCAGCGGGGCGTGCACGGTCTGGTGCAGTTCTACGACGACGGGGGCGGTGCGGTCGATGTCCATGACGTTCTCCGGGAGGGGTGAGGGATTCAGCGAGGGACGCGCCTCGGGCCGGTGCTTCAAGACCTGCCGGGCAGGGGTGTTGCCGCACCGGTGCGGCCGCGGAGCAGGTGGACGGCGCTCGCGGCGGCGGCCAGCAGTGCGATGAGGGCCGCTGCTGCAAGGGCGCGGCGGTATCCGTGCGCCTGGGCGGTGAGTGCGGGGGCGGCCGGGGCTGCGAGGGGGGTGAGGACTGCGAGTCCCAGTGCGCCTCCGACCTGCCTGGAGGTGTTGATCAGTCCGCCCGCGATGCCGGCGTGCCGCGGCTCGGCTTCGGCGACGCCCAGGGCGGTCAGGGGTACGAAGGCCAGGCCCAGGCCGCTGCCGATGAGTACGGAGGGGCCGAGCAGGTCGGGCAGGAACGCGCCGTCGACGGGGAGCCGGGCGAGCCAGAGCAGACCGGCGGCGAGCACCAGCAGGCCGGGCAGGAGGGTCCTGGACAGGCGTCCCGCGCCCCAGGACGCGGCCATGAGGGCGGCGGCGAGCGGGAGTTGGGTCAGACCCGCTTCGAGGGGCGAATAGCCGAGCACCTTCTGCTGGTAGAGGGGGAGGAAGAAGAACGTGGCGACCCATACCGCTCCGAGCAGCAGCATCAGGATGTTGCCGGTGACGAGGGAGCGGTTGCGCAGCAGTGCCGGGGGCAGCAGGGGGTTCCTCGCGCGTCGCTCGATCGGCATGAGTGCCGCGAGCAGCGTCAGCCCGGCCGCCGGGAGAACGAAATCGGGCAGCGGGGTCGCGTCCTCGGCGCCGAGCCCGTGGACGAGGAGGGTGAGGCCGGCGGTGACGGTGAGTGCGCCGGGCACGTCGAGCCGGGCGGTGCCCTCGCGCTTGCTCGGGCCCAGGAGGACGGGGGTGGCCACGAGGCAGGGCAGGGCGGCCAGCGCGCTGACGGCGAAGACGGCCCACCATCCCAGGCTGCTGGTGAGCACCCCGCCGAGCAGGACTCCTGCGGCTCCGCCCGCTGCCGAGGCCGCTCCCCAGATGCCCAGGGCCTTACCGCGGCCGGGGCCCGGTGGCCGGTGGGCCAGCAGGATGGCCAGGCCGGAGGGAGAGAGCAGGGCCGCGCCGATTCCCTGGACGGCGCGGGCGGTGATGAACGGTCCGGCGCCCGAGGGGATGCTCGCGGCCAGGGATCCGGCGGCGAAGACGAGGAGACCGGACAAGAAGGCCGTGCGGTGTCCGAGGAGGTCGGTGAGGCGGCCGCCGAGGGGCAGCAGTGCGCCGAAGGCGATGAGGTAGGCGTTGACGGTCCAGGCCAGACCGGTCGGCGTGAGGTCCAGGTCCTGTCCGATGGCGGGCAGGGCGACGTTCACGATGGACGTGTTGAGCACGACGAGGAACTGCGCGCCGGCCAGGAGGGAGAGGAGGAGCCTTGGGCGATGCGGGCGCGGTGCGGAGACGGGGGTGGACATGATGCCTTTCGCGAAGCGGTCCGGACCGGAAGCGGGGCGTGTTCCCGCGGCTGACGTTCAGGAGCGCTGTCCGCTCGGCGTTCCGGGCTCGGGGTGGAGCTGCTCGGACCGCTGCTTGAGGTTGTGCAGCCAGTGGTCCAGCGAGGCGTCCAGGGCTTCCTGGAGGTACTCGGTGTCGGCGTCGACGGGCTCACCGGTCCAGGACTCTTCGGTGTGTACGTGCACTCCGTCCTTGGCCCGGGTGAAGGTCCACACGTGGACCGCGGTGATGCCCTGGGCCGGTCCGCCCCAGACGATGCGGCGCTTGGGCTGTACCTGCTTCACCGTCGAGGTGATGTCCTCCAGCCCTTCGGTGGACCACACCCACGAGGAGCCCGGGCGCAGCCTTCCGGGGGTCTGCTTGACCGAGGAGCTGACGTTCGGCTGCCAGGCCGGCCAGTTCTCGACGTCGGTCTGGACGCGCCAGACGCGCTCCAGCGGGGCGTGGATGACGATGTCGTCCCGGGTGATGACGGGGGCCGTCTCGTCGATGCCGATCGGTACGGGCCCTGCGTTTCCGAAGGCAAGGGGCAGCGCGGCGAGGATCGCGGTGGCGGTGGTGAGCATGGCAGTTCCTTCGAAGTGAGTGGAGGGAAGAGACGATCGCGAGCTTAGGTGTGGTTATTCACTCACTAGCCACTCGCGCCGAACGTCGGCGAATGAGGCACGGGTTTCCCGCAAAAAGGGACGCGGAAAGGCGAGGCGTTCAGGGCCTTAACTCGCCCTTCGACTTGTGAGTAGTCAACCACTCCCCCTCTTTGATCGTCAACTACTTCCGCCCACCCCGCCACCGTCGAGACCGAAGTCGACCTCGGCACTCTCGGGAAGCTTGACCGTCGGGACCGCCGACCGCGCCGCGAGAGCGCGCGGCGGAAGCCGGGGACACCCGCCCTTCACGGCCGCGCGAAGGAAGGTGGGCGCCCTTCGAGCAGTCGGCATCTCCCCTCCCTGGAAGCGGTGGCCTTGGGCGCGGGGCCGGCGACCAGCACCTGCGAGTGCGGGAGGCACGACGAGAACCCGGCGACCCCAACGCCTGCGCGCAAGCGGTCCGGAAAGCCGCGGCCAGAGGCAGGAAGTGTCCGCCACCGTGCGGCCTGCCGACCGGGAGAGTGTTCGCCGTCAGGGCGGCGGCCGGCCAGCCTCGCTTTCGAACGGGCGCCACCCGCGTGAGGGGCTCGCTTGACACCCATGTGTGTGAGTGATTGAGTACTCACATGAAGACGGAACGACGCCGCCAACTGTCCACGGCCGACGAGCGCCGGGAGACAGTCCTGCGCACCGCCATCGGGGCCTTCGCGGCCCGGGGGTACTTCGGGACCACCACGTCGGAGGTGGCCAAGGCCGCCGGCATCTCGCAGGCGTACGTCTACCGCCTCTTCCCCAACAAGGAAGCCCTGTTCACCGCGGTCGTCGAGCACTGCTTCGTCCGCGTGCGAGCCGCCCTGGAAAGCGGCGCGGCGAAGGCCGAGAGCAGCGCGCCCGAAGCGGTCCTCGAATCCATGGGCGACGCCTATGCACGCCTGATCAGCGACAACGATCTGATGCTGGTCCAGCTCCACGCCCAAGCTGCCGCCGTGTCCGAGCCGGCCGTCCGTGAGGCGGTCCGGGCAGGGTACGCCCGCACCGTCGAGTACGTCCGCAGCGCGTCGGGGGGCAGCGAGGAACAGGTCCAGCAGTTCTTCGCCACCGGCATGCTCTGCCACCTGCTGGTGTCCATCGACGCCGGGGCCGTCTCGGCACCCTGGACCCGCACCCTGACGGCCGGAATCGTGCATTACTGATCCGGCCCCGGAAGGCGGCCGCCCAGGTCTGCGGACCAGCGGCCGCCTCTCTTGGCACCGAAGAGTGAGTGTCTGACCACTCACATACAACCGCTGGCGCTTCTCACGAACTTGAGGTCCACGATGACGAGCAAGCCCTACCTGACCGGTCACTACTCCCCCGTCGTGGACGAGATCACCGCGACCGGGCTGACCGTGGAAGGCACCCTGCCCCCGGACCTGACCGGCCGACTGATCCGCAACAGCCACAACCCCAAGCCCGGCATCACCCCCACCCACTGGTTCAAGGGCAGCGGCATGGTCCACGGCATCCGCCTCAACGAGGGACGTGCCGAGTGGTACCGCAACCGGTGGGTCCACACCCCCGCGCTGGAGGGCGCCCCCTACATGACCGACCGGGGGCCGGATCTGACGGTCAGCACGGCCGGCACGCACGTCATCGAGCACGGTGGGCGCCTGCTGGCCCTGTCGGAAGCGGCCCTGCCCTTCGAGCTGACGGCCGACCTGGAGACGGTCGGCGCCTACGACTTCGGCGGCAAGCTCACCTCCGCCATGACCGCCCATCCCAAGGAGGACCCGGCCACCGGCGAGCTGCACTTCTTCGCCTCCTCGCCCTTCCCCCCGTACCTGATCCACCACGTCGCCTCCGCCGACGGCCAGGTGCTGGAGAGCCAGGAGGTGCCTGGCGCGAGCGCCGCGCTGAAGCACGACTTCGCGATCACCGAGCACTACGTGGTCTTCCTGGAGGGCTCGGTCACCTTCGATCCCGCCGAGCACTCCGGAATCCCGTACGGGTGGAACGACGCACAGGCCACCCGGATCGGCGTCATGCCGCGCGGCGCGGGCGGCGCCCGGCAGATCCGCTGGTTCGAGATCGCTCAGGGCTACGGCATGCACTTCGCCAACGCCTACGAGGACGCCCGCGGACACATCGTCGTCGAGGGCCCCACGGTGGGCCGCGAGGGCTGGCAGCGGTCCTGGAACTGGTGGGTCGGCGCCCAGGACCGGGGCGCCGAACCGAACTCCGGGTCCCACAGCCGCCGTTGGACCGTCGACCTGACCGCCGGGACCGTCCGCGAGCAGCAGACCGACGACCTGACCGTGGAGTTCCCCACGATCAACGACAACTTCACCGGCAGCGAGCACCGCTTCCAGTACGCCCTGTCGTTCCCCGACGACCTCGGCATCGGCAACCACACCCTGGTGAAGTACGACCGCGTCACCGGCGCCCGCCAACTGCTGCCCTTCGGCACCGGCCAACTCCCCAGCGAGGCGGTCTTCGTGCAGGCGGACGGCACCACCGGCGAGGACGAGGGATGTCTCCTGACCATCGTGAGCGACCTCAACGCCGACGCGTCGAAGATGCTCGTCCTCGACGCCTCCGACCTCACCGCGGCCCCGATCGCCACGGTCCACCTTCCCCGGCGGGTGCCCGCCATGATCCACGGCTCGTGGATCCCGGACACCGCCCTGTGACCTCCGCTCCGCGCCCGACCCGACCACGTACCGCCTCCCCCGCTACAAGGAGCATTCCCATGAGCAACTCCCCCACCCCCACCCCCGCCTTCACCTCGACCGTCACCGAAGCGGTGCTGCCCGGGATCGTGGACCCGGAGGGCATCCAGGTGCGTACCAGGACCGCCCGCCCGGCCGGTCCCGGGCAGGTGGTGCTGGCGATGGAGGCCGCCGGGGTCTCCTTCGCCGAGCAGCAGATGCGCCGCGGCAAGTACTACGACCAGCCGCCCTTCCCCTTCGTGCCCGGCTACGACCTCGTCGGACGGGTCGTGGACGTGGGGCAGGACGTTCCCCGCGAGCTGCTGGGGCGGCGCTTCGCCGCTCTGACCAAGACCGGGGCCTGGGCCAGCCACGTCACCGTCGACGCCGGCGACCTGACCGAGGTGCCCGGGTCGGTCGACTCCGCCGAGGCGGAGACCTTCGTGGTCAACGGCATCACCGCCTGGCAGATGCTCCACCGCCTGGCGAAGGTCCGTCCCGGCCAGGTGGTCCTGGTGCACGGCGCGAACGGCGGCGTCGGCTCCACCCTGGTCCAGCTCGCCCGCGTCGCCGGCGCCCGGGTCGTCGGTACCGCCTCGGCCAAGCACCACGACGCCGTCCGGGCCCTGGGCGCCCTGCCCGTCGACTACCGGGCTCCCGACCCGGAGGACCGGCTGCGCGCCCACGCTCCGCGGGGCTACGACGCGGTGTTCGACCACGTCGGCGGCGAGGGCATCGTCACCTCCTGGCGCCTGCTCGCCGCCAAAGGCACCCTGGTCTCCTACGGCACCGCCTCGACCCGCGACGTCCAGGGCTCGTCCAGGGCCCCGGTCCTCAAGCTGCTCGCCCGCCTGACGCTGTGGAACGCGCTCCCCAACGGCAAGGGGGCGCACTTCTACAACATCTGGGCCGGCCGGCGCCGGCCCGGCGCCTTCCGCGCCAGGCTGCACGCCGACCTGTCCCAGGTCTTCGCCCTGCTCGCCGACGGCGCACTCGTCCCCCAGGTCGCCGCGCGCGTGCCGCTCACCGAGGTCGGCGAAGCGGTACGGCTCGCGGAGTCCGGCACCGTCGTCGGCAAGGTCGTCCTGGTGCCGTAGCCGTACGGCGCTCGTAGCCCCTGCCCTCTGCTCCGCGACCGCCGCGGGGCAGAGGGCAGGGCCGTTTCAGCCGAGGAGGCCTCGGGCGGTCAGCACCCGGAGGGAGCAGCAGTGCCGTCACGGATACGACGAAGGTCAAGGCAGAGGATGCGAGAGGGCGCCGGCTGAGTAATCGGAACAAGACAGGACCTCCACGGGACAGCTCTCACGACACGATGCGCACGGGAAACAGGGGATCCTCGCCTGTCGCGGTGCACTGACCTCGCTTCTTTCGCGAGGACTTGCCGTGACGTTACGAAGGCACGCCGCTCACCCAACAGACCGATCCGTACTCAGGAGTGCTCATGTCCTGCGTCCGTGCGCTGACCGGGTAGGAGGTCACCCAAGCCGACCTCCCGAAGGAAGCTCTGTAACTCCCGCAGGGCACGTGGGGAGGCGGGTTCGGGCTCCGGTTCCAGGGCGGCGAAACCAGGCGGCCGTTGTCGTCGAACACGATCCGGGAGTTCGCCGGCACCCGCCCGGCCGCCTCGCGGTAGGTCCCGTCCAACGACGCGGCCCGCGCCGCCGGGTGCTCGTCCGCCTCAGCGGGCGGATCGAGCGACGCGGGCACGGCGGGCTCGGCCTGCTCCCACGCTTCCTCGCCCGGACGAGGAGGTCCCCAGCGACGGACGTCTCCAGCACCTCCGGTTCCCGGCGGTCCTGCTCGCGGGCCAGGACCACCCCCGCCACGTCGTCGAGTGCGGACGGCGCGGGAGGACCGGACCTGCCGCGTGCTTCGTGTCGGCCTGCTGCAGGCGATGGACGTGCGGTCCCTCCTGGCCGCGGCACCGCGTGAACACCGTGTCGCCTGCCCGGTCGGCCATGGTCGGGGCCGCGCGGGGTCGGCCTCGGCACCCCCTGATGTCAGATCGGAGGGGTCGGTGGTCGCCGCGGGGAGGTGAGGGGGGCAGCGCCGTGGCGGCGTTGGCGTCGGCCGTATTCGGTGATGGCTTGCCACAGGTCACGCCGGTCGACGTCGGGCCAGTAGCCGGGGGTGAAGTACAGCTCGGCGTAGGTGGCGTGCCAAGGAAGGAAGTTCGAGGTGCGCTGTTCGTTGCCCGTGCGCCACAACAGGTCGACGTCCGGCATGTCGGGGTGGGGCAGATAACGGGCGAAGTCGTCCTCACTCATGAGTCGGGGGACCACTTCCCCTGCTTGGGCTGCCTGGGCGAGGGCCGCGGCGGTCCGGGTGATCTCGTCGCGGCCGCCGTAGTTGATGCACACGGTGAGAGTCAGTCCGGTGCGGGTGCGGGTGCGGCGCTCCTCGCGCCGGAGAGCTTGGACGAGTTCCTCGGGCAGTTTGTCGGGGTTGCCCAACCAGCGCTGGCGTACGTCGAGGTCACGGAGGGAGCCCTCGTCGAGGTCGTGCCGGATCGCTTCCAGGATCGCCGTGATTTCCTCGGTGCCGCGTTTCCAGTTCTCGGTGGAGAACGCGTAGAGGGTCAGGTGGCGCAGGCCTATCTCCAGGGCGCCGTAGATCATCTCGTGCGCGGCAGTGGTGCCGGCGCGGTGGCCTTCCGGGCGGGGCAGGCCGCGCTGCTCGGCCCAGCGGCCGTTGCCGTCCATGATGATCGCCACGTGGGAGGGCATCCGGTCGGCGGCGATCTGCGGGGGCCGGGCGCCGTCGGGGTGCGGTGGCGGGGGCCGGAGTGGGGAGTCGTCGGCTGCTGGACTCGGACCGTTCGCGCTCACCGCGGGTCGTCGGGGTCCGGGCACGGTCAGGGGCGTCAGGCTCCAGGCCAGCGCTGAGCGGAGGCGGGCGGGGGCAAGGATGCGGACGCGGGCAGCGACGGACGGGCGCGGGGCGCGCTTGAGCAGGGCGGGGCCGGCTGCGTCGACGGCGTCGAGCTGGGCACGCAGCAGGGCGGCCGCCGTGTGGAACACGGTGGCGGCGCCCGGGTGCATGCCTGTGGTCATCGCGGGCCTGGTCACCCATCGGCGGGCCAGGTCTGTGACCTCAGCGATCAAAGCCGCTGTGGCCGGGCTCCAGCGCTGCTGCCGCAGGTCGTCCTCGGCTCCGGGGAAGGAGTTCAGAGCCTCCCGCGGCAGGAGCAGGTGGCCTTGGGCGAGGTCGGCGCCCAGGTCGGTGAGGATGTCGGTGAGCTGGGCGCCGTCGATGAACTGCTCGTAGTCCCTTTGCCGGTCCATGCGGAGCGTCATCGGTGCTCCGGCCTGTTCGAACAGGTGCCGTACCTGGTCGACCCAGGGCGTGATTCCCTCGTTGCACCAGGCCCGCCACTCGGCCCAGTCGGCGAAGCGCCGGCCGCGGGTGTCGTCGCGTGTGCTGGTCATGGCGCCTTGCAGGCCGGCCAGGTCCAGCCGCCATCGCAGGGCGGTGTCCACCAGGGCGTGCCGGACCGGATCCGTGCTGGTGCCGGCCGCCAGGTCGCGTTGCAGGGCCTGGGTCCACGCTTGGACGCGGGCCTCGCGTTCGGCCGGTTCCGCGTCTCGCTGGTCGGCGAGGTCGTCCAGCACGCTCGCTGCCGCCCACAACGCCCAGCAGGCCGGGCGCAGCAGGGCGGGCATGAGCCGGATGAGGGCGTGGATCGCGGGGTCGTGCTGTCGTGTGATGCGGCGGCACAGCCGGTATGCCGCCCGCAGGGACGGGTCGTCGCCGGTGAGCCTGCGGGCGGCAGGTCGCCCCTGCCGTGCCGGCAGGGCGGCGTCGAGGTCTGCCGTAGTGGGCTTCGTGGTGGCACTCATGTCGGGGGACCAGGACCTCAGTGTGCTTCCGTGTCGGGCGCCGTGGCCGATGGCGTGGTGGTTCGGCGCGGTGCGGGAAGGTTGGTTCTGCCGCTTCCCGGCCCGGGCGGCGGGACGGGGACGGTCGACGGCAGTGAGCTGCGGGTGCTGCGGCGGAATCCCAGCAGGGCGACCAGGGCGGCGCCTGCGAACCAGGTCAGCTGGATCGCCAGATGCCCGGGGACCGGGCTGGTGGAGAAGCCGGCCGCCGTGCTGGCCTGCATGGCCCCGTAGGAGGGCAGGTAGCGCATGACCGGGTTGTCGGCTCCGGAGCTGGTGATGGGGTTCTGCAGTGCGAGGTCGATGATGCTGGTCATCACGATGGCGAACATCCCCTCGACTTCCCGGCGCAGCAGGGAGCCGAAGCCGACACCGAGCGCGCCATAGGTGAGTCCGGCGCAGAACAGCGCGGCGGCGAGCAGGAGAGGCTGGCGGGGTGTCCAGGCCAGGCAGGTGATGGCGGTGGCGTAGGCGGCGACCGCCGCCGAGACCAGAGCCAGGGCCGTGACCTTGGCCAGGACGAGGTGGGCGCGGGGGTAGCCGGCCATCGCCAGCCGGCGGTCGAAGCCGCTGCCGGAGAACGTGGCGGCGAACATCATGAAACCGGTGATCAGGGTGACGGCGTTGAGCGCACCGCTGATCGCGGTCAGTTCGTTGCCGTGCGGGGCCAGCGCCTCCCCGGTGGCGCGAAGCCGCATCCGGGCCGGGGTGTCGGGCATCGCCACGAACGCCAGGGTCGTCCACACCGGGACGAACACGATCACCAGGATCATCGCGAACCGGTTGCGGCCGTGCTCGATGAGCGTGAACCGGGTGGCGACGGCGAAATGGGTCAGGTGAGACCTCACGCGGCGGCCTCCGCCTCGTCCGGGCGGAGCATTCCGCTGTCCAGGCGCCACAGCTCGTCCAGGCGTTCGGTGTCGTACGCCAGGTGAGAGACGACCAGAACCGAACGTCCCGCGTCCCGCAGCCGCGCGGCCAGGTCCCAGAACCGCTGGTAGGTGTCCCAGTCGAAGCCCTGGTACGGCTCGTCCAGCAGAAGGACCTGCGGATCGTGCATGAGCGCCAGCGTCACGTTCAGCTTCTGCCGCGTGCCGCCGCTGAGCACCCCGGCCCGCTCGTCGGCGTACCCGGCGAAGCCCAGCACGTCCATGACCTCCTCGGCGTACCGCACGTCCGCGAGGCGATAGGCCGTCTGGAAGAACGTCAGGTGCTGCCGGACGGTCAGCGCGTCGTTGAGGACCACGTGCTGCGGGCAGTAACCGAACCGGCCGCTGTGACGGACCGTGCCACGGGTGGGCCGCAACTCGCCGGACAGAATCTTCAGCAGCGTGGACTTTCCCGCGCCGTTCTCCCCGACGATCCCGCACAGCATCCCGGCCCGAAGCCGCAGGTCGACACCCCGCAGGACCACACGCCGACGGTAGGCATGATGCACACCCCTGACCTCCACGCACGCCTCCCCCATGGACCTGGGCCGACCGTGACCCGACTATCCAACGATCACACGGCAGAACAGACACGAGCCCTCGCGTCGAAGGACGCAGGAGGGGGTGGAATCAGCCACTGGCCCCGGCACCGCGTGAACACGCCGCCGCCTGCCCGGGACTGATCCGGTCCAGGACGCGCGTCCACAGCACGGTCTGGGTCCCGGCCATGCGGCCGTCCTTCACCGCACTGTCGCAGCCGCATCCGTTGCTGCACGGCATGCACGCCGACTGTGCGCCCACCGGTCCACGTCCTGTTGTCCTGTTCGGCCACCGGGGCGTCCAGGTGGGTGTCGACGCGCACGGGCCAGGGCGTGTCCCTCGCGTGCGGGGTACGCGCGCTCCGGATATCCGCGATCCGGTCACTCACAGGCGGCCTCTTCCGGCTGGCAGGGACCCACGGGCGGGGCCCAGACGTACCCGCCTGTCCGCAGTGGCGATCCACGAGGAAGGAAAGACCACCGGCCGGCCAGGAGCAGCGCCGGGTTCTCGGCGGACGGCCCGCGTCGTGCCGGGTGCCCGCGCGGTCGTCCAGCGCCGCGGACCCCGCCACCAGCACACCGGCGACTCCCCCGCGCCGGCCGTTTCACCCCGTCACGGAGGGAAACTCTCCCTGCACCCATCGAGCCGGCGCGCCTCCCGCACGCATCAGCACGCCGGCACCGGAAGGAGACCGATCATGCCCGCAGGGTCCAGCTCCAAGCGGGAGCGCCAGTACGAGCACATCAAGGACAGCGCCGAGGATCGCGGCGCGTCCGAAGGGCGGGCCAAGGAACTGGCCGCCCGTACGGTGAACAAGCAGCGCGCCCGATCCGGCGAGGCGAAGTCGTCGAGCAGCAGCTCGACGAAGGGCAAGTCGCCGTCGCAGCGCGGCGGGGAGAGGTCGGGCAAGTCCGGCAGCGGGGGTTCGGGCCCCACCCGGGAGCAGCTCTACCAGGAAGCGAAGAAGAAGGGCATCGAGGGCCGGTCCACGATGAACAAGGACCAGCTCGCCAAGGCTCTCGGCCGCTGACCGTCCCCGTCGGCACACGGGAGCAGGCCGATCCTGCGCGGACGGCGCTCCTCCTCGAACCGTCCCGGCAGCGGAAGAGCCTGCCGGGGTGCTGCTGAGAGGGGTACCGGTGCACTGGCGGCCTTCGGGGAGCGACACGGTCCGCTGCCCGAACAGTCGTTTGAAGGAGAGCCTGCGAACGGTTCTGAAGGGGGAAGGCCCGCGCAGTGGTCGCAGGGCCTCGGCCGGTGGACAGGGACGGGAGTCGTGCGCCGGATCGGGTACTCGGCCGTGGAACGGGACACCTGGGGTCATCGGCTTGCGGAGGTGCCGGCCGTGCGCATCGGAATGCTCAGAGCACTTGGGGCGGCGACGTGCGCGTACGGGGTCGCCGCCGTGTACCGGCCGGGCCTGCTGGCCCGTCCCCTCGGGCTGGTCGATCCGCACGGTCGTGTCGATCCGCGCAGTGCCCTGGTGGTACGTCCCATGGCGTGGCGGGACGCCGCCACCGGCCTGGCGATGCTCGCCGCTCCCGAGGGCAAGGCCCTGGCCACGGTGACCGCCGTGCGCATCGCCTCCGATGTGGGTGACGCCGTCTTGTTCAGTGCCGCCCTTCCCGGCCGGT
Organism: Streptomyces sp. NPDC085946; assembly: GCF_044540485.1. Classification (NCBI taxonomy): domain Bacteria; kingdom Bacillati; phylum Actinomycetota; class Actinomycetes; order Kitasatosporales; family Streptomycetaceae; genus Streptomyces; species Streptomyces sp. NPDC085946. The sequence goes on along the minus strand of NZ_JBITSF010000014.1, from coordinate 78,311 downwards.
TCCGCCGTGCGGTGGCCGCCGTCAGCGCTCTGGGCTGGGCCGCCTTGGGGGTCGCGGGGCTGACCGGGAGCCGCCGCACCACCGAGGGCCGGTCGCACGGACGCCACGGACCGCGCTGACCGCGCCGGTCGGGCGGGTGCCGTCCCGGCTTGCCGCCCGTACGGCCTCCCGGCCGCCCACGGCACTGCCCGCTTCCGTTCCGGCCGCGTACCGGACGGGCCGGGACGGACGAGAATGCGGCCGTGCGCGAGGTCACCGCCGTGCCGGAGGTGCTCGGCGGTGCGCTCGATCCCCGGAACCGACGGAGACCGATGCGGAACACGGCCGGGGCGCTGCCCTCGGGAATCCGCTGTCCGCCACGCGCGGGCCGTGCTGCCGAGGACGCGGGCCGATGGGTGGAACCCGTCGGCCACGGACACCTCGTGCCGTCGCCCTCGGCCGGCACCGGCGCAGACGTACTGTGCGGACATCTGCAACGCCACCGCCGCAGCACTCTCCCGCCACACCGGCTACGGCGCCAGCGTCACCCGGGCGATCCTCCAGGCGTGCGCCACCGTCTGCAAGGTCTGCGGCGGCGAGTGCGCGAGCCGCGCCGACCGGCGCGGGCACTGCCGCGTCTGCGCCGAGGCGTGCCGCCGCTGCGAGCAGGCGTGCAACGACCTGATCACCTCCCTGGGCTGACAGCCAGAGGCTCGCCTCCCGTCCCCGTCGACCGGCCAAGGCCTTGTGACCACTGTGCGGTGCCTCCGTCACCGGTACTTGCCGGTGACGGAGGTCTGCTACGCGCCTCATCTGCTCCTCTTTCTCAGAACCGTCAGGACCACTCGCGGGCCCTCCGCCGGTATGGCAGGTCGTGACGATTCCGGCACGGGGCAAACCCCGAAAGGCGAACCGACCAGACGGTATGCAGAGGGGGTGCGCCGCCCTTAGGCTTCTCCCGGCGCCTCGCCCCTACCGGAACCGGCGCGCCGTCCCCGACGAGAAGGAGGAGCCCATGGCCGTCGACCCTCAGGGAGCCGATCTCGCACGGTTGATGGCGGAGGATCCCGGTGGCCCCGTCGTCATGCTCAATCTGCTGCGCTTCGCTCCCGACGGCCGCGCCTCCTATGAGGAGTACTCGCGACGGGCGGCCACCTTCCTGAAGCGGTACGGAGGCGAATTGCTCTACGCCGGCGACGGCGGCACTCCCCTGGTCGCCGAGGACGGGCAGGCCTGGGACGCGGTGCTGCTCGTCCGCTATCCCGATCGCGCGGCGTTCAGCCGTATGGTGGCCGACCGCGAGTACCAGGAGATCACCGGCCTGCGTTCCCGGGCCTTGTCCGAGGCCGTGCTCCAGCCGACCAGCCCATGGCCCTCCGGTCGCGACCGGTGATCACGAGGTCTGCTCAACGGCCTGCTGACGGCTGAACACACCGGCCGGCGGCGAGGTCATGACCAGCAGCCCCACAGTCGGTTCCGGCGGCCCGAACGCCTCGCCGAGCATGGTCAGGGGCGCTGACGGCCAGGTGGAAAAGGCCCGTTGGCGCCGTGTCTTTTGATACCGCGCCGGTGCTCGTGCTGGTTGCCGACCAGTTCAGGGGGTGCGTCCGCGTCGTTCGTAGTGACTGGGGCGGGCCTGGTGTTGTCGTCTGCGGCGCCAGGTCGACCGGTGCAGAGCGTGGTCGACGGGCGCGGGCCGTCGGCCGGTGAGACGGGTGATCAGGCGACGGATCTCGGCGAGGCTCGGCACGATGCCGGCCGATGCCGAGCCGGAGGCCGTCCTCAGCGGCATCCGGATGCCCCGGACGCACCCCGCCATGGAACGGCGGATCCCGATCTGCCGGCCGGATCACCGAGGACGCCCTCCCGTCTCCGGCGGCATTCGCTGACGCTGCGCGGTCCTCACCGCTGACCCGCACACGGCCGGAGCGGTCGCTCGAGGTCAGCGAGGGGTGAGGAGGCAGAACTCGTTGCCTTCCGGGTCGACCAGAACCGTCCAGGGGATCTCGGACTGGTCGATACCGGGGTCGGTGGCGCCCAGGGCACGCAGCCGGGCTTCCTCCGCTGCCAGGTCGTCACCGGGATAAGGGCAGACGTCGAGGTGGACGCGGTTCCACACCGTCTTGGTGTCGGGGGTGCGGAGGAACTCCAGGTAGGGGCCGACGCCCTGGGCGGAGCGCATGGTCGCCCGGTTGTCGGTGACCTCGTGCAGCGTCCAGTCCATCGCCTCGCCCCAGAAGCGGGCCATCGCTCGCGGGTCGGCGCAGTCGACCACCACCGCGGCGATCGGCCCGGTGTCCCGGTGGGCCGGGCGGGGCTCCAGGACGCAGAACTCGTTGCCCTCCGGGTCGGCCATGACCGTCCAGGGGACGTCGCCCTGGCCCACGTCGGCGAGCGTCGCGCCGAGGTCCTTCAGGCGCGCGACCAACTCCGCCTGATGGGCGGCCGAGGTGGTGGCCAGGTCGAGGTGCACCCGGTTCTTCACCGTTTTCGGTTCCGGACGGGCGACGATGTCGATGCAGACGGCCACGGGGTCGGGGTAGGCGAAGCCCACGGGTTCGAGGTTGGTCACGCCGGGTGCCTCGCTGTCGACACCCCAACCGAGTGCCTCCGCCCAGAACCGGCCGAGCACGGAGTCGTCCTGGGCCTTCATGTTGATCTGCACAAGTCTTGTCGGCATGCGCAGATCCTAGAAGCTGCCGGCGGCGAGGACAGCGAGGACCGGGAGCACGACGACGGCGCCGACGCGGCGGCCGAGCCGGCCCTGCTCCGCTTCTCCCTGACCGGGGCCCTGTCAACGGGCGCGGCGTTCCCGCGCACGCGGGTCCACCGGCCGGAGTCTTCGGCGTGGTGGGAGGACCACCGGGCTCTGCTGCGGTGGAGGGCACAGAACGAGATCATCAGGCGTACGTGGAGCGGGCCGCCGTACCCGCGGAGCAGCCGGCCGCGATCGCCCCGGACCGGCCCTGCCCGTGACCGCTGGACCGGCAACGCCACCACCGGTTCCCTGCCGTGGGACACCTGAGAGCCGGCGTGTCAGTCCCTGCCACTACGGTTCCGCCCATGACTCCCGAGATGTGGAACCGTTTCGGTCCGTTCCGCGACGCGGCGACCGCGCGCGGCATACCCGATGACGACGTCGAGCGATGGCTGGCCACCGCCCGCCCGTGCGCGACGCTGACCACGAACGGGGACGGTCCGGTGGTGGGCCGGTTCGGCGGTCCGCTGCTGCTTCCGGCCGGCACCCCGGACCCCGACCACCCCTTCGTCGCCTCCGTCGACCTCGCCGCCCTTCCCCCGGGCGCGACGGATCTGCCCCTGCCCCCCGACGGCCACCTGCTGCTGTTCGCCTTCCCCGAGACCCCCGACCATTTCGAGTCCATGGGCAGCGTGGTGTACGTGCCCGTCGGCACGGCCGTGGCGGAACGGGACAGGCACGCCTGGAACTCCCACGACATCGAGGACTACGAGACGATGTTCGCGGAGTTCCCGCAGGGCCCGCTGCGGGCGACGGCCGACGTGTCGCTGCCCTGCCACCACGCGGTCGGTCTCACCGAGGCGCCGTGGAGCCGGACGCTTCCCGGGCATCCCCACGCCGAGGACCTCGTGAAGCTCTGGGGGAGCACCGAGGACGCCGTCGTCTTCGCGGGGTCGCTGCAGCTCGGCGGATACGCCTCGGAGGAGTCCGTCTTCACCGATCCGGTCGCCGACGCCGTGTCCCTCGTCGTGAAGGCGACGGAAGCGGGCCAGTGGCAGGGTCCGGTCTCGGCCGACGTCTCGGACTGGACGCTCCTCGCCGACTGGCAGGCCGGCCGTGACGTGCAGGGCTGGGAGAGCGCCTCCGTCCACTGGGTGATCCAGCGCGAGGACCTCGCCGCGCGGCGCTTCGACCGTGCGTTCACCAGCGTCTACTGGAACCCCTGACCCCCGATCCGGCGCTCGCGACGCGGCTGGCCGGCGCCCGCGAGCATGCCGGCTGTCCGTCTCATGCCTGCTTCGGCCGTCTGTCTCGTACTCGCCTGGCCGCCGCCCGCCGGGCAGCCGACGCCGAGCAGCGGCGCGCCGAAGGCTTGCCGGTTCCGTCCCCGGCCGGCGCGCTGCCGGAGGAGCGGCGCGAGCACCTCGAGGACATCGGCCCTGCCCGATGCCCGGCCCGGCACGGCACGGCACGGCACGGCCGGTGAAACGGCAATGCCGCTTCCGTCCGCCGTCGGCATGCGCCGGGCATGACGTCATGCACGACCAACGCAGGTCGAGCGCCGCCTTCGCCCTGTCGCCCGTTGTCCTCCTGCGGCCTCAGCTCCGCGCCTCCGCGTCGAGGCGTGCCAGCCCCTCTTCCCAGCGTCGTCGGCGCTCGTCCTCAGGCTGGTCCCACCAGGGGGTGCCCCGTTCGCCCAGTGCGGTCTTCGCCTGGTTCACGCGTGCGCGCGCTGCTCGCTCGGCCTGCGCGTCGCCCGCGGTCGTCGCGGAGCGCACCGCGCGACGGGCCGACATGAGGTGACGCCGGAGACGAGCGGCGATCTCCTCGGGGATGGACGGATCGGTTGCCCGCCATTTCCTTCCCTTGATGACGACGAAGTGCCCGTCGGGGGTTCTCTCCGGTGACTGGTGTGCTTCCACGCGGACGATTCTGCCCAGCGAACCGGGTCCGTGCCCCCGCGTCGTAGTGCCGTGAGCAGCTTGCCGAACTGCGGCGGGCTCAGCCCGGTGAACGGGCCTGCCCAGGAAGGTTCCGGCGCCGTGATCGCACCGGCCATCGCGAGATCATCTCATTCGGGTCAGCCGGTGAACGCGTCAGTGATCACGGTGTACGCGTACCAGAGAGTGCCGCCGAGGGCAGCGAGCCCCACAAGCGCCAGGACGGCCGTCATGCAGCGCATCGCGAGGGACTCCCGGGCCACGGCCCGGGAGGGATCTGCCGGGTCGTACATGACCTCGATCCGCCGATCGTGACTGGTGGTGGTGTGAAAGCGGCTCTCCCCGCTGGTGTCCGTATAGCGGTACGCCCTCATCCCATCGACGTCGTGCGAGAACTGCGCGATCACCGCGATGCCGTGCTTTCGCAGCCACCATGTCCGGTACAGGCTCCGACCGGGCAGGCAGGCAGTCAGCCAGCCGATGAGGATGCCGATGAACGCGGGCACCAGCATCGCCGAGTAGCGCGCTCCCCCGGCCACACCCACGACCACCACCACGGCGCCGGCTGTCAGGAGCAGGACGATCAGGGCCGCGCCTCCCGCGGTCATCCGCCGTTCCTGGACCGCAAGCGAGCGGATGCTGACGAGTGCGGAGCCGTCGGCACGGGGCTCGCCCGGCGCCCGCCTCGGCAGCAGCCGGTTGACCGCGTCGGCGAACGCGGCGACCGCGACCGCACTCCCGTCCTCGGCACAGTGGACGTGCGGCGCCGTGCCGTCCGGCGCGGTCAGTTCGATCGCGGCACGCCGCCCGTCCACCGTGACCCGCTCGATCGCCGTGAGCGGCAGGGCCAACTCCTCGCCCGCCCGCTCCAGCAGCACCCCGTCGTGAACCAACCGCGCCACCACGCCACCGCCCCGCAAGACGAGATGAGGCGTCGTCACCTCACACCCCGGCGGGCGTTCCCCGTAGCGTCCTCACCCATCACTCTGCCCCCCGTCTCCTTGATCAGGGCGGATCCTAGATCCGCCATCCCCGCGCTGTCATCACCCATCCCTCCCGACCCGCGCGTACAGCGCACCTGCACGGCCTCCTCCAGGCCGCACGGACAGCCACCGCCGGCGGTTCGGCATACGCGGCACACCTGAGGATCGATCACAGGGCAGCCCTTACAAAGAACTCGTTGCAAAGAACCTATTGCAACAAGTCCTTTGCATGACTAACTTCGTGGGCATGAACGAGTCCCAGGACCCGCAGGTCCGCAGTCTCGACGCCCGCTCCCTGCGCGGGCTCGCGCACCCCCTGCGGATGCAGTTGCTGGACGCCCTGCGTTTCGGCGGTCCGGCCACCGCGTCCCAACTCGCCCAGAGGCTGGGCGAGTCGAGCGGTGCCACCAGCTACCACCTGCGACAGCTCGCCACCCACGGCTTCATCGAGGACGCCCCCGAGCGGGGCAAGGGCCGGGAACGGTGGTGGAAGGCGGCCCACCAGGGCCTGCGCTTCGACGACGCCCTGCTCACGGACGCCAACCCGGACGTACGCGGGGCCGCCGACATGTACCTCCACGAGGTCGCGACCACCCAGGCCCGGGACCTGTCGACCTGGCTGGGCAACCGCCACGCATGGCCGGAAGAGTGGCAGCACAGCTGGGACATGAGCAGCGCGACGCTACGGCTGACGCCGGAACTCACCCGAGAACTCGTCGAGAAGATGCACGCGCTCGTCGAGACCTACCGCGACCGGGCCACCGACGAGGACGCCGCCGACACCGCCCCGGTGCGTATCCAGACACACGCCTTCCCCCTCACCACGGAATGAGAGGACACAGCCCGATGCACCCCGACACCCACCTCGCCCTGCACCAGGTCCGCACCGCCGGACTCCGTGCCGAAGCCGACGCGCACCGTCTCGCCGCCGCGGCCAGGCGCCCCCGGGACCTCCGGAACCTCCGGACCCGCCTCGGCTGGACCCTCGTGGAGGTCGGCCTGCGGCTGACCACTCCACCCAGGACGGCGGCCTCTGTTCCCTAGCGCTGTGACCGTACGGGTGCGCCGGGCCGGTAGTCGCGGCGGTCGGACGTGCGGTGCCGTCCGTCGCGGCCGTTGAAGGCGTAGTGGTCGGATCTGTACGGGGCGTAGAGAGAACGTGGCTGCCGCCTTCGGGGCGTGACCGCCGGACCCGGATGTGACCGGGGCCCGCACCGAACCTGGCGTTCGGTGCGGGCCCCGGGGCCTGTCAGGCGTCAGTCCTGGGCCTTCAAGGGCGGTCCGAGACGGATCCTGGAGACGCAGGCCAGGTCCTGCTGGTACTCCGCGTCACCCTGCCGGTAGTAGTACCGGCACCCGGTCAGGTCACCGGTGACCTTGCCCGTCACACGGACCCGGGCCGCCCAGAAGACCTCGCCGGGTTCGTGCGCCGGCACCAGGGACGGCCGGCCGGAGCGGTCGGGCAGCGTGGTGAGGTCCGGTGTGCCGGGTGACCCCCCGACCGGGGAGGCGCTCAGCGGGTGCCCGTCCGTGTCCTCATGGCTGAGGGCCTTGTACCCCGTGATCCGGAGCCCTTCGGGCACCTGCGTGATCTCGCCGCGCAGCAGCGTCAGCGGCCGGAAGGGCCTCGGGCAACGTGAGGGACCAGGATCCGTCCGCGCCGGTGGTCGCGGTGCCGACCACGGCCCCCTTCGTCTCGCTCGTCGCGTCGATGCCGACGTCGGACGCGGTGACGGTGACCGGCAGGCCCGGGGCGGGCCGGCCGTTGCCCAGGGTGAAGGTGCCCGTCACGGTGCGGGACGGCGGTGCGACGGTGTCACCGGCCGGCTCGCCCGGGACGGGGTCGCCCGTGTCGTCCGGCGGGGTGCCGAAGTAGGGGGCCACGTCCGGGTCGGGGTCGGTGAGGCAGGGCCCGGCGTCGGCCATGACCTCGCCGACGATGCCGGCGCGCACGTCGTCGTCGGCCTGGGTCCAGGGACCGGTGGTGTACGTACGGACCTGGCCGGTGGTGTCGGGGTCCGCGGTGACGGACTGGGTGCTGACGGCCCCCGGGCCGGGCGCCCACGCCTGCGTGGCGTCGACGCCGGTGGCGATCTCGGTGGGGCGCAGCAGCCTGACCGTGGGACCGGTGGTGAGGTCGACCGGCAGCAGGAGGCTCTGCTGGACGGTGCCGTCCTTCAGCCACTGCACGGCGGAGTTGACCATCCAGGCGTCGTCCGAGGCGCCGATCGCCGTGATGACGGAGGACCTGGTGCCGTCGATGACCCGGGTCAGGGTGCCGTCTCCGGTCGCCGGGCTGGACTGCTTGTAGACGTCCATGGTGCCGTCGGAGGCGAACACCAGGAACCACTGGCCGTTGGTCAGGATCCGCTTCGCGGACGACCAGTCGAGGCTGTAGGTCTTCACCGGGGTCAGCAGGGCGCCGCCGGTGGCGGTGTTGTCCTGGTACGCCTTGACCTGACCGCCGACGGTGGCCTCGTACAGGATGCCGTTGCCGCCGCCCGTGAACACCTTGCTGGTCATCGGCAGGCTCGCCGTGTTCAGCGTGTCCAGGAGCACGGCGTCAGGGCTCTTGGGACCCCACTCCATGCACTTGTGAAGGACGCGCTTGGACGCGACGTCGGCGGTGGCGGCCGGTTCCCAGACGTAGGTGGGAACCGAGTGGGTGGTGCAGTCCCCGTCCGCGGCGGCGGCCGGCTGGGCGGGTGCGACGACCTGCGGCGTGATGGCCGCGCCGGCCACGGGAACGGCGCATACCGTCCAGGTCGCACGGGACGTCGGACGTCTGGTCTGGCTGATGGCCATGGAATCCCCTGGTGGTTCACTGCGTGGGCCTGCGGGAAAGCGCGACTCCGTGAGGGGAGCCCGCGGAACTTCACGGCCGATCCGTACGGCGGGCGCCGGTGGCGACGTCGCAACGCTGCACGATCCGCACGGTGGTGCCCGTGGCTTCCTGGGCCCAGGCATGGAGATACCGGCGGCCCGAGGATCTCCCGCTCCGGACCGGGCGGATCCGTCGGGCAACGGGTACGCAGCCCGCGCACCCCGGCCCTCACATGCGGCACCACCCCGCTGCCGGGGACTCGCCCGCCGAGAGGCTGGTCAGACGTCCTCCGGACGCGCCCTCCCCCCGGCCCTGACCCCTTGGGGGAAAAGCGGTTGCGCCGGCTGTCCTCTCGCGGACAGGGTGCGGTGGTGATCGGAACAGACATCGAACTTCCCGTCGGGGACGGAGTCCTGTCCGGTGTGGACTTCGGCGGTCACGGTGAGGGCGTGCTGCTCGTCCACGGCAGTGGACACAACGCCGCGGCCTGGAGGGACGTGGCGTCGCATCTGGTGAACGAGTGCCGTCCGGTTGCCATCGACCTGCGTGGCCACGGGCAGTCCCGGCTCGGCTCCACCGGTCCCGAGCAGTACTGGCGAGACATCGGCGGCGTCGTCACCGCGCTGGCCTGGGACCGCCCCGTGCTGGTGGGTCATTCCACCGGCGGGTACGCGGTGACGGCCGCCACGGCCGGTGGACTCGTGGCACCGGCCGCCCTGTGCATCGTGGACGGCGTGGTGCTCGACGACCGCGACACGTCACTCGCCGGGCATGCCGGCGTGCGGACCACCGAGGCGGCGGACCGTCTGCGGACCATGTTCCGCTACGGCTGGAAAGCCGACGACGACCAACTGCACGCCTATGTCGAGCAGTGCGTGCGGGAGGCCGGAGAGGACTGGCTCAACGCGGGAGCACGGCCCGGGCTCGTCGAGGAGGTCACGCGGCGCTCCTTCCTGCGCTGCGGTCGGTGGTGGGTACGACGGCCGACCGTCGAGGAGATCGCGACGGTCGCTGCCGTGGAGCCCGGTGTGGAAGTCTTCCCGGCCGTCGACGTGTACGACCGCCTCACCTGCCCGATGACGATCGTGCTGGCCGAGGACGGTTTCTACGCCTCGCGGCGCGACGAGGTGCGTGCCGTCGTCGATGCCGCACCCGGCCGCCGGCTGGTCGACATCAGCTCGCACCACAACGTCCCCATGACCCGGCCCGCCGATCTCGCCGCGATCATTCTCGACCTGGTGCGGGACCGAGCTGCGGCACCGGCCGGGAACGCCGACTGACCCCACCCCCACAAGGAGTTGCCGTGCACCGTTCTGACGCCCCGGCCATCAGGGAGATCCCCGTGGCGGACAAGGGGGCCGGGCCTTACGGCATCGCGGCCGGACCTGACGGTGCGCTGTGGCTCACCTTCGTGCACAGCGGTCGCATCGCGCGTCTCACCCTCGACGGCGACCTCGACGAGTACCCCCTGGACTCGTCCGGGTGCCGCCCTACGGTCATCGCTCCCGGGCCCGACGGGGCGCTGTGGTTCACCCGGTCCCAGGACCACCGGATCGGCCGCGTCACCGCCGACGGCGAAACGGAGTCCTTCCCCGTACCGACGCCCGGCAGCGGACCCTTCGGCATCACTGCCGGCCCGGACGATGCGATGTGGTTCACGGAAATGAACACCGACCGCATCGGCCGGATCACCGGCACGGGAGAGGTCACCGAGTTCGCCCTTCCCCATGCGGGCGCCTTTCCCGCGGCGATCACCGCGGGCCCTGACGGGGCCCTGTGGTTCACGCTCAACCAGGCGAACGCGATCGGCCGCATCACGGTCCACGGAGACATCGTGATCCATCCGCTCCCCACCGCCGGCGCCGCACCCGTGGGCATCGCCGGCGACGGCACCGCCTTGTGGTTCGTCGAGATCGCGGCGGGCCGGATCGGCAGGATCTCGGTGGACGGCGAGATCGAGGAGTTCCCGCTCCCCGACCGCACGGCCAGGCCCCACGCCATTGTCGCGGCCTCCACCGGGGAGTGCTGGTTCACCGAATGGGGAGCCAACCGCATTGGCCACATCACCGACAGCGGCGAGATCTCCGAGTACAGCCTGCCGTCGCCGTCGTCCGAGCCGCACGGCATCACCCTGGGTCCCGACGGCGCTGTGTGGGTGGCCCTCGAAACGGGAGGGGTCGCGCGGGTCGAACCGTAGCGTCGGGACGGAGAACCGCCCAGCCCTGAGCTCCGCCCGCACGTTCCGGGCAAGCCCGGGCAGCCGGATGCCGGTGCCGCACCACGTCCCTGACCCCCACCCGGGTCACGCGAGGGGCGGCACGTCGACGTACACCGCCCGCGACCAGGGGGAACAGCGCTACAGCGACGGCAAGGGAGTCCGCCGGCTCGGTGAGCGCGAGCGGGAACCGCTCGCCGGGCACTCCCCCGCCCCGTCGGCGAGCGCAGTGGTTGGTTCTGCCCGAGTACGACGTGGTCAGCCCACCACGGTCAGCTCGCGCGGCAGCCGGTGGAGCACCTCGTGGCCGTCATCGGTCACCAGCAACAGGTCTTCGATCATGATGGCCCCGGTGTCCGAGGAATACGAGGGGGTCTCCACCGCGAGCACCATGCCGGGCAGCAGGGGCCGCTCCTCGTCGGCGCTGAGGTAGGGCGGTTCCTCGTGGAAGGTGTCGATCCCCACCGAATGGCCGTAGTGGCCGCGGGTGAAGGAGGGGTAACCGCCCGCGCGGATGTGCCGTTGCGCGGCTCGGAACACCTCGCGTGCGGCGACGCCCGGACGGACGACGGACCGGGCTTCCCGGTGGGCGCCGAGCAGGACGTCGTGGAGGCGTCGCGCGGCAGGCTGGACGGTGCGGTAGGCGAAGGTGCGTCCGCCGTCGCCGCGGTAGCCGCCCACGGTGACGCCGCAGTCGAACTTGATGAGGGCACCGTCCGCGAGAACGGGAGCGGCCTCGGGACCGGCACCGGTGCCGGTCCCGGCGGAGGGGCCGACAGCGGGCAGCATCCACTGGTCGCTGTAGCCGGCGTAACAGGGATCGGCCATGGCGGCGGCCAGGACGCCCTGCTGGTAGCGGTGGCGCAGATCGAGGGCCGTGAGGCCGGGGCGCAGGTCGCGGACGGCGAAGCTCATGCCCGCTTCGGACAGTTCCGTGGCCCGCCGCAGTCTCTCGATCTCGAAGTCGTATTTCACGCTGCGCAGTTCGTACAGGTCCTCTGTCATGTCTTCCCAGGTCAGCCGGGGAGCGAAGGCGGCGACCCGGCGTACGGTGTCGTGCAGGACGTACCGCAGGTCCGTGCCGATCCGGGCGCCGAGCAGGCCGCGGTCAGCCAGGACGGAGCACAGCAGCGCGTCCTGCTCGGCGATGTCGTACGGGGCCGGACGGCTGCCGGGCACAGCGGCGGCCGAAGGGTCGGCCAGGTCGCGAGCGTCGCGCAGTTCCACCCACACCCGAAACGGCCGGACGTCTTCGAAACCGGACTCCTCGCGGGCTTGTCCCGCTTCGAAGTCGCTGACCACCAAGGCGGGCGGCTGGGCGGGGTCGGCCGGGATGACAGCAAGGACCGTGCCCAGCATCCTCCACCACTCCATCAGGAAGAAACTCCGGAAGCCCGTCGTGTAGAAGACGTTCGAAGGGGTGTAGGCGAGGTAGGCGTCCAAGCCCCGGTCCTGCAGCCGTTCGCGGACGGCGCCGATGATCTGTGCGCGCATGCATCGTCCTCAGCGGGTAGGGCGCAGTACTGGTGGCGAACGTGCCGTCGTGCGCAGGTGGGGAACGCACGCGTGGAATCGGCTCCACCGTGCCAGATGTGTCCCGCCGGGCCTCACATTTCACGAATCGGTGACGCTCAGCCACCCATATGGCCGGCATCTCGTCGTACCGATTCCCGGTCGGCGCGTACCGCGACCACCTGCGACGAGGCTGCTCCCAGGCCACGGCCGTTCCCTCACCTCCCGAACACCAGGTGGGAGCAGCCGGACAAGGGCCGCACTCCGGCTCCGGAGCGACCAATCCGCCGGCCCTCCGGAGCCGGATTCCCTGTGTGACAGACGACGACGGTCAGGATCGGACCACTTCGCCCGGGACAGCTCTTGGGCGGTTTTGCACTGCCTCTCACGCAGGCGCATAGTCGGGGCCTTCGGCTCCGGTCCGGCGACCGCCGGGCCTGCTCCGGTGCTCGCGGACGAACGGACAACGGTGCGGGTGCACACCAGCACAAGGATGGATGTCGGTGAAAGAACCTGTATTTATCGGACCCGATCCGGTGCGGCGGCCGGATCTGCACACGCTGGTGGAGTCGGTGGCCCGCGGGGACACCGACGCCTTCGCTCAGCTGTACGACGCCGTCGCGGCTCCCGTACTGGGTGTGGCACGCGCAGTGCTGCGTGACGTGGCGCAGTCCGAGGAGGTCGCCCAGGAGGTGCTGGTGGAGGTGTGGCGCACCGCACCGCGTTATCGGCCTGAGCGGGGCACGGCCATGAACTGGATCCTCACCCTCGCCCACCGGCGTGCCGTCGACCGGGTCCGCTCGGTGGAGGCCGCCGCGGCCAGGGACCACAAGGCCGCGCTGCTGGACCGGCTGCCCGAGTACGACGAGGTGAGCGAGCAGGTCGAGCACCGCCTGGAGCGCGAACAGGTCCGCCGGTGCCTGCGCACACTGACCGAGCTGCAGCGCCAGTCCGTCACCCTCGCCTACTACCGCGGGCTCACCTACCGCGAAGTGGCCGCCCAGTTGTCCCTCCCCCTGGGGACGGTGAAAACCCGCCTGCGTGACGGATTGATCCGCTTGCGCGACTGCCTGGGAGTGAGCGCATGACCACCGACGCCGATCCGCACACCCTCACCGGTGCCTACGCCCTGCACGCGCTGTCCGATGAGGAACGCGCGCTGTTCGAAGAGCACTTGGACGCATGCCGGTCCTGCACCGACGAGGTCGCGGAATTCACCGCCACGGCCGCGAAACTCGCAGCGGCCGCGGCCGTCACTCCCCGCCCCGCCATGAGGCACCAGGTCCTGCAGCGCGTGGCCACGGTCCGGCAGGTGACCCCGTTCGTCCCGCGGACGCCATCGGCCGCGACGCTGCGCAGGCGGCTTCCCCACCTGGTGCTCGCCGCCTGCCTGGCGGCGACGGCCACGCTGGGCGGCATCGCCGTCCGGGAGCACGACCGGGCCGGGAACGCCGCCGCACAAGAGCGGCAGGCCCGTCAGCAGACGGACGAGCTGATCGCTGTGCTGGGCGCCTCCGACGCCGTCTCACACCGTATCCCGCTCGAAGACGGCGCCAGCGCAACAGTCGTCGTCTCCCGGACGCGTGACACGGCCGTTGTGGTGGCGGCCAACATGGCCACGCCGCCCCGGGGCAAGGTCTACCAGCTCTGGTACGACCGGAACGGCACCATGCGGCCGGCAGGTCTGATGGACGCCGGCCGCACCCGTCAGGCCGTGACCCTGTCAGGCTCCGCCAACTCGGCCTCCGCCGTGGGCATCACCGTCGAACCCGCCGGAGGATCGGCCCGCCCCACCTCGGTACCCCTGGCCGTGGTGGAGCTGCCGGCATGACCGCACACGCCTGAACACGCCGAACGATCATGTCGCCGCTCCTCCGGGTCAGTCTCCTGACACCGGCGGGCATCCGCCTGTGGTGGGGGGGGGGGGGGGCCCGCCCCCCCCCCCCCCCCCCCCCCCCCCCCCCCCCCCCCCCGGCCGCTACGAGTCGGCGTACTTGGAGTCCGCCGCCGGGTCCAGGGCCAGCCGGTAGCCGCGCTTGACCACCGTCTGGATCAGCTTGGGGGCGCCGAGGGCCGTGCGCAGGCGGGCCATGGCCGTCTCCACCGCGTGCTCGTCGCGTCCGGCGCCGGGCAGGGCGCGCAGCAGTTCGGCGCGGGCCACGACCCAGCCGGGGCGGCGGGACAGGGCGCGCAGCAGGGACATCCCGGCGGGCGGCACGGGCCTGAGCACGCCGTCCACCAGCACCGCGTGCCCGCGGATCTCCACCCGGTGCCCGGCGACCGGCAACGACCGCGCGCGGGCCGGGAGTTCCTGGCAGAGCAGCTGGACCAGCGGGCCGAGCCGGAAGCGTTCGGGCTGGACGGTGTCGACGCCGCGCGCCTGCAGGGGCAGCGCGGTGACCGGGCCGACGCAGGCCGGCAGCACGTCGTGGCCGAGGGCGGCCAGCACCTCGGGCAGCAGCCCGCGCTCCTCGGCCCGGGACAGCAGGGACGCGGCGGCGGGCGCGCTGGTGAAGGTGAGGGCGTCCAGGCCGCGGGAGACGGTGGCGTCCAGCAGCCGGTCCACCGGGCCGATGTCCTCCGGCGGCATCCAGCGGTAGACGGGCACCCCGACCACCTCGGCCCCGCCCGCCCGCAGCGTCTCCACGAAGCCGGGCAGCGGCTCGCCGTGCAGCTGCAAGGCGATCCGCCGGCCCTCGACGCCCTCCTCCATGAGCCGGTCCAGCACCTCGGCCATGGACTCGGACGACGGAGACCACTCCTCCGTCAGCCCGGCGGCGCGGACCGCGCCCTTCACCTTGGGTCCGCGGGCGAGGATCCGCACCCCGCGCAGCCGGGACAGCAGGTCGTCGCCGAGGCCCCATCCGTCGGCGGCCTCCACCCAGCCCCGGAAGCCGATCGCGGTCGTGGCGACCACGATGTCCGGCACCTGCCGGATGATCTCCTTCGTGGCGGCCAGCAGTTCGCCGTCGTCGGCGAGCGGCACGATGCGCAGGGCGGGGGCGTGCAGGACGGCGGCGCCCCGCCGCTGGAGCAGCGCCCCCAGTTCGTCGGCCCGGCGCGCGGCGGTCACGCCCACGGTGAAGCCCGCGAGGGGACCGTGTTCCGGTCGCTGTTCTTGCTCGTCCATGGCTCTCGCCCCGCACTCGAGTCGTCGTCCCTGCCTGCCGTACCGCCTCATCCGGGTGCCATGCGGCGGTACCCGCATGCCGGCCGAGCCTGTCAACGGCGCGTGACAGGCTCGGTTCGGCTTCGTGTCGTCAGTGTTACGTCACACCTCGGCGTAGGTGAGCTGCGACTTCGTCTCCGCGGCCGGGGTGACGGACGTCTCCCCGGCCGGGCGGCGAAGGTATACGGCCCACGTCACCGCGAAGCAGACCCCGTAGAAGGCCAGGAAGGCGACGAAGGCCCCGGTGCCCGAGCCGACGGTCAGGAACGACTGCCGGAAGGCGAGGTTGATGCCCAGGCCGCCGAGCGCGCCGACCGCTCCGATGATGCCCATGGTGGCACCGGAGAGCCGGCGTCCGTACGCGGCGGCCTCCTCGCCCCGGAGCCCCTTGGCGAGGGCCTTGGCGTGGAAGATGCCGGGGATCATCTTGAACGTGGAGCCGTTGCCCAGTCCGCTGAGGACGAAGAGGGCGATGAACGCGGCGGTGAACAGGGGCAGCGACTCCCGCATGGACGCGACGACGACGACCGTGGTGGCGGCGGCCATGGCGACGTAGTTCCACAGGGTGATCTTCGCGCCGCCGTACCGGTCGGCCAGCGCACCGCCCACGGGCCGGATCAGCGAGCCGAGCAGCGGGCCGATGAAGGTGACGTACGCGGCCTGCAGCGGGGTGCGGCCGAACTGGGTCTGGAGCACCAGGCCGAAGGCGAAGCTGTAGCCGATGAACGAGCCGAACGTCCCGATGTAGAGGAAGGCCATGATCCAGGTGTGCGCGTCCCTGACGGCCTCCCGGGCGGCGCCGGTGTCGTTCTTCAGGTGCGCGATGTTGTCCATCCTCGCCGCGGCGCAGACGGCCGCGACGACGATGAACGGGATGTAGATGCCGAGCAGCAGGCGCGGTCCGCCGCTCGCCCCGATCACGGCGAGGCCGACGAGCTGCACGACCGGCACGCCGATGTTGCCGCCGCCCGCGTTGAGCCCGAGCGCCCAGCCCTTCTTCCGCAGCGGGAAGAAGGCGTTGATGTTGGTCATGCTGGAGGCGAAGTTGCCGCCGCCGACGCCCGCGAGCATCGCGCAGACCAGGAAGGCGGTGAACGAGGTGCCCGGCTCCATCACCACGAAGGCGGCGACCGTCGGGATCAGCAGCAGGCTGGCCGAGACGACGGTCCAGTTCCGGCCGCCGAACAGCGCGACGGCGAAGGTGTAGGGCACCCGCACGACGGCGCCGACCAGGGTCGCCATCGACACGATGGTGAACTTGTCGGCCGGGGTGAGCCCGTACTCCGGGCCCATGAAGAGCACCATCACCGACCACAGCGTCCACACCGAGAACCCGATGTGCTCGGAGAGGACGGAGAAGAGCAGGTTGCGGCGGGCGACCTTCTCTCCGGTCTCCTTCCAGAAGGTCTCGTCCTCCGGATCCCAGTGCTGGATCCAGCGGCCGCCCCTGCTCGGGGGTGCGGGGGCTGTGCTCGGGGCTGTCATGACGCCTCCACGGTGCTCCGGGGCTCGTTCTGCCGGGGGAGTGGCTGATCCCGAAGGTAGGGAGGGCGCGTTTCCTGTCTGTGGCACCGGGTGACCGCGAAGGAACTTTGCTCTCACCTCGGGCGGGGGCGGGATGAGAGGTCCCCACGGGTTGTCGATGCCGGCCGGCCGACTTGCTGCATGTGGCGCAGGACAGCACCTCCACTCTCTGGGGGAAGCGCCTCGGCACCCAGCAGATCCCCGCACTGGGAGACGGCGAGCTCACGACCACAAGATCGCCGCTCGCATCGCCGGGTACGCCATCAGGAGCACCGAAGACACCGGCACCTTCGTCGTTTCCACAGCCTGTGCGGCTACTGCAAGGAAGCTGGACAACCCGAACCTGGAGAGAGCAGCCTCGTCACCGCATGCGTCCACCGGTACCTCATCCCCGGACTCGGTAGGAAGAAGCTCACCAAGCTCAGTGCCAGAGATGTCCGCACCTGGCTCAACCAGCTCCGCACCAGCTGCCAGTGCTGCGTCCGCCCCATCGACGCCCGGCGCGACCAGCCCCGCTGCTGCGCAATCGGCCGGAGCTGCTCTCTCCGCTGACCCTGAACTACATCCACTCCGTGCTCGGGCCCGCCCTGAAGTACGCCGTCCGCGAGGAGGAGATCCCACGCAACGTCGCCCGCAACGTCCGCACCGGCACACCCCGGCCCCAACGCTTCGAACCCCTCACCGCCGACGAAGCCCGCCAGTTCCTCACGGCCACGCGCGGACATCGGTTGCACGCGCTATTCGAACTCGCCCTGCATACCGGACTCCGCAAGGGCGAACTCCTCGGCCTGCGCTGGGAAGACCTCGACCTCGACGCAGGCACCGCCAACATCCGCCGCACGCTCCAGTGCCGGCGGTCTCACCACGCTGCCCACCAAGACGCGAGCCTCCGAACGCCGCATCGCCCTCCCGACCGAATGCCTCCGTGCCCTCAAGGAACACAAGGAGCGGCAGGACATGGAGCGCCAGACTGTCGGCTCGGACTGGAAGGGTAGTGGCCTGGTCTTCACCACGCCGACCGGTGGACCTCTCGACCCTGCCAACCTCATCCGTCGCTTCCGTAGCTTCCTTGACCGGGCCAGACTCCGCCGCATCCGCTTCCACGACCTCCGACGCTCTACGGCGACCCTTCTCCTGGAGCAGGGCGTGGACCTCGTCGTCATTAAGGAACTCCTCAGACACTCCCACATCGGCGTCACCGCCGGCGTCTACGCCCACGTCCGGTTCGCCTCCAACGCCAAGCCATCGACTCCCTGAGCGGCGTCCTCGGCCACGCCAAGAAACCCCCTGACGAGCCGCCTGCCGCAACGCTCGTCCGCTGACGTTGCCGTCAAACGCCCGGGAGCCCTCGCCGATTACTGACTCGGCGAGAGCTCCCAATATGCGCCCGAGTGAACTCTGAAACCCTTGGCAATTTACCTTCGGTGCGCCGACGGCATCGGCACTTACGACATATTGTGCCAGGCGTGGCTACAAGTTCCTCGGCACTCCGTTTCTCTTCGCCGCGTGTCAGCTACTGCGAATGTAGACACGAGGACGCGAAAAGATTTCACGTATTCACCTGGGGGAAGATTTATGATCTTCCCCATCTGTTCGAGAATCGGTTCCCGGATAATCAGCACTGCCGGGGTCATGGTCGGCTTAACGCCTGATCGCAGTAGCCCCTCACGCGCGTCATTCACCGTTGCATGGGCCTGCATGGCGTAACGAACAACCTCGTGCAGTACCGCCTTCTGCTGAGCCTGTTCCAACGAGGAGAACCAAGCCACAGCGTCGTCCAGGACGCGGAGCCCTTGAGCGACCTCGTTGATGATGCACTCTGACGCTCTCAAGTCCTCACCTGCTCCGGGGCTCAAATACCACGTACGGCCTATTCCGATCCAGCTCTGCATAGTCGGGGCGGTTCGGATTATAGCTTTGCCAGAAGTCTCGACCACGCCCGCTCCCTTCACCATCACCCGTTCCTCTTGGCAGCGAATTCTTGACGCTGTGACGAGTTCTGGACGGGCCAGACAGGATGTAGTCCCAGTCTGACGTCGGGTTGGGGGTTCCGTTTGCCCGGCTTCCGACCACGATGATTGGCTGCCCCGCCTTGTCGGCGGCATTCTGAATTCGCTTGGCATCATTCGGGCTGATACCAGCTTCCGATGTCGTTCTCAGGCCAGGCCCACACCACCCGTTGGAGTTGTGAACCAGGACCGGAGTCTGGCCCGCCAGCACATAGTACGTATGCAGATCGTCGACCGTGAGGTTGTACGTCCGCGTGTGCTTGGTGAAGGGGCGGTTCGCCGTGACGATGACGGTATCGCCGGTGTCGGTGAGCAGAGACATGCCAGGCTCGAGATCCGCCGCAGTCACCCAGTCCTGCTCGGACGGTGACCAGAAGGGATGCTCGTGGGTGGCGGTGAGCTTCTCGATGCCGTTCTCGGTCGCGATGGACAGCTCGTTGAAGTACTTGTCGCCTTCCGTCCGGATGAGCCGGGTGACCGTCCGCGGCCCTGTCTCTCCGGTTTCCGGATCGGTGGCCTGCACCTCGTCACCGAGCTCGATGTCCTCGATGTCCTTGGTGCTGCCGTCGGCCATGAGAACGTCGGTTCCGGCAAGGAAGCATTTGTTGCAGTCGCCCTGTGGGCTTTTCCCCTTGCTTCCGAGCCCGACACGGGTCATGAGCCCGTCAGCGAACGATCGACCGAACTGCTCGAGGAAACCTTCGCGGTTCAGCGGAAGGCTGCGGACGTCTTCCAGCGATACCGCGCTGTTGCAGTCGAGCACCAAGCAGGGACCGAAGTTGTCGATCACCTCCTCGTCGTAGCCGTAGAGCCACATCATCCATTGGGAATCCTGGACGGCTCCGCCGGCATCGCCTTGGTACTTGACCATTGCCTGGTGGAACTCGTCGGCGTCCACCGTCTCGGAGGTACGCACGTAAGGCAGTCCCTGATCGACTGCGGCGACCGTACTGACATAGGCTTCGGTGCTCGCCTGATCAAGCGCATCCTGGCACGTGTAGTAGCAACCACCGGGCCCGGTTCCACCGGGCGGAATACCGACGTTGTCCCTCGGTTTGCCGGTGGCCCTGGGATGCGGCTCGCTATGGCCGGTTCCGTCGTCGATCCACAACCCCGTCGGGTCGCTGAGGGTCACGGGGCTGTTGTTGCCGTATGCATAACCGTTCAGCGACTGGTGCTGGTCCAAAGCCAGCACCGGGTCGACGCTGACGAACTGGCCGATGGCCGGGTCGTACTCGCGAGCACCTATATGGGTCAGGCCCGTCGCGTCATCCGCCGGCTTCCCCAGGAACGCCTTGTCGTCCGGCCAGACGGTCGGTTTCGTGCCGCGCACCCCGCCGAACGGCGTGCTGTAACGCTTGGTGACCGCGTACGTGGCGGCATCCATGGCGATGCTCGACGTGCCATGGTGGTCGGCGGCAAGGAAGCTGAGCTTCGTACCCGACGTGCCCGCCACTGCCGTACGGACCGCGATCGTCTGGCCGTTGGCCGAGTAGTACCGCGTGCCGGAGACGGTCTTGGCCGTGCCCTTCACGGTCACGCGGACTTCGTTGCCTCCGCCGAGGTAGAGGATCGTGTCACCGTCGCCCTTGGCCCTGCGGATGAGCAGTTCACCAGACGCATCGTAGAGGTAGGTCGTCTCCTTCGTGCTCTCCGTGAGCTTCGTCAGCTCGCTCTCGGCGTTCCAGGCCAGCGTCTGCTGGGCGGTCGGTCCGGGGCGGGCGGTGGTGTTGCCGCTGCTGTCGTAGGCGTAGGTGCCCGCTCGCGCGCCGGTCGTCTTGTCCAGCGTGTGCGGCTTGGCGTCCGTCGTGTCGTCGTAGGTGTAGGTGGTGGTCTTGTCGCCCGCGGAGGTGTGCTGCGTTTCCGTCTTGCGCTGGCCGCCTGTGGTGTACGTGTACGACGTCCAGTACGGGGCCGCACCGTCGATGTTGGACATCGTGCGGCCGGTGGCTGCGCAGTCGGCCGTCCTGGGCGTCCACGCCTCGGTCAGACGGCTGTAGCCGTCGTATCCGAAGCACTGGTAGTCGGCCTTGGCCGTACCCCCCTGCGTGGTGGCGTCGAAGATCGACGTGACGTTGCCGGCATCGTCCTGGGTGAACTTCAGCTCCTGCGGCATGTAGCCGTGCACGTCGTCGGTGACGTAGGCGCGGGTGAGGCGGCGGGTTCCCGACTCGTAGTCCCAGTTGAGGTACGCCTTCTTCGCCGAGCTCGTGCCGTCCGTGCCCAGGGTCAGCTGGCGCAGGTCACCCTGCGGTGAGAAGGCCGCGCCCTGGAGGTAGCCCGTGGTGCCCTTCGAGGTGAGCTGGTGACCGGTCGAGTCATATGTGTACGAGACCGTCTCGGCCGCCAGACCACCCGCCGCCGGAGCAGTCGACTGGCTGATCGTGCCGTCCAGGTTGTAACCGGTGCTGAACGACAAGGTCTTCGGCACACCAGCGGTCAGCAGCGGCTCAGTGTCGGGAAGGATCAGCTGGGACCCCGTCGCCCGGTACAGCGCGTCGTAAGACGTGACCTTCTGGGTGTACTCCTTGCCGCCCACACCTCCGTCGTAGCGAGTGGCGGTGTCCTGCTGGCCCTTCTGCAGGGTGTCGAAGGTCCACCCCGCGAGCTTGTTGGCGTCGGTTTTCGATGCCTGCCACAGGCCCGTTCTACGGCCGAGTTCGTCGTACTCGCTGATCAGCTTCTTGGACTGGTCGTCGTTCGCTGTGGTGCTGGAGACCTGGTCGAGCGCGTTGTACTCGGTGGTGCTCCTGCCCTTGTCCGGGTCGGTCGACGTCACCTGGCGGCCGAACAGGTCGTAGCTGTAGGACCACTTGGCCTTGTCAGGGCCGGTGACGGTCTCCTGCCGCCCTGCGGGCGTGTAGGTGTAGCCCGTCGTGGTGTAGTCGGTGCCCGTCGGCTGCGGACCTGCGTACTCGCGGCGTTCCGTCATCTGGCCGATGCCGTTGGTCACGACGGCAGTGGCCTGACCACCGCTCGGAGCGCTGGTCGTGACAGTGTCACCGGTGTACGCGGTGTCGATCGTCCAGCGGGTGACGCCGTGGACCTTCGTCACGGCCTTGGTCGGACGGCCGGCGCCGTCGTACGTCGTGTCCGTCTGGAGGGGTGCCTGTCCGCCGTCCGTCTGCACCGGGGTGCTGGACGGGGCAGACGTGTCGTCCCAGATGTCCGACTGCTGGCTGACTGCCAGTCCACGGTGGTCGTACAGCGACAGGGAGACCAACCGGCCGCCCACCGGGCTCGGGGTCTGGACCTGGCGGGAGCGCAGCAGCGAATCGTAGAACTCGTAGCTGGTGTTGTAGCCGGATCCATCGCCCTTGAGGGTCCCGGTCGAGACCCACGACATCGCGGTGTTGCTGACCTTGTACTCGTAGACGTAGTTCGGTGTCTTGCCGAGTGACTTGGAGCGGTTCGGCAGCCACACCCTGGTGACACGGCCGAGGCTGTCGTACTCCGACTCCGTGATCTTGTTGTTGGGGTCGGTGACCTTCAGTGTGGTGCCGGTGGCGAAGTCGACAGCCGTGGTCGTCTTGTGCGTCTTGATGTTGGAGACCACCGTCGAGGTCATGGGACCGGCAGCCGCCGGGGTGTAGGCGGTGGTGGACACCATCGCGCCGTTGGTGTCCTTGACCACGAGAGGACGGCCGAGCGTGTCGTACGTCGTCGTGGCCACCTTCTGCCACACGGGGGCGTCGTCGCCACCGTACCCCTTCGCACGGCCGGTCCAGTTCGCATCGCCCTTGGTCGGCTGCTGGGAGGCCGACCACGCGGTGGCCGTCGTGTCGTCGTAGACGGTCGCGTTGTCGGAGACCACGTCACCGGGGCGGGTGGAGTCGGCGGGCAGGTCCAGCGCCGAGTCCGTGGTGGCGCAGGGCCTCGCGACCGTACGGGTACGCGAGACGAGGGAGGTGATGCCCTTGTCGGCGTTGCGGGCGTACCAGGTGCGGGTGCATCTCTCGTCACCGGTTACCGCGTCGTCGCCCTGGTCCTCGAAGGTCTCGGCCATGCCGTGGTCGTCGTAGGTGGTCTTCACGGTGCGCACCCGGTCGTACGGGGTGAGCTTGCTGGTGATGTTCGTGCGGTTGTGGGCAGCGGCGACGCGCACGAAGTACGCCTCGGTGTCCGCGTACGACTTGTGCTGTGTGGCCGTCCGCTTGGACCAGGGATCGTTGACCGTGCCGCCGACCTCGCTGGTCCCGTCGTAAGTGACCGTCTCACGGGCGAAGCCCGCGTACTGGTCGGAGTCCGTGATCTTCCCGGCCTTGATCCCGGAGACCTCGACGGTCTTGCGGGCGTCCGTGGCCGGTGTCCTGCCGTCGGAGCCCAGGACGCGGTCTCCGTTCATGCCCCGCAGGTAGACGGTGACCGTCTTGCTCTGCGTACGCCCGGAGACGCCCACGAGGTGGGTGACCCTCTCGTACCCCCGCCAGACCGACCAGGTGCGCTCCTTGGCCGGAGTCATCGGGTCCTCGTTGTAGTGCCAGGCACCGCCCCCCGTGTACTGGTAGGCATGCTGCACCGCTTCCGAGCCGCCGAACGGATCGGTGGTCGACACGGACGCGACCGGGTACTTCTGGAACCAGTCGAGAACCGGGTCCTTCTCACCGTTGGGCGACCAGTACACCGGATAGCAGCGCTTGGCGTTCTCGTCGAGCTTCGGTCTGGTCCCGCCGGCCGAGCACTCGGACGGCATGTAGGTGACGATCGTCTGCGCGCCGGCCTCGGACGTCACGGTCTTCAGCCGCGGTTTGTTGAGCGGCAGGATGTTGTCGGCTGCGCCGTCCACCCGGTTGGGGAACATGACGTGGCCGAACTTGACCGGTGCCAGGGACAGATCGGTGCCGCGCTTGCCGGTGTGCTTGAGCTCGTCGAGCCAGAGGGACTGGTCGGTCGAGTCGCCCGTGTCACCGGGGTCGAGGTAGAGGTGCTTCAGCGACCAGGCGTCCACGGGGTCGAAAGCGGGGGTCGCGGCAGCCGCGTTCCACGCGTACGTGGTGATGCCGGTCAGGCGCTTGCGGGTGAAGAACGTCGGTCCGACATTGCCGGTGCACTTGTCGCCGTCCTTGCAGACCGCGTCGAAGGGCACGTCCGGCCAGTTGTCCCGGGTGTCCTCGGTCAGCGAGTCGCAGCCGGTGCCGGAGGCCAGACAGCGCTCCGCGTAGGCGAGGACGACCTTGTCGGAGGCGGCCGGGGAGCCCGAGAACAGGGCGCCGGCCCGCTGTCCGTACCGGATCTCCTTCAGGTAGCCGCCGCGGACGTAGTCGGTACCGGTGTCGTCGTCACCGAGCTTGTCGTAGTTGTTGTGCTCCGCCGCGTACCAGTACGTCATGGCGTTGCCGTGGGTGTCCTCGACGTAGTCGAGGTTCCAGCGCCAGGCCTGGGTCTTGGCGCGTCCGGAGAAGGAGGTCCCGTCGGAGTACCCGGGTTCGCCCTCGTCGTCACCGAAGACCGGAGCGGTCCACACCGACTGGGTGCGGTCGGTCGTGCCTGCACCGTCGAGCTTGTTCAGGCCGAAGACGTACTTGGTGCCGGCGCCGGTGACCACGGTCCAGTACTCGCCGTCGTCGTCGCCGTTCTCCGCGCCGGTGGAGCGGGTGACGGTGGAGGCGTCGTCGTTCTTCAGACGCCACTTACCCGTCGTGTCGTCCTTGACCAGCTCGGTCGCCTTGCCGTTCAGCACCAGCGAGGCGTTGTCGTACTTCCAGCAGAGGTCGAACTTGTCCGTCTGACCGTCGTCGTCACAGGAACCGTACTTGCGCTCGATGAAGGACGAGGTGAGGTCGAAGCCCTCGCCGATCTGGCTGCCCTGGTTGTTCGTGCTCGCGGTGCGCCCGTCGACGCTGCCGGAATCGTACGAGATCGACAGATCGGGCTGGGGACCGGCCGCGGCCGGCGGCACACGCAGCGGATACGACCACGTGAAGTTGCCCGACGAGCCGCCCGCCTGCCACGTCGAGGACGACGACAGCGGAGTCGCCTTGTAGTCACCGGCCCTCGATTGGGTTCCCGCCGCCAGGGCGAGCATCATGGGCTGTCCGCCGGACGCCAGTTCCAGGGATGCCGTGAGGCGGTCGGCCGCGCGGTCGTTGACCGTGTCGAGTTCACGGCTCCTGCGGCACTTCACCTCGGTCGGGTCGTCCAGCGCGCAGTCCGGCAGGCGAGCGAGCCGGAGGCGCCCGGCCCAGTCACCGCCGTACGCGGAGGCGAAGGCAGAGTAGTCGATCCCGAGCCGGGCCCTGCCCCCGCCCTTCGGAGCGGTGACCTTGAGGAGGACCCCCTTGATTCCGAGTCCGGCCGCCGTCTTCTGGTTCAGGACCTGGACGGTGACGGAGTCGGCCGCCCTCCCCCGCGCGGGAGCGGCAACCGTCACCGGCAGGGAGCCGGGCGCGGCCTTCGCGGTGCCCTTGTCGGGCACCGTCAGCGAAGCCGTGCCGGCCTCCGGCCACCTGGCCTCGCGCCGCTGGTCGTGGCGCGCCCGCGCAGCCGCGGTCCGGTCGGCCTGGGCGGCCTCCTCCACCGCGGCCTCGGCTTTCCGGTTGGCCTTCGCGGTGAGAGGGCTGACCTTGGTGGCCTTGGGTGCCTCCAGGTCGGGTCGGCCGAGCGGACCGGTGTCCGCGGCGAAGGCGACGGGGGTCAGCAGTCCCGGCAGCATGGCGAAACCGATCGCTGCGGCCAGACGTCTGCCCGCCGCTCCGGCCCGGAACGTACCTGATCGAAGCCCTGTCATGTCATCGCGCTCCCCTGTGTGGCCGCCCTCCCCCGGGCAGCACTGAGCACGGCTCGCCGTGCTCTTGTGGTCAAAGTGAGAAGGACCGGGCGGCACGCGCGTGCGCCGGCGGATCGTCCGCCGGGCGGCGTCCGCAGCCGCCGCCCGGCCCTTGGTCGTGCTGTTCGGCCTACTCGTCGCCGGGCGTGCCCAGCGCCTTGGAGCGGACCTGGTCCGCGCTCATCGCGCCCGCCCACACCCGCACCTCGTCGAGCGAACCGGGCAGGTAGTGCCCCGTGGTGCCGGCGGCCCGGCCACGGCCCGCAGCGATCTCGCCACCGCCCTGCTGGAGAGCGGTGAAGGAGGCTCCACCCTCCTGGGCCTGTTCGGCGTCGCTCACGTACAGGTGCGTGTTGCCGTAGCCCCCGTTCACCTCCTCGGTGGCGTCGTACACGCCGGTCACCTGCACCCAGGTGTCCATCTCGGCGGAGGTCTCGGACGGCACGGACGCCGTGGCGAGGGCCTTGCCGGTGGAGTCGGTCGCGGTGCGGCCGAAGCGCCACAGGTAGCCGTCGGAGGAAACCTTCTCCACCCACAGCGCCCAGGACGACTCCTTGCCGTCGGGAGTGGCCTGCCCGAAAACGTGGGCCCGGCGGCCGATCGGCAGCGCCGCGAACGCGGCTCCGTCGAGCTTGACGTCGGCGGTCACCGTGAAGGAGCCGGTCTCGTCGACTGCCGGTCCGGTGGTGGACATGTGACCGCTGCTTCCGTCCAGGCGCAGTTCGTTCTGGTCCGGGTCGGCCACCGCTCCCGTCGAGCTGATGGTCATGGAGCCGAGGGCATACGATGTGAACTCCGTGACCTTGCCGACCGCCGCCGTCGCACTGTCCCAGTAGGCGACCAGCTCCGTCGCCGCCACGCCGTCCTTCTCCAGACGCGCGTCCTGGCGGATCTCGTCGGCGGACAGAGCGCGCTGCCAGGCGTTGAGCTCGTCGACACGGCCCAGGAAGTACTCGCCGTAGGCGCCCGCGACCTTCGAACGGCCGATCTGCAGACCCTCCGTGGAGACCCATGGCGTGTAGGCGGTGGTCGCCGCGTAGAGCTTTACGGGCTGCCCCTGCGGTCGACCGTTGACGAACAGTTGGATGGTGTCGTTCGTCCTGTCGGTGTCGCCCTTGGTGTCGAACACGCCGGCGAGATGGGTCCACACCTCCTTGGGCGGGTCGGCCGAGTCCCCCAGCGACCGGATGATGACCCCACCGGTCTTCACATCGGCGCTCGTCCGGTTGAAGACCCACTTGTCGTACGAACTCGAGTAGTAGAGGGCGAACGCCGAGCCGTTGGCCCCGGGCGCCGTGGCCACCACACGGTTCGCCGAGTCGTCGGTCAGCAGTACCCAGGTGGAGATGGTGAACGAGTCACCGGTGTTGACGACCGGGCCGGCCGTGCCGGCGTATCCGGTCCGCTTGGTGGCGTCCGACACGTCGTCGTTCAGACGCAGCGAGTAGTCGTCGGTGCCGCGCCGGCCGAGCACCGACCAGCCGGCCGCCGTACCGCCGGCCTGAGGATGCAGGGTCGCGTCGTGACGCGCGCCTTCGATTGCGGTGTCCTTGGCCGTGGTCACGGTGGAACCGGGTGCGCCGTCGTCGAAGTGCCAGGTGCCCACGGGACCGGTCGCGTTCGCCACCTTGAACACGAACTCCGCCGGATCACCCCATCGTTCGCGGACGTCCTTGGCCTGGACCGTCAGTACTTGGACTCCCGACAGGGACGGCACCGGCTTGACCGTGACGGAGGAGCCGGGCGTGGTGGTGGCGCCCTTCTGGATCAGCAGACGCCAGCGGTAGGCCGTTATGTCCTTGTCCAGAGCATTCGGCCGCAGTTGGAAGGAACCCGCGATGTTCGGACCGCCCTTGCCCTCGCACAAGTCGGCGGTGCACTCGGTGTAGACGCCGGTGCTGGTGATCTGCGGAGCCTTGGGTGCGGTCGAATCGATCTTGAAGTAACACCAGGAGGAGTACGCGGACCACAGGTCACCGGACCTCGTGCCATACGTCCAGTGCGACTGGGTACGCGCTCGCATGCGGTACAAACCGCCGTCCGCACGGTTGTCCATCCGGACCTTCTCGAGCGTCTCGTCAGGATCCCAGCCCGGCTTCGGCCGGTAGTCGGACCACACCTGGTGCCAAGCCGCGTCATCCCCCCGCTGAACGACGAACTCCGCCTGCAGCTCGCCCTTCTCCTCGGTGGACTTGGGCTTGACCTGCGTCTGCACACGGGCCTGTGCCATCGGGTCCAGCCGGGTGACCACCAGCGGGTCGGACTGGGACTTGTTGCAGTACGCGGTCGTCCCGTTGCCGGGTATCAGCCCGACCGAGGACGGCACACCCGGCTTGGGTACGTAGACCACCTGCAGTTCCGCGTTGTCGTCGAAGCGCTTCCAGGCTCCCGGGTCGCCCTCGTCCTTGGCCCGCAGCATCAACGTCAGCCGGGAGAACTTGCCTGCGGCGAGATTGCGCACGGAGGCGGTCAGGTTCTCGTCCGCCTCGTCCGGGTTGTCGTTGAACTCGATCCACGAATCCGGTTGGTCCGGGCTGCAGAGATCGCCCCGGCCTGCTGAGACGTTGCGGTCACCGATGTGGTCGAGCACGGAGGGACCGGGCCACCTCGTGCCTTCGGAGATGTTGTCGGTGCGCTTCAGGTCGATCCACTTGGGGTCGCACGTGAACGACCACGTCTCCTTCGCTCGAAACGTGGCATCGACGACCTGCTTGCCTGCCAGCTTCGTGCCGCCGAACTCGAAATACATCCGGTTCGTGTGGTCCACGTCGCAGTAGTACGGGCCCAGCCGGCTGCAGTTGCCCACGCCGTAGTCACCGTCGAACTGCCAGAACCGGTCGCCATCACTGGACAGGACGGTCCGCTCGGTCGCACCCAGCCCCACGGACGGGTCGATCCGCACGGGGTACACCGTGTCGTCGCCACGCAACAACTTCAGGTCCGGCCGCACGCTGATCGCACCGCTCCCGACCGAGACCGGCATCTCGGCGCTGGCGTCTCCGGGTCCGGGCACGGTCGCGTCCACCTGGTTCGACGCCTGCCGTGAGGTCTGCTCGCCAGCCTGCGCTACGCCGGACGAGTCCCACATCAGGCCGGCCGGTCCGTCGAAGACCGTGTTGCCGTCCTCGTCCACGGCACGCAGTCCGCCGCCCCGCCCGGGACGGATCCGAAGCCTCTGTCCGGTGACGGTGAGGCTGACCCGCTCCAGTTTCGGGTTGTCCGCCGCCTTCGCCGTCTTGACGACGAGTACCTCGCGATAACCCTCGGCCGTGGCGGTCAGCTCGAGGTCGACGCCCTCGAAGACCTCCGGGTAGGTCGCGGTAGCTCCGTCCAACACCGGTTCGGGCAACCGTCCGGGCCAGCCCAGACTCAGCGTGCCGCGCTCGTTGCTGATCCGGATCAGGTCCTTGCCGGCCCCGCCACCGGAGAACGCCAGATCCACCACCGCGGCCTTCGGCCCGAGGCTGCCGTCCGGACGGCGCACCAGCGTCGCGTCGACGCTGCGCCACGATCCGTCAGCGGACTTCACCCTCTGAGGAGCCGTTGACTGCGTGAGCGTGTAGGTGCCGTCCGGGTTCGCCCTCGTGGTCGAGTACGGCGTGCGTTCCGACAGCACCTCCACGGGCTCGCCGGTTTGTGCCGCCCGAGCCGTGGCCGACGACTCCGCATCGGCCCTGCCGTCTTTCGCGGCCGTCGCGTACGCCGGTGTGGCCGCGACTCCCGCCGCCGTGAACAGCGACGCCAGGACAGCACCCGCTGTCGTCATGCTGATCGCCCGAACGGTCCTGCCCGTCGGGCGAACACCATGAAGGCGCCCTCCCCCTCTGCCCGCCAATTCCCCACCTCAGAGTCACAGTTCGTTCACAGTGAGCCAGTGAAGCCAACCATCCGGTTTCAAAAACGGTCAATCAAGGATTGGCAAAGCGTCAGAAGATATCGACCTAACCGCCAACGAAAGGACAGAATTCTGCTGTGACTGATCAATCAGGCAAGTCGCCCTCCCGAGTTCCTCATTCAGCACATGAAGCGTTGTACAACAATGGCAGTTCCAGCCATTTATTGAGCCAGTAAATGAAAATAGGCCGCCCGGAGTACCGGGCGGCCCTTCTGGCCCAAGTGCTGGTGTCAGACGCGATGCGCTCCGGCCTGCGACCGCTTGCGGCCCTGTGCCGAGCCGTCCGGCCACAACTGCGGTTTTCTCTTCGCCGCCAGGTCCTCAGCCCACCCGAACCAGACAATGCAGCTGGCGATGAACACCCAGGCGAGTGCAAGAACCGGCCACGGGCTTTCCAGCAGCCATGAGAAGTGCTGCCACATCACGTCGAACCCCCACAGCTGATCCCACAGTGTGGCGGCGACGAGGATGCAGACGTTGTGCCAGAGATAAATAGTCACCGCTCGGGAGTTGAGCAGCGTAATCAGCCGGTCCCACCGGCGCAGCCAGCGGGGCCAGTCCGTCCAGGACGGGCTGACGTGCAGGAGCAACAGCACCGTGCCGAAGGACCAGACGGCCTGAGCGAACGGAATCGAGTCCAGGTCGTAGCCGGTCTTGAAGCCGTGCGCCACCGCGTACCACAGCCCCAGGCAGGCGATCACCGGAGCCACCGAGGGGATGACATAGCGGGGCAGGCGCTTGAGGATGCCTTCCTGGTGAGCCATGCCCAGGATCCAGCAGGCACCGAAGGTGCTGAAGTCCGTGAGCGCGGACGGGATGCGCTCGCCGGGGATGTTGATGTATCCGTAGGTGAACGCGGCCGACAGGGCGATCGGCGCGAGGATCGTCGCCCACGGCAGCGCGCGCAGGGCACGCAGCAGGAACGGCGAGAGCAGGACGTACCAGAGGTAGGCCCGGATGTACCACAGCGGGCCGGCGAAGTCCGTGGCCCAGTTCTCGCCGAGGATGCCGTGGATGCCCGGCAGCCCTTCGGCGTACGGCGGGTCGCTGAGCGGCAGGACCCAGTAGACGAGGTGGAACCACCACCAGCCGGGGTGCCCCTCGTCGTTCGGTCCCCAGCCCTGCAGGAGCATCCCTGTCACGCCGATCGCGCCCATCAGCCACAGCGGCGGCAGCAGCCGACGCATGCGGCCCCGTACGACGCCCAGGGGCGGGCGCTTCTTGAGCGACTTCGCCATGAGGTTGCCCGCGAGCGCGAACATGACGCCCATCGACGGGAAGACCACCGGCAGCCATGCCCAGCCCACCAAGTGGTAGAGCACGACGCGGAAAAGAGCGACCGCCCGCAGCAAGTCGAAGTACCGGTCGCGTACGGGCCCGCGCCGCTCCGGCTCGGGCGAGGGCTGCTCGGTGAAATTGTCCGTGCTCGTCGGAGCCGGGGTCACGGTCACGTTCCAGACTTCCTGCGAAGGTGAGGTGCTCATCCGACCGGCCTGCTTCCCATCGCCGCGGGCTGCTGCACGGCGCCGGGCGGCGGCGCGCCCACCACACCGGTGCGCCGGAGCTTCTGCCACCGCAGGCGACCGCCGGTCAGCGCGGTGATCCAGGACTGGAGCAGGACCACGTACATCAATTGGCGGTAGAGGATCTGCTGGAGGGGCAGCGAGATCAGGTGGGTCATGCGTTCCCGGTCCAGCCGGAAGGCGTACGCCGCGCAGACCGCCTGGATGGCAAGGACACCCAGCCAGGCCACGATCGTCTTCTGCGTCGGGCCGAAGACCAGGCCGTAGATCAGGAACACGTCGATGAGCGGCGCCAGCAGCGGCGCGATGATCATGAAGAGGGACACCAGCGGCAGGCCCACCCGGCCGAAGCGTCCCGAGGGGCCCTTGTCGACCAGCGCTCGGCGGTGCTTCCAGATGGCCTGCATGGTGCCGTACGACCAGCGGTAGCGCTGGGACCACAGCTGCTGGACCGTCTCGGGGGCCTCGGTCCAGGCGCGGGCGTTCTCCGCGTACACCACGCGCCAGCCGTCGCGGTGCAGCGCCATGGTGATGTCGGTGTCCTCGGCGAGGGTGTCGTCGCTCATGCCACCGACCCGTTCGAGGGCGGACCGCCGGAAGGCTCCCACCGCGCCCGGGATCGTCGGCATGCAGCGCAGCACGTCGTACATCCTGCGGTCGAGGTTGAAGCCCATCACGTACTCGATGTGCTGCCAGGCGCCGATGAGGGTGTCCTTGTTGCCGACCTTGGCATTGCCCGCCACCGCGCCGACTCCTGGATCGGCAAAGGGCTGGACCAGCTCCCGGACGGTGGACGGCTCGAACACCGTGTCGCCGTCCATCATCACGATCAGGTCGTAACGCGCGTTCGCCACACCCCGGTTGAGGGCTGCGGGCTTTCCGGCGTTGAGCTGGCGCACCACTCGCACGTTGGGCAGATTCATCGCCTCGACGATCCGCGCGGTGCCGTCGCTGGAGCCGTCGTCGATGACGATGACCTCGATGGGGTGATCGCTCTGTGTCAGGGAGCGGACCGTGTTCTCAATGCACTTCGCCTCGTTGTATGCCGGGACCAGCACCGACACCGGTTCGGTGATCGGTCGAGGGCCCCAACGGAAACCACGGCGCCGGGTCCGGCGCGCGTGCAGGCCGGACAGCAGCAGCATCAGACCGAAGCGAGCGAAGACCAGGACACCGATGGCGGCCAGGCCGACGACCAGGACGTCGGTGATGTTCTCCGAGGCCTTGACGAGAACGATCCAGGCCTTGCCCTTCCACAGTTCGAGGCCGGTGACCTGGGAGTGCGCGCTCGGCGCGTTCAGGGCTTCGGTGAGGTTCTGGAACTTGTACCCCTGCTCGTCGAGCTGCGGCAGGAAGATCTCGAGGGCTTCGACGGTCTGCCGGCGGTCGCCGCCGGAGTCGTGCATCAGGACGATGGCGCCCGCGCCGTCCTTCGGAGTGGCGCGGCGGATGATCTCGTCCACGCCGGGCTTCCGCCAGTCCTCGCTGTCGGTGTTGTTGACGACGGTGATGTAGCCGCGGGAGCCGATGTACTCCGTCACCGGCCAGGACTTGTTGTCCATGGCGTAGGCGAAGGAGGAGTAGGGGGGCCGGAACAGGGAGCTGCGGATCCCGGCCGCGCCGGCGAGGGCGAGCTGGTTCTGGGACAGCTCCCAGTCGATGCGCTTCTTCGATTGGTAGGAGAGGTCCGGGTGGTTGAAGGTGTGCAGGCCGATCTCGTGGCCCTCGTCGACCATCCGCTTGACCAGCTCGGGATAGCGCGAGGCCATGGTGCCGGTGACGAAGAAGACGGCGTGCGCGTCGTGCTTCTTCAGCACGTCCAATACCTTGGGCGTCCACTCCGGGTCGGGCCCGTCGTCGAAGGTGAGGACGAGACGGTGGTCGGGCAGACTGAGGCTTTCCGCGCGACCGGTGCGCGTGTCGATGACCGGTCCGCCCTTGAGGATTTCCTGCGGCACCTTGTCCTTGGCCGCGGGCGGCTGGACCCGGTGGTCCGCCAGGATCTCGCTGTGCACGAACCCGCGCAGCATGAGCATCGCCATCAGGGCGACGAGGACGAGGACCGGCAGCAGCAGGCGCATGGGCAGGCGGCGGCGCCGGGAGCCGTCGCGGGCTGCGTGCCCGGGACGACGGCGGGTGCGGGGTGCCATCAGAGGACGTACTCCGGGGACGGTGCGAGGGGGACGGTCGGGGCCGGCGGTGCGGCGGGGCTCTCGGCGACGGGCTGCGGGGTGACCTGGCCCTCGGCGACCGTGTCGGTGCCGGCGCCGTCGGTGCCTCCGGACGGGTCGGCCGGGGCGGTGGTGGCCACGTCCGTGGGCGTCGGATCGGGGGCCGGGGTGGTCGGCGCGGCCGAGGGCTTCGCCGGGGTGGGGTCGGTCACGCCGGTGCCCGGGGCGTTCGACGCGGTGGGCCGGACCGGGGTCGCGGCCGGGTCCGCGGACGCGTCCGGCGCGGCGGGGCCGGCGGTGGCGCCGGGAGCGGTGGCGCCGGTGCCGGACGACGGGACGGCGGTGGCGCCGGCCGTGGGCGTGCCGGTCGGCAGGGTGGTGCCGGTGCCGGTGGGCGGTGCCGGCTCGGCGGGCTGCGGGGAGGTGTCGACCTGGCCGGCGGGCCGGTCGTCCTGCTGGCCCGGGACGGGCAGCCAGGGGGCGTTGGAGTTGCCGGACAGGACCGTGGAGACGATGACGACGGCGTAGCCGGCGCAGGCGAGGCCGACGGCCATGCCGATGCGGCGGAAGCGGCGGCTGCGGCGGCCGGACGCGTCGACGAAGACGGGTCCGTCGGAGGACGGCTCGGGCGTGCCGGCCGGCCGGCCCGGCGCCTGCCGCAGGAGCCCGTCGCCGAGCTGCACGGCGTCGAGCTGGACCGTCACCTCGTGCGGGTCGTGGGTGTGACCGGCGGCGCCGGCGTCCTCCTGCCAGGGGTCGCGGACGGTGGGGCGGTCGGCGGGCGCCGGGAAGGGGCGGGTCCTGGCCTCGGATATGAGGGAGGACAGCAGCTCCGTGTCGGGCTCGTTCTCGCTCTGCCGGGGGATGCCCCGCAGCAGCTGCGTCTCGGCCGCGGCGGAGGGCAGACGTGTCGTCCGGTCCGTCGCGGCGGCCGGATCGCCGTCCGCCGGGGCGGCACCGCCGGCCGGGAAGACCTGGGTCTCCCGCCGGTTGCGGTCTCTGGTGTCGGCCGGGATCCTCCTGGTCGCGGATGCGACCTCGGGCCAGACCGGTTGGGCGTCTTCTCGCCAATTGTTCACGCGCGCGCTTCCCCCCACGGGACGGTACGGGCGCGCACGCGACTCGAGCACTCGCCGCCGGACCGGGCCCCCACCCGCTCCGAGCGCCCCGTTTATCACACCGTGCTCAGGCATCGAATGTAGCGCACGGACGGGACATGTGTTTGCGCTGTGCCGATTCGTGTCAATAGTGAGACGACATTAGGACCTCAAGGCGACATAAGAGCGGCGTCAGTGGCCGGAATCCATCCCCCGGCAGGTCGCCTCAGCCAGCCCTCCTCGGCCGCGACCTGGGCCGCCGCCCGCCGGAGCGCGTCGAACGCGGGGTGGACCAGCCCCTTGCGCCACACCAGCGAGACCGGTGACAGCGGGACGGGGTCGACCAGCGGCCGCAGCACGGTGCCGGGCAGGGGCGGGAAGTCCACCACCGCCAGGATCGGGCAGCGCGTCCGGGCCATGATCCGCTGGAACTCCTCCTCGCCCACGGCCAGCGGGGCGGGCGACGCCACCTCGATGCCCCGCCCCGCGAACAGCAGCCGCGCGAGGTCGGTCCACTCCGGGGTGCGCGGGTTCCCGGCGCCCGCGTAGACGGGCTCGCCGGCCAGCGCGCCGAGCGGCACCCGCGGCAGCGCGGCCAGCGGGTGGTCCTCGGGCAGGACGACGGCCATCGGCTCGTACCGCACGGGCTGGTGGTCCAGGCCCGCCCGCAGCGCCGGGGCCAGACCCGCGTACCGGCCGAAGGAGGCGTCGAGGCGGCCCGCGAGCAGCTCGCCGGCGGCGCCGGTCAGGCCGCTCTCGTAGCGGGCCATCAGCTCGTGCTCGGGGGCGAGCTCGCGGGCCCGGTGCAGCACGCGGCGCGGGGTGAGCAGGCCCGGGGAGTTGAGGTCGACCAGCAGCGGACGGGCCTGCCCGAAGGCGGCGAGCAGCTCGTCCTGCGCCTGGAGCACCCGGCGGGCGTACGGCAGCAGCCGCTCGCCGTCGGCGGTGAGGGTCACCTGGCGGGTGGTGCGCACGAACAGGTCGGCGCCCAGCTCGCGCTCCAGGCGCCGCACGTCCCGGCTGAGCGCCTGCTGGGCGACGTACAGGCGGGTCGCGGCGCGGGTGAAGTGCAGTTCCTCGGCGACGGTGACGAAGGCGCGCAGCAGGCGCGGGTCGAGGTGGGCGCGGAGCGCGGGGGTGCCGGACATCCGGTGAACTTACAACGCACGTGCGTGAATCGGTAGCGAGAAGGTGTTGGACCCCCCGGCCCGCCCCGGGCGACGGTGGGGCCATGCCGCAGTCCGCCCCGCGCCCGACCCCGTCCGCCGCCCCGCTCCGCACCGTCACCGGCGACAGCCTGGTCATCGCCGACTTCCGTCCGCGCAGCAGCGCCCGCCCCCGCCCCGCCGGTCCGTACCGCCGCCTCTTCGCCCTGCCGGGCACCCGGGCCTTCACCCTGGGCAATCTCATCGCCCGGCTCCCGATGGGCATGTTCAGCGTGAGCGCGGTCATCATGATCGCCGGCGCGCGCGGCTCGTACGCCCTGGCCGGGGCGGTCACGGCGACCGGGCTGGCGGCGACCGCGGTGGTCGCGCCGTGGACCGCCCGGCTCGTCGACCGCCACGGCCAGGCCCGGGTCGCCGTGCCCGCCACCGTGGTCGCCGCCCTCGGCTCGCTCGCCCTGGTGCTGTGCGTGCACCGCGGGGCGCCCGACTGGACCCTGTTCGCCGCGTACGCCGCCACCGCCACCACCCCCAACACCGGCGGCATGTCCCGGGCGCGCTGGGCCCACCTGCTGGAGGGCGACCCGAAGGCCCTGCACACCGCGAACTCCTTCGAACAGGCCGCCGACGAGCTGTGCTTCATGCTGGGTCCGGTGCTCGCGGCCTTCCTGTGCGGGACGTTCTTCCCGGAGGCGGGCACGCTGGCCGGCGCGGTGCTGATGGTGACCGGCGTCCTGCTGTTCGCGGCGCAGCGCTCGACCGAGCCGCCGCCCCGGGGCCGGACGCGGGCGGCCGGGTCGCCGCTGCGCGCGCCGGGCATGCCCGCGCTGCTCGCCGTCTGCCTGGCGACGGGCGCGGTGTTCGGGGCGATGGAGGTCGTCACGATCGCGTTCGCCGACGCGCAGGGGCACAAGGCGGCGGCCGGTGCCGTGCTCGCCCTGCAGGCGGCCGGTTCCTGCGCGGCCGGCCTGGTGTACGGGGCGGTGCGGCCGGCCGGGCCGGCGCGCACCCGGCTGGTGTGGTGCGTGGCCGCGATGACGGCCCTGATGACGCTGCCGCTGCTCGCGGCGGCCCTGACCGGCTCGCTCCTGCTGCTCGCGGGCGCGCTGCTGGTGGCCGGGATGGCGACCGCCCCCACCATGGTCACCACCATGGCCCTGGTCCAGCAGTGGACGCCGCCGGGCCGCCTCAACGAGGGCATGAGCCTCGCGGTGACCGGCCTGCTCGGCGGGATCGCCTGCGGCAGCGCGGTCGGCGGCTGGACGGCGGAGCACGCCTCGGCGGCGGCCGGCTTCGGCGTGCCCGTGACGGCGGCGGCGGTGGCGCTGCTGATCGGGCTGGCGGCGGCCCGCCGCTGACCTGCCGGGGTCCGCCCGTCCCGCGCGCTCGACGCGTCGAATCGCTTCACCGATCTCTGCGCAATCTCTGCGCGATCCATTGACGCCCCCGGAGCCACCCCCTACCTTCCCCCGTCGAAGCGCTTCGACACCACGTATCGAACCGTTCGATGACGCTGCGTGGTGCCCGACCCTCCCCTCCGACCCCCATGTGGAGGCACGAGATGTTGACGGCACGAAGGCGCGGGGTGGCGGCGGCGGTGGTCCTGGCGGGATCACTGCTCATGGCCTCCTGCGGTGGCTCGGACGGTGGCTCCTCCGGCAGCCGGACGCTGCGGCTGTGGCACTACGAGGGCCCGGACAGCGCGATGGGCCAGGCCTGGGCCGAGGCGGTCCGGGAGTTCGAGAGGACCCACCCGGGCGTGACGGTCGAGTTCGAGGAGAAGGGCTTCGAGCAGATCCAGAAGACCGCGCCCATGGTGCTCAACTCCTCCGACGCCCCGGACCTCATGGAGTACAACAAGGGCAACGCCACGGCGGGCCTGCTCTCGAAGCAGGGCCTCCTCACCGACCTCACCCCCGAGGCCGCGAAGCGCGGCTGGGACGAGAAGCTGAGCGCGGGGGTGCGCGCCACCAGCCTGTACGACGAGGACGGGGTCATGGGCTCCGGCGCGTGGTACGGCGTCCCCAACTACGCCGAGTACACGCTGGTCTTCTACAACAAGGACCTGTTCCGCGAGCACGGCGTCGCCGAGCCGGAGACCTTCGCCGACTTCACCGCCGCCCTGGACGCGTTCGTCGACGCGGGCATCACGCCGCTCGCCAACGCCGGCGCCGAGTACATGGCCCAGCAGTACCTGTACCAGCTGGCGCTCAGCAGGGCCGACCGCTCCTGGGTGGACGCCTACGAGCTGTACCGGGGCAGGACGGACTTCCACGACGCGGCCTGGACGTACGGCGCCGAGACCTTCGCCGACTGGGTGGAGAAGGGGTACATCGGCAAGACGTCCAGCGGTACGAAGGCCGAGGACGCCGGCGTCTCCTTCGTCCGGGGCAAGGCGCCGGTCCTGTTCTCCGGAAGCTGGTGGTACGGCCGCTTCCGGGCGGAGGCGGACTTCGACTGGGGCACCTTCCTGTGGCCCGGCACCGACCTCACCCTCGGCTCCGGCGGCAACCTCTGGGTGGTCCCCGAGGGCGCGGAGAACAAGGAGCTCGCCTACGACTTCATCGACATCACCCTGTCGGAGAGGATCCAGAACCTGCTGGGGAACAAGGGCGGGGTCCCGGTCGCGGCCGACGCGGACGCCGTCACCGACCCGCGGTCCCGGCAGCTGATCGCCGACTTCGACACCCTCTCCCGGCGGGACGGCCTGGCCTTCTACCCCGACTGGCCGGTCCCCGGCTTCTACGACGTCCTCGTCTCCGAGACGCAGAAGCTGATCACGGGCACCGCGGAACCGGACGACGTCCTCACCGCCCTGCAGGAGGCCTACGACAAGGGCGTCCCGAAGCGATGACGGCGACCGCCGCACGGCACACCGCCCGGGCGGCCGGCCGGCCCGCACCCGGCCGCCCGCGCCGCCGCCCCCGCGACGGCTACGCCCTGTTCCTGCTCCCCGGCGCCCTCGCCTTCCTCGCCGTCGTCGTCGTGCCGTTCCTGATGAACACGGGCGTGAGCCTCACCGACTGGCAGGGCGTGGGCCGCCCGGCGTGGGCCGGGCTCGCCAACTACCGGGAGCTGGCGGGCGACGGGGC
Source organism: Streptomyces sp. NPDC085946 (assembly GCF_044540485.1). NCBI lineage: Bacteria > Bacillati > Actinomycetota > Actinomycetes > Kitasatosporales > Streptomycetaceae > Streptomyces > Streptomyces sp. NPDC085946. The sequence continues at coordinate 39,751 of NZ_JBITSF010000014.1, read as the reverse complement.
GTTCTGGGCGTCCTTCCGGCACAGCCTGTTCATGGTCGTCGCGATGGCCGTCGTGCCCACGGCGATCGGACTGGTGCTGGCCGCCGTCCTGTTCGACTACGTCGGCAAGCACGCCGGGCCGCGGACGGTGGCCGTCCTGCGCGCCTGCTTCTACCTCCCGCAGGTGCTGCCCGTCGCGGTCGCCGGGATCGTCTGGAGCTGGATCCTCGCCCCCGACGACGGCTCCCTCAACGCGCTGCTGGAGGCGGTCGGCCTCGGCTCCTGGCGGCAGGACTGGCTGGGCGACCCCGACCTCGCGCTGTACAGCGTCATGGGCGTCATGGTCTGGGTCCAGATCGGCTTCCCGCTGGTGGTCTTCATGGCGGGGCTGCAACGCGTCGACCCGCAGCTGTACGAGGCGGCCGAGCTGGACGGCGCCGGCTGGTGGCGCCGCTTCCGGCACATCACCCTGCCGCAGGTCCGGCCCGAGACGTACGTCGTGCTCACCTGGTGCACGATCGCCGCGCTGAAGGTCTTCGGCGCGGTGTACGTGCTGACCAAGGGCGGCCCGGGCGGGGCCACCGACGTGCCGTCGTACTTCTCCTTCACCACGTTCTTCGAGAAGACCCAGGTCGGCTACGGCGCCGCGATGTCCACCGTCCTCACCGTGATCGTCCTCGTGCTCTCGCTCGTCGGGCTGAGGTTCCAGACCCGGGCGGAGGACGCGGAGGAAGGGATCCGCACATGACGGCCGCCCTGCGCCGCTCCCCCGTGTTCGCCGCCCTGTGCGTCGCCGCCCTGTTCATGGTGCTGCCGTTCGTCGTCGTGGCGGTCAACGCGGTCAAGTCACCGGCCGAGTACGCCCGCGGCGGCCCGCTCGCCCTGCCCGACGGCCTCTACCTGGACGGCCTGACGGACTTCTGGGAACGCGTCGACTACGGGCAGAAGCTCCTCAACTCCGTGCTGATCAGCGGCTCGGTGGCGGTCCTGGCGGCCGGCCTGTCGGTGCTGACCGCGTACGCGATCGGCATCGGCCGGATCCGGGGCCGCACCTGGGTGCTGGCGTTCTTCGTGCTGGCGAACGTGCTGCCGCAGGAGTCGCTGGTCTACCCGGTCTACTTCCTGAGCAAGCAGGCCGGGCTGTACGACACCCGGCTCAGCGTGGTCATCGTCTTCACCGTGCTCCAGGCGGCCTTCGGCACCTACCTGCTGTCGTCGGTGCTGGGGCGGTTCCCGCGCGAGATCGTCGAGGCCGCCCGGATCGACGGGGCGAGCACGTGGCAGGTGCTGTGGCGGATCGTGGTCCCCGTCAGCCGCCCCACCCTCGGCGTGCTCCTGGTCCTCTTCTTCGTCTGGACCTGGAACGAGTTCCTGCTCCCCCTGGTCATGCTGATCTCCAACGACAACCAGACGGTGTCGGTGGCCCTCGGCGTGCTCCAGGGCCAGCGCCTGATGGACGCCACGATGACCAACGCGGCCGCCCTGCTCGGCGTGCTCCCCGCGCTCGTGTTCTTCCTCCTGTTCCAGCGGACCCTCACCCGCGGCATCGCCGTGGGTGCCGTGAAATGAGGACCCCCCATGAAGTTCACCGACGGTTACTGGCTGCTGCGCGAGGGCGTCACCGCCGCCTACCCGGCCGAGGTGCTCGACGTGACCGCACGGGACGGCACGCTGGAGATCCACGCGCCGACCCACCCCGTCCGCCACCGCGGCGACCTGCTGAAGGGACCGGTCGTGACGGTCGGCGTGCACGCGCCGATGCCCGACGTCATCGGCGTCACCCTCACCCACTTCGACGGCGAGCCGCCCCGCCGCCCCGCCTTCGAGGTGCGCACCGGGGACGGCGCCCCGCAGATCGCGTACGACGACGCGCACGCGACCCTGACCTCCGGCGCGCTGTCGGTCCGGGTGGCGCGCACCGGCCCCTGGCACGTCGGCTTCCTCGCCCGCGGCCGCACGCTCACCTCCAGCGGCACCCGGGGCACGGCCATCCTGCGGGACGCCTCCGGCGCCCACCACCTGCGCGAGCAGCTCGACCTGGGGGTGGGCACGGCCGTCTACGGGCTGGGCGAGCGCTTCGGTCCCCTGGTGAAGAACGGCCAGGCCGTCGACGTCTGGAACGCCGACGGGGGCACGGCCACCGAGCAGGCCTACAAGAACGTCCCCTTCTACCTGACCGACGCGGGCTACGGCGTCTTCGTCGACCACCCCGGCAGGGTCTCCTTCGAGGTCGGCTCGGAGGTCGTCTCCCGGGTCCAGTTCAGCGCGGAGACACAGCGGTTGACGTACTACGTCGTCTACGGCCCCACCCCGAAGGAGATCCTGCGCAAGTACACCGCCCTCACCGGCCGCCCGGCGCTCCCGCCGCCCTGGTCCTTCGGCCTGTGGCTGTCGACGTCCTTCACCACCTCCTACGACGAGGAGACCGTCACCTCCTTCATCGAGGGCATGCGGCAGCGCGAACTGCCGCTGTCCGTCTTCCACTTCGACTGCTTCTGGATGCGCGAGTTCCACTGGTGCGACTTCCGGTGGGACCCGCGGGTGTTCCCGGACCCCGAGGGCATGCTGGCCCGGCTGAAGGAGCGGGGCCTGCGGGTGTGCGTGTGGATCAACCCGTACATCGCGCAGCGCTCCCCGCTGTTCGCCGAGGGCAGGGCGCTCGGGCACCTGCTGAAGCGGCCGGATGGCGCGGTCTGGCAGTGGGACCTGTGGCAGCCGGGCATGGCCCTGGTCGACTTCACCAGCCCGGCCGCCCGCGACTGGTACGCGGCCGAGCTGGAGGCGCTGCTGGAGCAGGGCGTGGACTGCTTCAAGACCGACTTCGGCGAGCGGGTGCCCCTCGACGTGGCCTGGTCCGACGGCTCAGACCCGGAGCGGATGCACAACTACTACACGTACATGTACAACCGCACGGTCTTCGAGGTGCTGCGCAGGCACCGCGGCGAGGAGGAGGCCGTCGTCTTCGCCCGGTCGGCGACGGCGGGCAGCCAGCGGTTCCCGGTGCACTGGGGCGGCGACTGCGAGGCGACGTACGCGTCGATGGCCGAGTCGCTGCGCGGCGGCCTGTCGCTGGGGCTGTCCGGCTTCGGCTTCTGGAGCCACGACATCGGCGGCTTCGAGGGCACCCCGACCCCCGCGCTGTTCAAGCGGTGGATCGCCTTCGGGCTGCTGTCCTCCCACAGCCGGCTGCACGGCAGCTCCTCCTACCGGGTGCCGTGGCTCTTCGACGAGGAGGCCGTGGACGTCCTGCGGCGGTTCACCCGGCTGAAGCTGCGGCTCATGCCCTACCTGTACGGGGCCGCCCGCACCGCGCACACCGAGGGCGTGCCGGTGATGCGGGCCATGGTGCTGGAGTTCCCGGACGACCCGGGGTGCGCGCACCTGGAGCGGCAGTACATGCTCGGGCCCGACCTGCTGGTCGCGCCGGTCTTCTCCGACGACGGGGACGTCGCGTACTACGTGCCCGAGGGCACCTGGACCCACTTCCTGACCGGCCGGACGGTGACGGGGCCGCGCTGGGTGCGCGAGCGGCACGGCTTCGGGAGCGTGCCGCTGCTGGTCCGGCCCGGCGCGGTCCTCCCGCTGGGCGCGGTGGACGACCGGCCCGACTACGACCACGCCGACGGGGTCACCCTGCGGGCGTACGGCCTGCGGCGGGGCGACCAGGTGACGGTGCCGGTCGGCGACGTGACCTTCACCGTCGTGCGCGAGGGCGACACCCTGCGGGCGTCCTGCGACGACCCGGCGGCGCCCTGGGGGCTGGCCGCGGGCGAGCGCGCGGTGCGGGCCCCGGCGGGCACCGGCTTCCTCTCCCTGGAGCTGGACCGATGGTGAAGATCACGGACGTGGCGCGGCGCGCGGGGGTCTCCCCCAGCACCGTGTCGTACGCGCTGAGCGGCAAGCGGCCGATCTCCGAGGAGACCCGGCGGCGCGTCCAGGCGGCCGTCCGCGAGCTGGGCTACCGCCCGCACGCCGGTGCCCGGGCCCTGGCCAGCAGCAGGTCCAACGTGCTGGCGTTGGTGGTCCCGCTGCGCGCGGGGATCCACGTGCCGGTCGTCATGCAGTGCGCGGTCGCGGTGGTCACCACCGCCCGGGCCCACGACCACGACGTGCTGCTGCTCACCCAGGAGGAGGGCGAGGAGGGGCTGCGGCGGGTGGTGGACACGGCGCTGGCGGACGCGCTGATCGTGATGGACGTCGAGCTGCGGGACCCCCGGCTGCCGTTGCTGCGGTCCCTGGACCGGCCCTCGGTGCTGATCGGTTTCCCCGCCGAGCCGGACGGGCTGACCTGCGTCGACCTGGACTTCCGGGCGGCGGGCGAAAGGTGCGTGGAGCACCTGGCGCGGCTCGGGCACCGGGTGGTGGCGCTGGTCGGCTCGCCGCCGGAGGTGTACGTGCGGCGGACCGCGTTCGCGCAGCGGCTGGTGCAGGGCTTCACGGCCGCCGCCGACCGGCACGGGCTGGCCTCGGCGGTGCACCCGTGCGGCACCGGGCCGGACGCCGCCCGCCGCGTCGCCGAGCGGCTGCTGCGCGAGCAGCCCGCGCTGACCGGGGTCGTCGTGCACAACGAGCCGCTGCTGGAGCCGCTGATCGACGCGTTCGGGCAGCTCGGGCTGCGGGTGCCCGGCGACCTGTCCGTGACGGCCGTCTGCCCCGACGAGCTCGCCGCCTCGCTGCGCGTCCCCGTCACCGGGGTGGGCCTGCCGTCCGCCGAGCTGGGGGCGCGGGCGGTGGAGCTGCTGATGCGCAAGCTGGGCGGGACGCCCGTGCCCGGGACCACGCTGCTGGCGCCCCGGCTGACCGAACGGGCGAGCACGGCACCGCGCACGGCCTGACGTGCCGGGGCCGCGCGCGGTGCCGGGGGCCCGGGGGGTTCCGGGTCAGCCGAGTCCCCAGGCCCGGCCGAGCCGGTACGCGGCGCACAGGTTCACGTCCAGGAGGTACGCCCCGGCCGTCCCGCACTGCTCGGTCCCGGTGCCGGGGTCGACGGGCTGGCCGTGGCCCATGCCGGTGAGGGCGTAGGTCTCGACGACGGTGTCACCGGCCGGGCCCCGGAAGACCTGGTGGGGGTACCCGCCGACGGTGTCGGTGACGTCCGCGGCCCGGTCGGCGCCGTGCACGTCGGTCCACTGCTCGACCAGGCCGGTCATGTTGACGGGCCTGACGGTGTGGTCGGCGGTGCCGTGCAGGACGGTGAGCCGCGGCCAGGGCCCGGCGTACCCGGGCCGGGCGGCACGCACCCGGTCGCCCCACTGCCGGGCGGTCTGGGTGGCGCCGACGTACATGCACACGTACGGCGACCCGGCGGCCTGCGCGCACCCGTAGGGCAGCCCGGCGACGATCCCGCCGGCCGCGAACTTCTCCGGGTACGCCGCCATCATCACGGCGGTCATGCCGCCGCCGGCGGACAGGCCGGTGACGTACACCCGGGACGCGTCCGCCGAGGCGTCGGCGAGCTGCCGGTCGACCATCTGCGCGATGGAGGCGGCCTCGCCCGCGCCGCGCTGGATGTCGCCGGTCTGGAACCAGTTGAGGCAGGCGGAGGCGTTGTTGGCGCTCTGCTGCTGCGGCAGCACGACCGAGAAGCCCCATTGGTCGGCGAGCCGGAGCCATCCGCTGCCGGTGCCGTACCCGGCGGCGTTCTGCGTGCAGCCGTGCAGGGCGACGACGACGGGGCGTCCGGCGGGCAGCCCGTCGGGCACGTGGCGGAACATGCGCAGCGCGCCCGGGTTGGTGCCGAAGGCGGTGACCTCCTGGAGGGAGGCCGCGGCGGCCCGGCCGGGGGTGAGGAGGCTGGTGATCAGGGCGGTGATCAGGGCGACCAGCAGGGTCGCCGGGGCGGTGCGGCGGCGTGCGGCTCCGGTCTGGGTCATGGGGAAGGACGGTAGAAGCGTGAACCACCCCTCGATATGTGCCGGGGCACCACAAACACGACGAGGGCCCGGTGGTTGTAGACCACCGGGCCCTCGTGACATGGAGACTGTGGAGATGGCGGGAATCGAACCCGCGTCCAACGGTGCGGAACCAGGGCTTCTCCGTGTGCAGTCCGCTTCGCTTTTCTCGGCCCCGGAGATCACGCGGACAAGTCTCCGACGGGCCCAGTCACTGTGCGGTTTCCCTCTTCACCCCGTGACCGGGATCAAGGTTTAGTTCCCTAGCTGATGCCAGGATCCGGGTCGGGAACAGCCCCGGGCTGACACTCCCTTAAGTAAGGGGCAGTCGCCTAGCTACCTGATCAGGCAGCGAGGGCGAACTGCGTCGCCTTGGGAGAATCGCTCTTAACAGTGGCGATTATTTTTTTCGGCCTGTGGTTTACGAGATCATGGCCGCTTCCTCGACACGCTTCCCCTGCTTCGACAGCCGCTGTCGAAACCGATCATCCCCATGTTGATTTTTCAATCCGCCCACCGGTCCGGCCGGTGGTTCCCTCATGATACGTGACCAACGCACGCCGAGGCCAGCGCATTCCCCGGGACCGGCCGGCTCCGGGCCGGACGGCCTTGGGGCCGGGCGGCCCCGGGCTAGACGGCCCGCTGCTTCCGCTTCGCCGCCGCGATGGCGCGCTCCGACTCCCGGCGGTCCTGCTTCTCCCGCAGGGTCTGGCGCTTGTCGTACTCCTTCTTGCCGCGCGCCAGGGCGATCTCGGCCTTGGCGCGGCCGTCCTTGAAGTACAGGGCCAGCGGGACGATCGTGTGCCCCGTCTCCTGGGCCTTGGACTCCAGCTTGTCGATCTCCTCCCGGTGCAGCAGCAGCTTGCGCTTGCGGCGCGCGGAGTGGTTGGTCCAGCTGCCCTGGTGATACTCGGGGATGTGGGCGTTGTGCAGCCACGCCTCGCCCCTGTCGATCTGGACGAAGCCGTCGGTCAGCGAGGTCCGCCCCTCACGGAGCGACTTGACCTCGGTGCCGGTGAGCACGAGCCCGGCCTCGTATGTGTCGATGATCGCGTAGTCGTGCCGGGCCTTCTTGTTCTGGGCGACGATCTTGCGCTGGCCGCCCTTCTCGCCGTCCCTGGCCTTGCCGCCCCCGCCGCCCTGCTTGGGCTGGGACTCCTTGGGTACGTACATTCCCTTGCTCATAGTGCCGCCATTTTCGCACTACGCGGGGGGTGTGAGGGAAGCCGATTGATGCGGCGGGCGCAGGACGCTAGCGCGGGTCCCCTATGCCGCTCAGGACCGTCTCCGCCTGCTCCAGGGCGCCCTCGTCGGCCTCCAGGTCGGGCGTGATGCCGCGGCCGTCGACGCTGCGGCCGGAGGGGGTGCGGTAGTGGCCGACGGTGAGCTCGGCGACGGAGCCGTCGGGCAGCCGGCCCGGCATCTGGACGGAGCCCTTGCCGAAGGTGCGCGTCCCGACGACGATCGCGCGGCCGCGGTCCTGCAGGGCGCCGGTGAGCAGCTCGGCGGCGCTCATGGTGCCCTCGTCGACCAGCGTGACCAGGGGCCGGCCGGTGTCGCCGCCGCCCTCGGCGTGCAGGGCGCGCTGCTCGCCCTCGACGTCGTAGGTGGCGACGAGCCCGCCGTCGAGGAAGGCGGAGGCGGTGGTGACGGCCTCGTCGACCAGGCCGCCGGAGTTGCCGCGCAGGTCCAGGACGATCCCGGCGTCGGCCGGGGCCCGCCGCACGGCGGTGCGCACCCGGTCGCCGCTGCCCTTGGTGAACGTGTCGACCCTGATGACGGTGATCCCGCCGGGGAGTTCCCGGACCGCCACCGACTCGGTGGACAGGCGGGCCCGGCGCAGGGTGACGTCCCACGCGCGCGTGCCGCGCTCCAGGCCGAGGCGGACCGTGGTGCCGGCGGGCTCGTCGGTGGCGTCACCGCGCAGTAAGGAGACGACCTCGGTGACGGGCCGCCCGTCGACCTCGTGACCGTCGACGCTGCGCAGCCGGTCGCCGGCGCGGATCCCGGCGTCGGCGGCGGGCGATCCGGCCCGCACCTTCGTCACCTCGATCCGGCCGTCCCGCTCGCGCCGCGCCCACAGGCCGACGCCGGTGTACCGGCCGTCGAGGGCGTCCTCGACGTCCTCGTACTCGTCCGGCGAGTAGACGGCGCCCCACCGGTCGCCGCTGCGGCTGACGGCCCGCCGGGCGGCCTCCACGGGGGACTTGCCGTCGGCGAGGGCCTCCTCGGCCGCCCTGGCGACGTCCGCGTGGGGTCCGGCGGGCGCGGCCTGGCGGGTCGGGTCCGGTGCGGGTTCGCGATCGGCCCCGGGCAGCGCGCCCGTGGCGGCACCGGCGGCGAGCACACTGGCGAACACCAAGGTCAGGGCGGCCCCGCGGCGTACGCGGCGGGGCTGACAGAACAGGTCACGACCTGACATGCCGGTGAGTCTAGGACAACGTGAAGGGCCGTACGGCTCGTTGACCGCACGGCCCTTCTTGGCATGCGTCACACCTTCAAGTACTTGCGCAGCGCGAAGAACGCGGCCAACGCGGGCATCAGGACGCTCGCCGCGAGGATCAGCGGCAGCTTGGTGACCACGGCGTCCCAGCCCACGAAGTTGATCAGGTTGAGCTTGGAGGACAGGGCCATGCCGTGGTCGATCGTGAAGTACCGTCCGACGACCAGGAAGAGGCAGGCCAGGCAGCCGCCGATGAGGCCGGCGACGGCGGCCTCCATGATGAACGGCGCCTGGATGTAGAAGCCGGAGGCGCCGACCAGCCGCATGATGCCGGTCTCCCTGCGGCGGCTGAACGCGGAGACGCGCACGGTGTTGACGATCAGCAGCAGCGCGACGACCAGCATCAGCGCCATCACGCCGAGCGCCGCCCGGTTCATCAGGTTCAGCAGCCCGAACAGGTTGTCCAGGATGCCCTTCTGGTCCTGCACGGACTGCACGCCGTCGCGCCCGTCGAAGGCGGTCGCGATGACCTGGTACTTCTCCGGGTCCTTCAGCTTGATGCGGTACGACTCCTGCATCTGGTCCGGCGTGAGCGAGGCGGCCAGCGGCGAGTCGCCGAACTGCTCCTTGTAGTGCTTGTACGCCTCGTCCTGCGACTCGTACGTCACCGAGTCGACCACCGACATCTTCTTCAGGTCGGCGCGGATCTGCTTCTTCTGGTCCTCGGTGACCGCGCCCTTGGCGCAGTTGGGGTCGGACTCCGCGTCGCTCTTGTTGCAGAGGAAGATCGAGACGTTGACCTTGTCGTACCAGTAGCCCTTCATCGTGTTGACCTGGTCGCTCATCAGGAGCGACCCGCCGAACAGGGCGAGCGACAGGGCGACGGAGACGATGACGGCGAAGGTCATCGTCAGGTTGCGACGGAGACCCACACCGATCTCCGACAGTACGAACTGGGCGCGCATGGCGTGTTGTTCAGGCCTTTCCGTGGACGGTCAGCAGACGGCTGTCTCGGCGCGGGTCAGTGCTGGTAGCCGTAGACGCCGCGTGCCTGGTCGCGGACGAGGCGGCCCTTCTCCAGCTCGATGACGCGCTTGCGCATCTGGTCCACGATGTTCTGGTCGTGGGTGGCCATCACGACGGTCGTACCGGTCCGGTTGATGCGGTCCAGCAGCTTCATGATGCCCACCGAGGTCTGCGGGTCGAGGTTGCCGGTGGGCTCGTCGGCGATCAGCAGCTTGGGCCGGTTGACGAAGGCCCGCGCGATGGCGACGCGCTGCTGCTCACCGCCGGACAGCTCGCCCGGCATCCGGTCCTCCTTGCCGCCGAGCCCGACGAGGTCGAGCACCTGCGGCACGGACTTGCGGATCTCGCCGCGGGACTTGCCGATCACCTCCTGCGCGAAGGCGACGTTCTCGGCGACCGTCTTGTTGGGCAGGAGACGGAAGTCCTGGAACACCGTCCCCAGCTGGCGGCGCATGTGCGGCACCTTCCAGTTGGAGAGGCGCGCGAGGTCCTTGCCCAGGACGTGCACCTGCCCGTGGCTGGCCCGCTCCTCGCGGAGGATCAGCCGCAGGAAGGTGGACTTTCCGGAGCCGGAGGACCCCACGAGGAACACGAACTCGCCCTTCTCGACCTCCAGGGAGACATCCCTGAGGGCGGGGCGGTTCTGCTTGGGGTAGACCTTGGAGACGTTGTCGAATCGGATCACGGATGCACCACGGGTCGCCGGGGGTAGATGAGCGTGACCATACGCGAACCGGGGAGGGCCCCGCAGTCACCGGTCAGGGTTGCGTGCGGGTTGTGCCTTTTGTGCCGTACGCCTCTCGCAGCGGGCCGCGCACCCTTCGGAGGAACCTGGCACAGTGGAGGGGGAACGTTCGCGGCACCGTGAGCGTTGAGGTACAGGGAAACCGGTGCAAGGAGGGCGAAGCGCATGACGTACGACCGGCTGGTGTGCGCGAACTGCGCGGCGCCCGTGAACGAGGGCCGGTGCCCCGTATGCCGGGCGAACCGCGAGCGGCTGCAGCAGGAGAACTTCTTCGCGGGGCTGAACCCGATGACGCTGATCGCGCTGCTGGCCGTGCTGGTCGCGGCGGTCGCACTGCTGGCGCACCAGACCGCGTAAGCCGCCGTATCCGCCCGCCGGCGGGCGCGGGCCGCCGTACCCCTCCGTACACGCCACAGGGGCCCGGAGCGAGACGCTCCGGGCCCCTGGTGCGCGTGTGCCGCGCGGGCGCGTGACCGCGCTCAGGCGGCGGCGCCGCCGCGGCCGCCCATCAGGCGCGGCAGCACACGGAAGCCGACGCCACCGGCGATCATCGTCGCGGCACCGATGACCAGGAAGGTGGTCTGCGCGGCACCGGTCTCGGCGAGCTCCGCGCCGTTGCCCTGGGCCGACGTGCCGGTCCCGGCGGTCACGGTGTCCGAGCCGGTGTCGGTGAGGGCCGAGGAGCCCTGCTCCTGGGTGGAGGTGCCGGAGCCGCCGTCGGGGTCGGCGGCGTTCCCGCCACCGGTGCCGTTCCCGTTGCCGTTGCCGTTCCCATTGCCGTTGCCGTTGCCGTTCCCGTTGCCCGGGGCGGACGGCTCGGTGGTCGGCTCCTCGATCGGGTCCTCGGGCTCGGTGGGGTCCTCGGTCGGGTCGGTGGGCAGGTCGGTCGGCGGCTGCTCCGTCGACGGCGGCGGGTCGCTCGGGAGCTCGGTCGGCGGGTCGGTGGGGAGCTCGGTCGGCGGGGTGGTGGGAGTCGGCGACTCGTCGGCGCACAGGACGCCGAGCAGGCAGTCCTCGGACTCCGCGGCGGAGGCCGCGCCCGCGGCGGTCAGCGAGGCACCGGCGGCGATCACGGCGCCGGCCGCGATGCGCGCGACGCGGATCCGCGTCTTCTTGGTCATGTGGTTGCTACCCCCAGTAGCTGAGTGTCAGAGAGGCGGCGCTCGGGGCCGTGATCGACGGAGGTAGCTGCGATGAAGAGCCCCCCGGTTCACATGCGCCCCAGACATAACGCATGCCACCGTTCACCCTTCCGATTTTCCGGAGCGCCGTCAAGGCCGTTGCGTACGCGATGTCCATGTACGGCTGCTTTACGGTGACTTGGCGCCTGTGAGTGTGATGTAAAACCCAGACATAAACACAACTGCCGCCCATCGGGCGGCAGTTGTCTTGTCGACAAAGCGCTGTGCGCGCTTCGCTCTACTTCTCCTGCTGCTTGCGCCAGCGAATCCCGGCCTCCAGGAAGCCGTCGATCTCACCGTTGAACACGGCCTCGGGGTTGCCCACTTCGTGCTCGGTGCGCAGGTCCTTGACCATCTGGTACGGGTGCAGCACGTACGAACGCATCTGGTTGCCCCAGGAGTTGCCGCCGTCGCCCTTGAGGGCGTCCATCTTGGCCTGCTCCTCCTGGCGGCGGCGCTCCAGCAGCTTGGCCTGGAGGACGTTCATCGCCGTGGCCTTGTTCTGGATCTGCGAGCGCTCGTTCTGGCAGGAGACGACGATGCCGGTCGGGAGGTGGGTGATGCGCACCGCGGAGTCGGTGGTGTTCACGCCCTGGCCGCCTGGGCCGGAGGACCGGTAGACGTCGATGCGCAGCTCGGACTCGTCGATCTCGACGTGGTCGGACTGCTCGACGACGGGGAGCACCTCGACACCGGCGAAGGAGGTCTGGCGGCGTCCCTGGTTGTCGAAGGGCGAGATGCGCACCAGGCGGTGCGTGCCCTGCTCGACGGAGAGGGTGCCGTAGGCGTAGGGCGCCTGCACGGCGAAGGTGGTCGACTTGATGCCGGCCTCTTCGGCGTACGACGTCTCGATGAGCTCGGTCTTGTAGCCGCGCTGCTCGGCCCACCGCAGGTACATGCGCTGGAGCTTCTCGGCGAAGTCGGCGGCGTCGACACCGCCGGCCTCGGCGCGGATGTTCACGAGCGCCTCGCGGGAGTCGTACTCGCCGGACAGGAGGGTGCGGACCTCCATCTCGTCCAGCGCCTTCTTGACGGCGGCGAGCTCGGACTCGGCCTCGGCCCGGGTGTCCGGGTCGTCCTCCTCCTCGGCCATCTCGAAGAGCACGGCGAGATCGTCGATCCGCCCGCGCAGCGCTTCCGCCTTCCTGACCTCGGCCTGGAGGTGGGAGAGCTTGCTGGTGATCTTCTGCGCCTCGTCCGGGTTGTCCCACAGGGACGGCGCGGCCGCCTGCTCCTCGAGCACGGCGATGTCTGCCCTCAGCTTGTCGAGGTCCAGAACGGCCTCGATCGACTCCATGGTCGAGGAGAGGGACTTGAGCTCTTCGGATACATCGACGACTGCCACGCATCCAGCGTAACGGCTCCGCCCACCGGCGAACGCCGGGCCGACGGGCACGGCGGCCGGGGACCTCGTCCCGCCGGGGGTGGGGGGAGAAGGCGCCGGGGCGCGTCCGCCGCACGGGCGCGCGACCCGGTCCGAGGAAAGGTCCGCAGGTCAGGGCGTTGCCGGGACCGAGTTGCAGGCGTCCCGAGGGGACGGCCTCCGCGCCGCCGCCCGGGGCCGCCGACCCCGCCCCGGCACCCACCGGGGCGACCGGGACCACCGCCCGCACCCCACGGCGCCACCGGGGCACAGGGCGCCGATTCCGGGAAGCGCCCCAGGTCAGGGACCTACCGGAGCCAAGTCGCCGGTGCCCCGAGAGGGACGGCGTCCGCGCCGCCGCCCGGGGCCGCCGACCCCGCCCCGGCACCCACCGGGGCGACCGGGACCACCGCCCGCACCCCACGGCGCCACCGGGGCACAGGGC
>NZ_JBITSF010000014.1:0-26581 GCF_044540485.1 Streptomyces sp. NPDC085946 | reverse complement strand
GGCGCCGGTTCCGGGAGGCGTCGCAGGTCAGGGGCTTGCCGGGGCCGAGTTGTGGGTGTCCTGGGGGGTGGCGTCCGCGTCGTCGCCGGAGGTGGCCAGCCAGGTGCCGACGCCCACCGCGGCGGCCAGCGCCACCGCCCCCGCGCCGAGTGCCACCCGGCGCCGCCGGGTCGCCGCCCGGTTGCGGGCGCTGCCCGGACGCGGGGCGCCCGCGGCGCGCGGCGCGCGGGCCGTGCCCCGCGCTCCCCCGGCCAGCTCGTCGGGCGCCGGCACCCGCATCGACGTGTGGGTGTCCCGGTTGGAGTCGGCCGGCTTCGCCCCCGGCACCAGCGGGACCGCGCCGCGCCGGCGGGCCGGTGCCCCGGCGCCCGGCGCGGGGCCGGCGGCCGGCGCCGGCTCGTCCCGCGGCTCCTCGGCCGCCTCGGTGTCCGGTTCGTCGACGTCCAGCGGCGGCATGCCCGCCAGCATCGGCAGCAGCTCCCGCAGCCGGGCCGCCAGCTCGGAGGCCCGCAGCCGGGAGGCCGGCGCCTTGGCCAGGCACTGCACGAGCAGCTGCCACAGCTCGTCGGGGATGCCGGGCAGGGGGACGACCGTCTCGGTGACGTGGCGGCGCAGGACCGCGCCCGGGTGGCCCCCGCCGAACGGCGTGAAGCCCGCCAGCAGCTCGTACAGGACCGTGGCCAGCGCGTAGATGTCGACCGACGCCCGGGGCGGGAGGCCCTCCACGATCTCGGGCGCCAGGTAGTCGGGCGTGCCGATGATCTTCGTGGCCCGGGTCCGGCGCGGGGTGTCGATGAGCTTGGCCACCCCGAAGTCCGTCAGCAGGGCGCGGTGGGAGCCGCCCGGCCCGAGCGGGCCCTGCATGTCCAGCAGGACGTTCTCGGGCTTGACGTCGCGGTGGACGACCCCGGCGGCGTGCGCCGCCGCCAGGCCGTCCGCGACGTCGGCGGCGATCGCGACCGCCGCCTCGGGGGCGAGCCGCCGGTCGCGCTCCAGCCGGGTCCGCAGGTCCGTGCCCCGGACGAGGTCCATGACCAGGGCGAGGTCGTTGCCGTCGACGACGAGGTCGCGCACGGAGACGACGTTGGGGTGCTCCAGGCCGAGCAGGGCCGTGCGCTCCTGGACGAAGCGCCCCACGAGTTCCTCGTCGGACGCGAGGTCCTCCCGCAGCAGCTTGATGGCGACGGGCCCCTCCGGCCCCTCGCCCAGCCACACCGTGCCGGCGCTGCCCCGCCCGAGGATCTGGTGGGCGGTGTACCGGCTGCCGATCTTCCGTGCCAAGGCTGCTCCTACCGACGCGTGTTGTCGTCAAAACTACGCGTACGACGAACCAACCTTCACAGCGGAGGCGGAAATCACCCGCCGGATGTCGACAAGTCTCCGGACTTGCCGCTGCGGACTCACTGCTGCGGCGAGCTGTTGCCCAGCTCCTCGATCCAGCCGGTGATGTCGCCGAACCAGTCGCTGAGTTGCGCCCAGTAGCTCTTGCCCGTGCCGATCCAGTCCTGCAGCGGGCTCAGCTCCCAGATCAGCCAGCCCGCGACGAACAGGATGACGAGCGTGAACAGGCAGCCCTTGAGGCAGCCCAGCCCGGGGATCCGCATCGGGTTGGCGCTGCGCTGCCGCGGCGGCCGGGGCTCGCGCGCGGGCCGCTGCGGCTCCGGCGGCGCGGGCGGGGCGTACCGCTGCGGCTGCGGCTGCTGGGGGCGCGGAGCGTACGGCTGCGGCTGGTGTTGGCCGTAGCCCGGGGCGGGCGGGGGCTGCTGCTGCCGCCGCTGGGGCTGACGGGGCTGGGGCTGGGACTGGCGCGGCTGCTGCTGGCGCGGCTGCTGCTGGGGCCGGGCCACCTGCCGCTGGGGGCGGCGGCGCAGCGGGTCCTCGTTCGGGTCGAGGTACTGGACCTGCGTCTGCTCGTTGCGGTCGCGGGCCGCGCGCAGCTGGTTCTGCCAGGGGTGCGGCTCCTGCTGGCCGGGCGGGCCCTGCTGCCCGGGCGGGCCGGGCGGCACCGGCGGCATGACGGCGGTGGGGTCGGCCGCGCCCCGGTTCGGCAGGACGGCGGTGGGGTCGGCGGCGCCGGCCGGGCCGCCGGTCTGCGGCAGGACGCTGGTCGCGGCGTTGGGGTCGTACGACCCCGCGCCCTGCGGCAGCACCTGCGTCGGGTCGGCGTCGCCGGAGCCGCCGGGGGCGCCCGGGACGCCCGGTACGGGGGCGGGCGCCGGGTCGGGCACGAGCAGCGCGCCGACGTTCTCGGCGGCGGCGATCTGCGCGGAGTTCGCGTGCACGCCGATGCCCTCGGCGACGACCCGCAGGCCGCGCGCGAGGTTGACGGCGCTGGGCCGCTCGTCGGGGTTCTTGCGCAGGCAGCGCTCGATGACCGTCCACAGCGGGTCGGGGACGGTGGAGGGGCGGCGCGGCTCGGCGCTCAGGTGCTGGTGCAGCACCTCCAGGGCGGAGCCGCCGGCGAACGGCGGGCGGCCGGTGACCAGTTCATAGAGCAGGATGCCGGCGCCGTAGATGTCGACGGCGGAGGTCTGCGGGCGGCCCTCGGCGGACTCGGGCGCCACGTACGCGGGCGTGCCGACGAACTCGTGGGTGCGGGTCAGGCCCGGGGAGTCGGCCAGCCGGGCGATGCCGAAGTCGGTCAGCATCGGGTGCATCCGGTCGCCGTTCTGCGCGAGCAGGACGTTGGCCGGCTTCAGGTCGCGGTGCACCACGCCGTCGGCGTGGCTGGCGGCGAGCGCGTCGGCGATCTGGGCGGTCAGCAGCGCGGCGGCCACCGGCGTGAACGGGCCGTTCTCGCGCAGGTGGCGGTGCAGGTCGGGACCCTCGACGAGGTCCATGACCAGCGCCAGCAGGTCACCCTCGACCACCAGGTCGCGGACCCGGACGATGTTGGGGTGGGTGAGCCTCATCAGGACGGAGCGCTCCCGCAGGAAGCGCATCACGACGTCGGCGTCGTTGGCGAGCTCCTCCTTGAGGACCTTGATCGCCACGGTCTCGCCGGGCTGTCCGGGCACGGCCGCCTCGGCGCCCGCGGTCTCCCGCTGGCGGGCTCGCCAGACGGTGCCCGTGGCGCCGCGTCCGAGCGGCTCCTCGAGCAGGTACTTGCTGCCGACTGGCCGCACGTCACGCGCTCCCTGCTGCTTGCCTTGCCTGTTCGCCTGTGTTCCGAACCACTGTAGTGCCGTGGTGCGCGGGACCGGGCTGTCGTCTTCCTGTGGGTCGCGCCCTCCGCGGTCCCGCTCACGTACGTACGCCTTCCCGCACACGTTCGAAGGAAAGACGCTCACCCCGGTCCCGAGGTTGCCGAAAGCAGGCGTGACCGATCTCAAGCGGTCGCCGGTGGGCCCTCTCCCCGGCACTTTTGCGGGCAGAGCCGACCAATCAAGATCACTTGTTCCCGAGAGGCGGGCGCGTTGTCAGTGACAGGTGCGAGGATGCCTGCAGTACTGGCCGACGTGCTCGTGCGGGGTGGGGGACTCCGTGCCCGTGCAGAAGGGACCGCTGACGGCGATGCAGATCCGGCTGACCGTCGTAGACCCGCTGGGCCCGCCCCCTTCGGCGCGGGACCGCGCCGCGCGCTGCGACGTGCTGGTCACGGCACCCGCCGGCACCGCCCTGGCCGCGGTCGCGTCGGCACTCGCCTCGGCGGTCTCCGGCGAAGGCTCCGGCTCCCCCGTGCTGTACGCGGGGGAGCAACGGCTGGACGCCCAGCGCTGCACGCTCGGCGAACCCCCGCTGACCGACGGCGCGGTGCTGTCGGTGGGCGCCCCGGGCGAGCCCGAGCCGCACCCCGAGCTGGCCGACGCCCCGGCCCAGCTCCGGATCGTCGCGGGTCCCGACGCGGGCGGGGTCCACCTGCTGCACGGCGGTGAGATCCGTGTCGGCCGCTCGGCCGACGCCGACGTCCCGCTCGACGACCCGGACGTCTCCCGGCTGCACTGCGCGGTGACCGTCGCCGCCGACGGCCGCGTCTCGGTCGTCGACCTCGGCTCCACCAACGGCACGGCCCTGGACGGCAGGCGTGTGGGGCCCCGTCCGGTCCGCTTCGCGCCGGGCGCCCTGCTGCGGATCGGCGAGTCGGCCCTGCGGCTGGCTCCCGCCGGGGGGCCGGGCGCCCGCGTGGAGACGGCTCCGGACGGCGAGGGGCACGTGCGCGTGCCCGTTCCCCCGGCCGGGGCGGCGTCCGCCGCGCCCGGCGTCCCCTCCGGCCCCGCGCCGCACGCCTACGGCTCGGCGGGCTGGGGCGTCCCCGCCCCCGCCGCGGGCGGACACGGGCCGGGCTCCGGCCCGTCGCCCGTGGTGCCGGGGCAGGGCAGGGCGCCCCGGGTCGAGAGCCGGGGAGTGGATCTGCCGGGAGCGGCCGGCCCTCCGGGGGGCCTGGCGCGTCCGGGGGGCGCGGAGGGTGCTCCGCGTACCGGGTCGCCCGGGGGCGGGGCGGGGACCGGGGCCGCGGGAGGCGCCGGGCACCCGGCCCCCGGTGGTTCCGGCGAGGGCTCCGCGTACCCGGCCCCCGGTGGTTCCGGCGGGGGCTCCGCGTACCCGGCCCCCGGCGGTTCCGGCGGAGGTCCGGGGTATCCCGCTCCCGGTGGTTCCGGCGCGCGGGACGGTCGTGCGCGCGGCGCGGTGCCGGGGGCGCCCGGGGACGGTGACACCCACGGCGGGCGGTCCCCGTACGCCGCGGCGGCCGGCGGCCCGGCTTCCCGGCCGGCGGCCGAGGACCCGCGCTCCGGCGCGGCGGCCCGCGGCGGCCCCGGGCCGCGCGGCTTCGCCGCGGACCCGTACGGTGCCGGCCTCGACCCGTACGGTGCCGCCCTGGACCCCTACGGTGCCGCCCTGGACGCGCACGGTCCGGCCCTCGGCCCGCACGGCTTCGCACCGCACCCGTCGGTGGACGGCGACGCGGCGGCCGGGCGCGAGGGACGCGACGGCGGCCGCACCGGAACTCCCCCGCAGGGGACCGAGGTGCCGCCGGGCGGACGCCGGCGGGGCGGGCTCACCGCGTGGGCACGGCGGCTGGCCGGGGGCCGCGGGGAAGCGGAGGCGGCCGGACCCGGTGCGTACGGCGACGAGGCCGCGGGCGCGGCCGAGGAGCCCGTGACCGTGGCACCGCCCGTGCGGGAGACCTGGCCGGACCCCGCCGCGCTGCTGCTGACGGCACTGGGTCCGGGACCGCGGCTGTGGGAGCGCGGGCCGGGACACCCGGAGGCGCTCGCGGTGCGGCTCGGCACGGCCGACCGGGCGGCGCCCGACGGCTCGGGCCTGCTGCCCGCGGTGCCGGTGACCACGGGGCTGCGCGAGGTCGGGGCCCTGGGCCTGGCCGGTCCGCGCGAACGGCTCACCGGGCTGGCCCGCGTGGTGCTGGCCCAGCTCGCCGCGCTGCACTCCCCCGACACCCTGGAGATCGTCCTAGTCAGCGCGGACGGCCGCCGTCCCGTGGCGGAGCGGACCGCCGAGTGGTCCTGGCTGGGGTGGCTGCCGCACGTCCGCCCGGGCCACGGCCAGGACTGCCGCCTGCTGCTCGCCTACAACCCCGAACAGGCCGCCGCCCGCACCGGCGAACTGCTGCGCCGCCTGGAGGACCTCGCGGCGCAGGCCGCGCCCGGCCCCGGCATCCCGGCGCAGGCCGCGCCCGGCGGCCCGGCGCGCACCGCTGCCGGCATCCCGGCCCAGGCGCAGCACGGCGCTCCCGGCGGCCCGGTCCCGCAGGACCCGTCCCGCGGTCCCGTCCGGCGCCCGTCCTGGGCCCGGGACGACACCGGCGGGGACGGCACGGGCGGCTTCCCCGGGCCGTACACCGTCGTCGTCGTGGACGGGGACCCCGGCGGTGCCGACCTGCGCGAGGCGGTGGCGCGGCTGGCCCTGGAGGGGCCGCGGGCCGGGATCCACCTGCTGTGCCTCGCCGAGACGGCCGCCGCCTCCCCGGCCTCGCCGGTGACGGAGACGTACGAGGCGGCCTGCGCGGTGTCCCCGGGGTTCCGGGAGTGCGGTGCCGTCGCGCTGCTCAGCGGGGACGTGGCCACGGCCCTGCGGGTGATGCGCGTGGCGCGCACCGGACGGGAGACCGCCGTGCCGGGCGGGCATCCGGCGCCCGGCCCGATCAGCCACGGCACCGTCGCCACCGTCGACGCCGTCTCCCTCCCGTGGGCCGAGCGGTTCGCGCGGGCGCTGGCGCCGCTGCGGCCGGACGGCTCCGCCGGGGAGCGGCACGCGCGGGTGTCCGCTCCGCTGCCGCAGGCCGCGCGCCTCCTCGACGAGCTGGGGCTGGCGCGGGCCACGCCCGCCTCCCTGATGGCGCGCTGGGCGGACGCGGCCGACGACCCGGCGGCGCTCGGCGGGCGGGTGTGCGCCGTGCTGGGCGCCGGGCCGCGCGGGCCGGTCGCCGTGGACCTGGCGGCCGAGGGGCCGCACCTGCTGGTCGAGGGACCGGCGGGCAGCGGACGGACCGAGCTGCTGCGGGCCGTGGTCGCGTCGCTGGCCGCCGCCGAGCGGCCCGACCGCCTGGGCATGGTGCTGGTGGACGGCCGCGGCGGCAGCGGCGCGGCCGACGGGCCCGGCGACGGACTGCGCGTGTGCACCGACGTGCCGCACGTCACCACCCACCTCACCGCCAACGACCCCGTGCGCATGCGGGAGTTCGCCCAGTCCCTGACCGCGGAGCTGAAGCGGCGCGCCGAGCTGCTGGGGCGGTCCGACTTCACCGAGTGGCACACCGGCAGGGAGCTGTCCGGCCGGATGGTCGCCCAGCGCACGGCGGCGACCCGCGGGGCCGCGGCGGCCCCGGACCACACCGGGGACCTGGAGGCGCCGCCCAGTTCGACGATCCGGCTGCGGCCCGGAGGCGCCCGGCCGCAGACGCGGACCGCTCCGCCGCTGCCCCGGCTCGTGGTGGTCGTGGACGACCTGGACGCGCTGGTCTCCCCCGCGCTCGGATCACCCGGACGGCCCGCGGCCGGTTCGGTGATGCGCGCGCTGGAGGCCGTGGCCAGGGAGGGCGAGCGGCTGGGCGTGCACCTCGTGGCGGCGACCGGCCCCGGGGGCCGCACGGAGCAGACCGAGCCGGCGCGGCGGGCCGCCGTGCGCGTCACGCTGGACGCGCCGGTGCCGGGCCCGGAGCAGCCGGCCCCCGGGCGCGGGCGCCTGACCGGCGCGGACGGGCGGGTCACCGCGTTCCAGGGCGGGCGGGTCACCGGCCGCATCCCCCGCACGGCGACGCTGCGCCCGACGGTGGTGCCGCTGGAGTGGCACCGCATGGGCGATCCGCCGGCCCGCCGGCCGGTGCGGGAGCTGGGCAACGGGCCCACGGACCTGGCCCTGCTCGCCAGCGCGCTGGAACGGGCGTCGCGCGAGGTCGCGGCCGTGAAGGTGCCGTCGCTGTTGTAGGGCGGGGGGCGGTCGCCGGCGCGGGACGGGCGGGAGGGCGTGGTCGCTCGCCGACGCCCGGCGCGCGCGGGGGTGCCGTGCCCCGCAGTGCCGCGTACCGCTGCCGTGTACCGGTGTCGGTGCCGCGTGCGCCGGTGTCGCGTACCGCTGCCGCGCGCCAAGGGGCCGTCCCGCTCCAGCCCGCGCAGCCGATCGCGGAAGTCCCGCACCCCGGGTGCCGCAGCCCCCGTGCCGCAGCCCCCGTGCCGGAGGACACTGTGGCCGGGGGACGGCCGGGCGCGGCCGTCCCCCGGCGCGGCGCGTCACGACGCGGTCACGATCCCCGCCTTGACAGCGGACGCGCTCTTGCCGACCCGACCCCCCGGGCGTACACCAGATCGCACGGGACAGATCGCACGGGACAGCGCTCGACGTTCGACGAGGAACGAAGAACGGGGCAGTGATGCGCAGGACGAGCAGCACCATCCGGACACGCAGGTCTCCCAGGCGCTCCACGGCGGGCAGGGCCGCAGCCGCCCTCGTGGCGGGGGCCCTCGCGTTCACGCTGACCGCCTGCGGCGGTGACGACGACGGCGGGGACACCGACACGGGCGGCGGAGGTGCCCAGGAGACCGGGACCACCGTCACCCTCCCCGAGTTGAAGGGCCAGAGCCTGGAGGTCGCCGCCGTGTGGACGGGCGCCGAGCAGGCCAACTTCAAGAAGGTCCTCGCCGAGTTCGAGAAGCGCACGGGCGCCAAGGTGACCTTCGTGCCCGCGCAGGACCCGATCGTCAACTTCCTCGGCTCGAAGATCGCGGGCGGCCAGCCGCCGGACGTCGCGCTGCTCCCGCAGCCCGGCGCGATCAAGCAGGCCGTGGAGCGCAAGTGGGCCAAGCCGCTGGGCAGCGCGGCGCGGGAACAGCTCGCCAAGAACTACGCGCAGGGCTGGCAGGACATCGGCAAGGTCGACGGCGAGCAGTACGGCGTCTACTACAAGGCCGCCAACAAGTCGCTGGTCTGGTACAACGCCCAGGTCTTCGAGAACGCGGGGGCGCAGGAGCCCAAGACCTGGGACGACCTGGTCGCCACCGCGCAGACGGTGTACGACTCCGGTGTCACCCCGTTCTCGGTCGGCGGCGCCGACGGCTGGACGCTGACCGACTGGTTCGAGAACGTCTACCTCTCGCAGGCGGGCCCGGAGAAGTACGACCAGCTGGCCAAGCACGAGATCAAGTGGACGGACCGGTCCGTCGCGGACGCGCTGACCACGCTGGCGGAGATCTGGGGCAAGAAGGACTTCGTCGCGGGCGGCGCGAACGGCGCGCTGCAGACCGAGTTCCCGGCCTCGGTGACGCAGACCTTCACGGGCGGGGACCAGCCCAAGGCCGGCATGGTCTTCGAGGGCGACTTCGTGCAGGTCAACATCGGCGAGACCGAGGCGAAGGTCGGCACGGACGCGAAGGTGTTCCCGTTCCCGGCGGTGGGCGACACCGCGCCGGTGGTCACCGGCGGGGACGCGGCGGTGATCCTGGAGGACTCCGAGGCGGCCCAGGCGCTGGCCACCTTCCTCGCCTCCCCGGACGCGGCGACCGTCCAGGCCGGGCTGGGCGGGTACCTGTCGCCCAACAAGAGCGTGCCGAACGACGCGTACCCGAACGAGGTGCAGCGGCGCATCGCCAAGGCGCTGATCGACGCCGGCGACGACGTCCGCTTCGACATGTCCGACCAGGCCCCGCAGGCGTTCGGCGGCACGCCCGGCAAGGGCGAGTGGAAGGCCCTCCAGGACTTCCTGAAGAACCCGCAGGACGTCGCGGGCACGCAGCGGAAGCTGGAGGCCGACGCGGCCGCCGCGTACGGGGGCTGACGCCATGGCGTCGGATCCGGCGGCAGGGATCCCCGCGGCCCCTGCCGCTCCGCAGTCGCGCAGGAGCGTGACGGGCACCCGCAGGACGGTGGCGGCGCTGTTCCTGCTGCCCGCCCTGGTGCTGCTCGGCGCGCTCGTGGTCTACCCGATCGGGTACTCCGTCGTCCGCAGTTTCTACGACCAGTCCGGCGACGGCCTCGCCGGGTTCGACAACTACGAGGCGCTGTTCACCGACGAGGGCATCCGCACCGCCCTGAAGAACAACATCATCTGGGTGGTGTTCGCGCCGACGGTCGCCACGGCGCTCGGCCTGGTCTTCGCGGTGCTGACCGAACGGGTGCGCTGGGGCACGGCGTTCAAGCTGGTCGTCTTCATGCCGATGGCGATCTCGATGCTGGCGGCCGGCATCATCTTCCGCCTGGTGTACGACCAGGACCCGGACAAGGGCGTCGCCAATGCCGTGTGGGTGGGCGTCCACGACACCTTCGCCCCGTCGTCGGCGTTCCCGAAGGCGCACCCGGGCCGCGAGTCGCCGCTGGAGGCGGCCGGCGGGGGCGCGTTCGTCACCAGGGAGCCGGTGCGCACCGGGCAGGTCGTCCGCCTGCCCCTGGTGGGCGTCGCCCCCGACCTGATGCCCGGCGACGCGAAGGAGGCCGCGGCGGCGGAGCCCGAGCCGGGCCGGATCACCGGCACGACCTGGCAGGACTTCACCCGCGGCAAGGGCGTCGGCACGCTCAACGGCGTCGACCCGGCCGAACAGGGCTATCCGGGCATGAGGATCGAGGCGGTCAGGGACGGCCGGGTGGTGGAGACGGCCACGGCCGCCGCCGACGGCACGTTCTCCCTGTCGTCGAAGGCCGACGGGGCGCTGCTGCGGCTGCCGGCCGACAACTTCAAGGAGCCGTACAACGGCCTGGACTGGCTGGGTCCGTCGCTGGTCACGCCCGCCGTCATCGGCGCGTACATCTGGATGTGGGCGGGGTTCGCGATGGTGCTGATCGCGGCGGGGCTCGCGGGCGTGCCCCGGGAGCTGCTGGAGGCCGCCCGGGTCGACGGCGCGAACGAGTGGCAGGTGTTCCGGCGGGTCACGGTGCCACTGCTGGCGCCGGTCCTCGCGGTCGTCACCGTCACGCTGATGATCAACGTGCTGAAGGTCTTCGACCTGGTCTTCATCATCGCCCCGGGCTCCTCCCAGGACGACGCCAACGTCCTGGCGCTGGAGCTGTACCGCAAGGGCTTCTCCGAGGACCAGCCGGGCATCGCGAGCGCCATCGCGGTGTTCCTGCTGCTGCTGGTGATCCCGGTGATGTGGTTCAACATCCGTCGGCTCAGGCGGGAGGTGCGGCGATGACCGCGGACACCGGCACGCCCGGCAAGGCGGCGCCGCCGCCCCGGGCCCCCGTGCGGGCGCGGCGGCAGTCACTGGGCGCCCGGCTCGCCGAGGGCGTCGGCGGCGGCGCGGTGCGGGTGTTCCTGGTCGTCGTCGGCCTGTTCTGGCTGGTCCCGACGATCGGCCTGCTGCTGGCCAGTCTGCGCACGCCGCAGGACATGGCGGCGGACGGCTGGTGGAACGTCCTGACCGAGCCCTCGCAGCTCACCTTCGACGCCTACCGGCGGCTGCTGGAGAACGACGACATCACCGGCTCCCTGCTGAACACGGTGTACATCACCGTCCCGGCGACGGTGCTGGTGGTGGTGATCGGCTCCCTCGCGGGCTACGCGTTCGCGTGGATGGAGTTCCCCGGCCGCGACTGGTGGTTCCTGGGCGTGGTCGGCCTGCTGGTGGTGCCGGTGCAGGTGGCGCTGATCCCGATCGCCGAACTCTTCGGCGGGATCGGCATCTTCGGGTCCCTGACCGGCGTGGTCCTCTTCCACGTGGGCTTCGGCCTGCCCTTCGCGGTGTTCCTGCTGCGGAACTTCTTCGCGGAGATCCCCCGGGAGCTGCTGGAGGCGGCCCGGCTGGACGGCGCCGGTGAACTGCGCCTGTTCCTGCGGGTCGTGATGCCGCTCGGCGGACCGGCGATCGCCTCGCTGGGCATCTTCCAGTTCCTGTGGGTGTGGAACGACATGCTGGTCGCGCTGATCTTCACCGACTCCGGCAGCCAGCCGATCACGGTCGCCCTGCAGACGCAGGTACGGCAGTTCGGCAACAACATCGACGTGCTGGCACCCGGCGCGTTCATCTCGATGGTGATCCCGCTGGCCGTGTTCTTCGCGTTCCAGCGGCAGTTCGTGTCCGGTGTGATGGCGGGCGCGGTCAAGTAGCCCTGGTCACAGGGCGGTCGAGCGGGAGGCGGGCCCCCACCGGCCCGCCTCCCGGCGTGTCCCCGGTGTCCCCCGTATGCAGCAGCGTCCGTAACCAGGACGGCGCATCGGCCGTTCCCGGGCCGAACGCCCGCGCCGACCGATGGATGCCCCTTGCCCAGGTTCAGTGTCATTGTCCCCGCGTACCAGGTCCAGGCGTACCTGCACGAGTGCCTGGAATCGGTGCTCTCCCAGTCGTATCCCGATCTCGAGGTCGTCGCCGTCGACGACCGCTCGCCGGACGCCTGCGGCGCGATCATCGACGAGTTCGCCGCGCGCGACCCGCGCGTGCGGGCGGTCCACCTGTCCGAGAACACCGGCCTCGGGCCCGCCCGCAACGCGGGCGTGGCGCGGGCGACGGGCGACTACCTGGTCTTCCTCGACGGCGACGACACGCTGACGCCCGACGCGCTGCGCTCGATCGCCGACCGGCTGAAGGAGACCGGCGAACCCGACGTCCTGGTCTACGACTACGCGCGCACGTACTGGACGGGCGAGGCCGTCCGCAACCAGGCCGCGGCCCAGCTCACCGAGCAGGGCCCGGCCCCGTTCCGCCTGGAGGACCGGCCGGGCCTGCTGCGGCTGCTGATGGTGGCCTGGAACAAGGCCTACCGGCGGGAGTTCGTCGAGGAGGCCGGGTTCGCCTTCCCGCCCGGCTACTACGAGGACACCCCCTGGACCTACCCGGTGCTGATGAGCGCGGAGACGATCGCGACCCTGGACCGGGTGTGCGTGCACTACCGGCAGCGGCGCCGGGGCAGCATCCTGCGCACCACCAGCGAGCGGCACTTCGACGTCTTCGACCAGTACGACCGGGTCTTCGCGTACGTCGCGGAGCGGCCCGGGCTGGAGCGGTGGCGGCCGGTGCTCTTCCGCCGCATGGTCGAGCACCTGGTGACGGTGTACGCGCGGCCGGACCGGCTGCCGCGGGCCTCGCGCGCGGAGTTCTGGCGCCGGGCCCGCGCCCACTACCGCCGCTACCGCGCCCCGGGCGCCGCCGTCCCGCTGCGGTCCCGCGCCCACCACGTCCTGATGCGCCTGGGCCTGCGCCGCACCTACGCGGCGCTGCGGTGGGCGTCGGCCCGGCGGCGCGGGACGGCCCGGCTCGCGGGCGCGGCCCTGGAGTCCCTGCGCTCCGCGGCGCTGCGGCTGCACTACCGCGTCCAGCGCTGCCTGCCGCTGCGTGCCGAGGCGGTGTTCACCGCCCACGACGGCCGCGGCCACGGCTGCAGCCCGGGCGCGCTGGAGGAGGCGTTCCGCACCTACGCCCCGCACCTGCGCACGGCGTGGGTCGCCCGCCCCGAGCACCACCACACGATCCCGCCGGGCACCCGCCGCCTGACCCCGGGCACGGCCGCCCACTGGACGTCCCTGGCCCGCGCCAGGTACCTGGTGTGCAACGCGGAGTTCGACCCCCGCCTGGTCAAGCGCCCCGGCCAGGTCCTGGTCCAGACGCAGCGCGGCACCCCGCTCAAGCACATGGGCCTGGACCTGCAGGACCGCCCGGCGGCGGCCCGCGGCACGGACTTCGGCGAGCTGCTGCGCCAGGTCGACGCCTGGGACTACGTGGTGTCCGCCAACCGCCACTCCACGCTGACCTGGGAGCGGGTCCACCCCGGCCGCTACACGACGCTGGAGTACGGCTGCCCCCGCAACGACGTCTTCCAGCGGGCGACGGAGGCGGACGTGGCGCTGCTGCGCGAGTCCCTCGGCATCCCGGAGGGCTCGGTGGCGATCCTGTACGCGCCGACCCACCGCGACTACCGCCGCACCCAGCGCGTGGCCCTGGACCTGGAGCGGGTGGTGCGGCGGCTGGGTCCGCGCTTCGTCGTCCTGGCCCGCCCGTTCCCCCACCGGTCCGGCGGCCCGCCGGTCACCGGTTCGGACCGGGTCGTCGACGTCTCCGGCCACCCGAGCGTCGAGTCGCTGTGCCTGGCCTCGGACGCCCTGGTCACCGACTACTCGTCCCTCATGTTCGACTACGCGGGCCTCGACCGGCCGATCGTGATCCACGCCGACGACCGGGAGGCGTACGAGGCGGCCCGCGGCACCTACTTCGACCTGCGTTCCTTCCCGCCGGGCGCGGTCGCCCGCAGCGAGGACGAGCTGATCGACATCTTCGCCACCGGGCACTGGCGCGGCTCGCGCTCCACGCAGCTGCGCTCGGCCTTCCGCGAGCGCTTCTGCCCGTACGACGACGGCCACGCCGCCGAGCGCGTCGTGCGGCACGTGGTGCTGGGGCAGCGGGACGTGCCGCCGGTGGTGCCGCTGGAGGAGCGCCGCCCGGCGCCCTCGGCCGCCGCCTCGCTGGCGCGGTCCCCGCTGGCGACCGTGCCGCAGCAGTCCGCCGCCGCCCTGCCCGTCACCGACCGCGTCTGACCGCCGTTTCCACTCCGGGAGTCCGTATGCCCCCCAGCTCGTCGCGGCCCGCCCCGTCCCGGCCGCCCACCGTGCGGCCGACGGGGCGGCCCGGCCGCCGCCCCCTGGTCTGAGAGCAGCAGGACCACGACAGAAAGAGCAGAATGCCCCGCTTCAGCATCATCGTCCCGTCCCACGGAGTCGCGGGCCGCCTGTCCCAGGCGCTGGACTCGGTCCTCGCCCAGTCCTTCGGCGACTTCGAGCTGATCCCGGTCTGCGAGGGGGGTGCCCCCGGTCCGGGCGGCGCCGGGAACGCGGGGGTGTCCGGCTCGCCCGCGGCGGACGTCGTCGCCCGGCACGCCGGGCGGGACTCCCGGGTGGCGCCCGTGCACTCCCCCGCGTCGGCCGGTCTGGCCGGGGCGCGCAACACCGGGATGCGGGCGGCGACCGGCACGTACCTGCTGTTCCTCGACGGCGACGACGTGCTGGTGCCGGGGGCGCTGGCGGAGCTGGACGCCCGCCTGGCGCGGACGGGCGAGGTCGACGTGCTGCACTTCGAGCACGAGCGCGTCCCCTGGTGGGAGGGCGAGCCGGCCAACCCGGCCGCCCCGCTGCTGAAGGGCGCGCCGGACGGGGCGTTCGCCCCGGACCGGGCGCCCGGCCTGACCGGCGTGCTGCTGCCGGCGTGGAGCGCCGCCTACCGCCGGGCGTTCGTCGC
This sequence comes from Streptomyces sp. NPDC085946, assembly GCF_044540485.1. Taxonomy (NCBI): domain Bacteria; kingdom Bacillati; phylum Actinomycetota; class Actinomycetes; order Kitasatosporales; family Streptomycetaceae; genus Streptomyces; species Streptomyces sp. NPDC085946. The sequence continues at coordinate 11,975 of NZ_JBITSF010000014.1, read as the reverse complement.
CGAGCGGCGGCTGGCCTTCCCCGACGGGCACTTCACGGACGTCGGCTGGGGCGGTCTGGCCGTGCTGGGCGCCGAGCGGATGGCGGTGCTGCGCTCGGTCGTGGTCCGGCACCTGGTGCGGCGGCAGGGCAGCCGGCTGAACCAGCCCGGCGAGCACCACGCCGAGCTGCTGGACCAGGCCGGGCTGGTCCTCGACCGCGCCGCCGGGGCGGGGCTGCCGCCCGAGCGGTCGGGCCCGCTGTTCGAGCAGTTGTTCGCCCTGATCCTGAAGACGGCCGCGCACCCGCGGCGGCTGCCGGCCGGGCGGCGCGCCTTCTTCCGCCGGGCGAGCGCGCTGTACCGGCGCCACCGCCCGGCCGGCTTCCATCCGCCCGGCGGCAGCCTCGGCGTGCAGCACCGGCTGCTGGCGGCCGGCGCGTACACGGCGTTCCACGCCCTGCGCGGCGGCAACCAGGCGGCGTCGGCGGCGGCCGGGCGCCTGCCCCGCCCCCAGGGGCTGCGCACCCGCCTGCTGTACCAGGCCCAGCTGCGCCGGCCGCTGGACCCGCACCTCGCCGTGTACTGCGCGTACTGGGGCCGCGGTTACGCCTGCAACCCGGCCGCGATCCACGCCAAGGCCCGCGAACTCGCCCCGCACATCCGCTCGGTGTTCCTGGTGGAGGCCGGCCAGGAGCACACCCTGCCGCCGGGCGTCGAGCACGCGGTCATCGGCGGCCGCCGCTACTGGGAGGTGCTCGCGAGGGCGACCTACCTGGTCAACAACGCCAACTTCGCGGAAGGCGTGGTCAAGCGGCCCGGCAGCGTGCACCTGCAGACCCAGCACGGCACCCCGCTGAAGACGATGGGCGTCGACCAGTCGACGTACCCGGTGGTCGCGGCGGCGACCGGCAGCTTCGCCAGGCTGCTGGGCCGCGTGGACCGCTGGGACTACAACCTCTCCGCCAACCGCCACTCCACCCAGATGTGGGAACGCGCCTTCCCCGGCTCCTACGAGCAGCTGGAGTACGGCTATCCGCGCAACGACGTGTATTACACGGCGACCGCCGCGGACGTGGCCCGCGTCCGCGCGGAGCTCGGCGTCCCCGAGGGCAGCACCGCCGTGCTGTACGCCCCGACCCACCGCGACTACCGCACCGGCTTCGAGACGGGCGGACTGGACCTGGAGGCGTTCTGCGCGGCGGCCGGCGAGGACGTCGTGGTGCTGCTGCGCGCCCACTACTTCTACGACCGGGGCGGGCGGGCCGGCGGCGGCGGCCGGGTCATCGACGTGACCGCGCACCGCTCCTCGGAGGAGGTGTGCCTGGCCGCCGACGCGCTGGTCACCGACTACTCGTCGATCATGTTCGACTACGCCAACCTGGACCGGCCGATCGTCGTGTACGCCGACGACTGGGACGTCTACCGGGAGACGCGGGGCGTCTACTTCGACCTGATGGCCGCGCCGCCCGGCCCGGTCGCCCGCACGCCGGAGGAGCTGGCGCGGGTGTTCCGGGACGGGTCGTACGCGGACGCCGCGTCGGCCGCGCGGCGGACCGCCTTCCGGGAGCGGTTCTGCGAGTTCGACGACGGCCGGGCCGCCGAGCGGGTGGTGCGCCGGGTGTTCCTCGGCGAGCCGCCCGAGGCGATCGCGCCGGTGCTGCCCCTCGCCGAGCGCGTCCCCGCCCCCGCCGCGACGACCCTCGTAAGGAGCTGACGTGCCGCGTTTCAGCATCATCGTGCCCTGTTTCCGGGTGCAGGGCTTCCTGCGCGAGTGCCTGGACTCGGTCCTCGGGCAGTCGTACCGGGACGTCGAGGTCATCGCCGTCGACGACTGCTCGCCGGACGGCACCGGCGCGATCCTCGACGCGTACGCGGAGCGCGACGAGCGGCTGCGGGTGCTGCACCTGCCGGAGAACGTGGGGCTGGGCCGGGCCCGCAACGCCGGGATGCCGCACGCCACCGGCGACTACCTCTTCTTCCTGGACAGCGACGACACCCTCACGCCGGGCGCGCTGCGCGCGATGGCCGACCGCCTCGACGAGACCGGCGACCCCGACGTGCTGGTCTTCGACTACGCCCGCACCTACTGGTGGGGCGGCACCCGGCGCAACGTCCTGGCGCACGTGCTCGCCGGAGCGGGCGCGGGCACCTTCACGGCCGCCGAGCGGCCCGAGGTCCTCGACCTGCTGATGGTGGTGTGGAACAAGGTCTACCGGCGGGACTTCGTCGCCCGGGAGGGCTTCGCCTTCCCGCCCGGCTACTACGAGGACACGCCCTGGACGTTCCCGGTCCTGCTCAGCGCCGGGCGGATCGCCGTGCTGGACCGGATCTGCCTGTACTACCGCCAGCGCCGCCGGGGCAGCATCCTGTCCACCACCAGCCGCAAGCACTTCGACGTCCACGAGCAGTACGAGCGGGTCTTCGCGTTCGTCGACGCCCGCCCGGCGCTCGCCGTCTGGCGGCCCCTCCTGCACGCCAAGATGGGCGAGCACTGCCTGGACATCCTCGCCAAGCCGGACCGGCTGCCGCCGTCCGACAAGGCCGAGTTCTTCCGCCGCACGGCCCGGATGTTCCGCGCGTACCGGCCGGAGGGCGCCGAGGTGCCCGCCGGGCTGCGGGTGCTGGAGGGCTCGTACCCGGCCTACGCCGTGCGGCGGCAGGCCGGGCGAGCCGCCCGCGAGCTGGGGCGGCGGGCCCGGCAGGCGCGCGGCGCGGCCCTGGGGCGGGCCGGCCGGGCCCGGTCCGCGCTCAACGCCCGCCGGCCGCTGGACCCGCACCTCGCCGTGTACTCGGCGTTCTCGCACCGGGGCGTGCTCGGCGACCCGGCGGCCGTCTACCACCGGGCCCGCGAACTCGCCCCGCACGTCCGGGGCGTGTGGGTGGTGGCCGACGAGGAGCGGGCGGCCCTGCTGCCCCCGGACGTGGAGCACGTGGTCCTCGGCTCCGCCGCCTACCGCCGGGTCACCGAGCGGGCCACGTTCTTCGTCAACAACGTCAACTGGCCGGGGACGCTGGCCAAACGGCCCGGCAGCGTGCACGTCCACACCCACCAGGGCACCCCGCTGAAGTTCATGGGCGCCGACCTGCTGGGCAAGCCCGGCGCGCGGCACGGCCTCGACGTGCCGCAGATGCTGCGCCGCGCGGACCGCTGGGACTACAGCCTGGTCGCCAACCGGTACTCGGAGCTGGTGTGGGAGCGGGCGTACCCCTGCCACTTCACCTCGCTGCGCACCGGCAGCCCGCGCAACGACGTCCTCGTGAACGCCGGGTCCCGGCACGGCCGGGAGGTCCGCGCCCGGCTCGGCGTCCCGGCGGACCACACGGTGGTGCTGTACGCGCCGACCCGCCGCGAGTACCGCCGGGGCGGGCACGTGGACCGGATCGACCTGGCCCGGTTCGCCGCAGACCTGGGCGACGGCCACACCCTCGTCGTCCGGCTGCACCCGTCCCTGGCCACCGGTCCGGCCCGCGGCCTGGGCCTGTCCGAACTGCACCGGCGGGGCGTGCTCGTCGACGCCACGGACGAGCCGTGCGTGGAGGACCTGATGCTCGCCTCGGACGTGCTGGTCACGGACTACTCGGCCCTGATGTTCGACTACGCCGTGCTGGACCGGCCGATCGTCGTGCACGCCGACGACTGGGGCGCGTACGCGGCGAGCCGGGGCACCTACTTCGACGTCACCGCCGAGCCGCCGGGCCACGTCTCCCGCTCCTACCGGGAGCTGGCGTGGCTGTTCGGCTCCGGGACGTGGCGGGACGAGGAGGCGGCCCGGCTGCGGGCCGCGTTCCGGGAGCGGTTCTGCGAGTTCGACGACGGGCGGGCCGCCGAGCGGGTCGTGCGCACGCTGCTGCTCGGCGAGCCGATGCCCGCGCCGGCGGCGGTCCGCGGCGCGCTGCCCGCCCCCGCGGCCGGCCGGTCCCTGCAGACGTCGTCATGAGGCCGCGCACCCGGGTGCTGCTGCTGGCCGCCCTGTTCGCCGTGCTCCAGCTCGCGAACGTCACCGGCCGGGCCACCCCCGACACCAAGAACTACATCGCGTACGCGCTGAGCCTGCGCGGCGAGGACAAGCGGTCGGCGGCGACCGCCACCATCGACTACTTCTGCGCGGGCAAGGCGTCGATGGCGCTGCGCAAGCAGAACGTGGACGTGGTGCGCTTCCACCGGCCGGACCCCGGGCCGCGGGTGAGGTCGGAGTGCGAGGCGCGGCAGTGGGGGCGGGTGGAGCCGCGGCTCGCGGCCGGACAGACCGGCGGGCACACCGTGCCGTTCATGCCGGAGCGCTTCATGCGGATCTTCGAGGCGCGGCCCGGCTACCCGGTGGTCCTCGTGCCGTTCGTGACGCTGTTCGGCGTGACGTGGGGCATCTGGGCGGCGAGCGTCGTCATCGCGGCCGCGGGCGGGGTCCTCGCCTTCCTGGTGCTGCGGACCCTGTCCGTGCCGGTGCCGCTCGCGCTGACCGGCCAGGCCCTGTTCTACGTCCTGCCGTGCGGGACGACCGCGATGCGCCCCATGACCGAGGGGCTGATGATGGCGCTCACCCTGGCGGCGCTGTGGGGCTGCGCGCTGGTGCTCCGGGGGCGGCGGACCGTGGCGGGACCGGCCCTGGTGGGCGGTGCGCTGGCGGCGCTGTTCACCGTCAAGCACTCGCAGGCGCTGTTCCTCGGGGTGTGCCTGGCGGCGGCGGGCGTGCTGCTCGCCGTCCGGCGGTGGCGGCGGGGCCGGGCGCCGGGGCGCGGCGTGGCGGCGATCGCGGGCGTGGGCTGCTGTGCCGCGCTGGGAACGGTGCTGATGGCGCGGGTGCTCGGCTACCCGTCCGCGTCGGAGAGCCTGCAGGACCTGCTGACCGGGCACTTCGCCCGCCCGGACCGGGCCGACCCGTGGCCGGAGTTCCTCCGGCTCCAGGGGAACTTCTGGGTGGAGTGGCTGCGGCGGCAGATGCGGGAGCCGCTGTTCGTGGCCTTCCTCGCGGCCGGTGCGTGGGGGGCGCGGCGGCGGCCCGCGTTCGGCGGCTTCCTGGTCGCGGCCGCCTTCACCGGCATCCTCACCCAGGCCGGGCACCCGGACGTGAACATCTGGGGCGAGCGGCTGATCGTGATGGTCTGGCTGCTGCCGGTGCTGGGCGTGCCGCAGCTGCTGGAGCCGGTGGTGCGGGGGCGGGTGGTGCCGCCGGCGCGGGAGCCGGCGGTCGGGCTCGCCCGATGAGGTGACAGCGGTCATGCCGTTGACCCGGGCGGGAACATACGGCAAATGCCTCAGACGCTCCGATCCCCCTCAGACCGGTGAGCGCCGGAGTCCTCACCCGGCGGACCCCGCGCGGCGTGACCGCGCTGCGCGGCGGCCGTCCCTGGCGCCCCACCCCCTACCAGGCCGCCGGCTTCCTGTTCTTCCTGCTGATGACGCTGGCGTACTGGCGCGTGCCGCTGTGCTGCGACGCCGGCCAGCACGCGGCGGTCGTCGAACGCCTGAAGGCCGACCTGCTGCGGCCGCGCCATCCGACGGCGGACCTGCCGGGCGCGGGCAGCCCTTATTACTCGCCGTACGCGGTGGCGCAGGGCGTCTTCGCCCGGCTGACCGGGTTCACCGGCTGGGAGGTGGTGAAGCTCGCCGGCCCGGTGAACCTGCTGGTGCTGCTGACCGGCCTCGGCCGGTTCGTGCGCGTGCTGTCCCCGCGGCCGTGGGCGCCGGTGCTGGCGCTGGGCGCGCTGACCCTGCTGTGGGGCACCGAGCGGGCCTGGTGGAGCGGCTACCTGGGCCTGATGTCGATGACGGGCAACCTCGGCTACCCGTCCGCGTTCGCCATCGGGCTGACCCTCTGGGCCTGGGCGCTGACCGGCGCGCGGGCCCGTGACGCCCGCCCGGTGCGGTACGCGGGCCCGGGCGCGCTGCGCGGCCCGTCCGGCCACGCGGGGCTCGGCGCGCTGTACGGGGTGATCCTGCTGGTCCACCCGATCACGTCGGTGGCGGCGATCCTGGGGGCCCTGGCGCTGGTCGCCGGGTGGCAGCGGCACTGGTGCGGCAGGCTCGCCGGCCGGTGGGCGCTGACCGCGGCCGCCGCCCTGCTCACGGCGGCGGTCTGGCCGTACTTCGACGCGCTCGCCCTGGCCGGGGACGCCAGCGTCGACGGGATGCACCGGCGGCTGTACGAGGGGCTCGGCGGGCGGTTCTGGCTGGTGCTGCTCGGGGTGCCGGCGCTGTGGCTGCGGGCCCGGCGCGGCTCGTGGCGCGATCCGCTGGTGCTGATGTTCGCCCTGGACTGCCTGGTGGTGGCGTACGGCTGGGTCAGCGGCCACTACACCTACGGCCGGATCCTCGGGCTGACGGTGGTGCCGGCGCAGGTGGCGCTGGCGGTGGAGCTGGCGGTGCCCCGGCCCTGGCCGGTCTGGCGGCGGCTGCTGGGCGGGGCCGCGGCGGCGGGGGCGTGCGCCGGGTTCCTCACGGTCCACGCGGGGGCGGTGGTGCCGCGCCCGCTCGACCCGGTCGGCTTCGCGCGACCGCCGCACTGGCCGACGTACGAGTGGGCCGCGCGGCACATCGAGCCCGGCGAGGCGGTGATCACCGACGGCTACTACGCCGTCCACGCGATCGCCGGGTACGGCGCGGACCTGGCCGCGCCCGCCTGGCCGGACGCGGCGCTGGACGAACGGGAGCGGCTGCGCCGCGCCGCCGACGTCCGCGCCTACCTCGCCCCGGGGTCGACCCGCGCCGAGCGCGCCGCGATCGCCCGCCGGTACCGCGTGCGCTGGCTGCTGCTGACGCGCTGGCACCCGGTGCCCGAGGAGGCGGTGGTGGTGGCGTGGAGCCGGCGGACGGGCGAGGTGCTGGCGCGGGTCGGCGGAGGCGCTACTCGATGACGAGGTCGACCGGGATGTTGCCGCGGGTGGCGTTGGAGTACGGGCAGACCTGGTGGGCCTGCTCGACGAGCTTGCGGCCGGTCGCCTCGTCCACGGACGCCGGCAGCTCGATGCGCAGGGTGACCGCGAGGCCGAAGCCCTCGCCCTGCTTGCCGATGCCGACCTCGCCGGTGACGGCGGCGTCGCTGACGTCCACCTTGGCCTGGCGGCCGACCAGGCCGAGCGCGCTGGCGAAGCAGGCGGCGTAACCGGCGGCGAAGAGCTGCTCCGGGTTGGTGCCCTGACCGTTGCCGCCGAGCTCCACCGGCGGGGCCAGCTGCACGTCCAGCTTGCCGTCGGAGGTGAAGGCACGGCCGTCGCGGCCGTGGGTGGCGGTGGCGACGGCGGTGTAGAGCGCGTCCATGGAAGAACCATCCCTCTCGAAGTCGTGACCGGGCGGCCGGGTTCCGAGGGTTCCGGCCGCCGCACGACCACAAGTAGAGCACACAATTCAGTTGTGCACAACTAAATGGTTCGCCGGCGCTATCCTGGAGGCATGGCCCCGACCCCGACGCCCGACGCCCCGCCGGCCCCCGACGCCGACTGGCTGCGCCTGGAGCACCAGATCTGCTTCTCCCTCCACGCCGCCTCGCGCGCCTTCGGCGGCGTCTACCGGGTGATCCTCAAGGACCTCGGGCTCACCTACCCGCAGTACCTGGTGATGCTGGTGCTCTGGGAGCACGGCACCCTGCCGGTCAAGCAGCTCGGCGCACACCTGCGCCTCGACTCCGGCACGCTGTCGCCGCTGCTCAAGCGGCTGGAGGCGGCCGGCCTGGTGCGGCGCGAGCGCAGCGCGCGCGACGAGCGCTCGGTCGAGGTGCGGCTGACCGGCGAGGGGGACGCGCTGCGCGAGCGGGCCCTGGAGGTGCCGCGCCGGATCGCGGCCGCGACCGGCTTCGGCGTCGACGAGATCCGCGACCTGCGCGCCCGCCTCGACCGGCTCACCACGGCCCTGGACGCGGCGGCCCTGGAGCAGCCGTAGCCGCTCTTTCGGCGCCTTTGCGGTGAAGGGCGGCGTATCGGCGGGATGACGGCTTTCGCCCGTCCTACCATCCGCCGTGATGAGACGTCGACTCCTCGCCCTCGCCGCCGCCTGGCTCGGCACCCGTGCCGTCATGCTCGGCCTGCTGGCCTCCTCCCACCTGCCCCTGCTCGGCGGGGGCGCCGCCGCACGCGAGGTCTGGCGCCTGTACCGCCACTGGTACGGGGCCTTGGCGCACGGCGCGTTCCCCTCCCAGGACCCGCTGTGGCAGTACCCGCCGGGCGCCGGCGCGGTACTGCTGGCGCCCGGGGCGCTGCCGTGGCTGACGTACTTCCAGGCGTTCGTCGCCCTGACCCTCGTCGCCGACGCGGCCGTCGCGGCGGCGCTGGCCCGCGCGGGGCTGCGCCCCGGTCGCAGCCTGCGCGGCGCCGCGCTGTGGACGGGCGGCCTCCCGCTGCTGCTGCACGTCCCGCTGGTCCGCCTCGACGTGCAGGTCACCGCGCTGGCCGTGGCCTCCCTGCTGACACTGACGCGCTCCCCGCGCGAGAGCGGGGGCTGGGCGGCGCTGGGCACGCTGGTGAAGGGCTGGCCGGCGCTGGTGCTGCTGGGCACGCCGCGGGGGCGGGCGACCCGCACGGCCTGGCACTGGGCGGCGGGCACCGGGGTCGTGGCGCTCGCGCTGCTGGCGACCTTCTTCACCCACCCGCTGTCCTTCCTGCGCCAGCAGGGCGACCGCGGGGTGCAGATCGAGTCGCTCGGCGGCACGGTGCTCTCCCTGGCCTCGCACGCCGGCTGGCGGGGCAGCGTCGGCTACCGGTACGGGGCGCTGGAGTACACCGGGCCGTACGTGGCGGCCGTCGCCGGCGTCTCCCTGGGGCTCACGGCGGCGGCCCTCGCGCTGCTGGCGCTCTGGCGGGTGCGGGCGGCCGTCTGGACGCCCGCGACGCCGTACGACGCCGCGCTGAGCGCGGTGCTGCTGTTCACCGTGACCAGCCGGGTGCTCAGCCCGCAGTACCTGGTCTGGCTGCTGGGCCTGGCCGCGGTGTGCCTGAGCTCGCGGCACACCGTGCAGCGCCCGGCGGCGGCGCTGATCGTGGCGGCGACGGCGGTCACCGCCGTGGTGTACCCGCTGCTGTACGACGAGGTCCGGGCGCACACCTGGACGGGCACCGCGCTGCTGCTCGTCCGCAACGGGCTGCTGGCCGCGGCCGCCGCGGTGGCCTTCGTCCGGCTGTGGCGCGCGGGCCGGCCCCGGCCGGAGGAACCGGACGGGACCGCCGCCGAGCGCGTCCCCCGCCGGGCCGCGAAGACGCCATAGCTGAACTTGTCGGGCATACTCGTGCGAAACCGGCACTTGGACGCCCATGAACGCTCCCGCCCCCCGGGTCGCCGTCGTCGTCATCGGCTACGACGACGCCGCCCACGTGACGGACGCCGTGCGCTCGGCGCTGGCGCAGGGCCCCGCCGTGCGCGAGGTCGTCGCCGTCGACGACTGCTCGGCCGACGGCAGCGCCGCCCTGCTCGCCCGGCTCGCCGCGGCCGAGCCGCGGCTGCGGGTGGTCCGCCTGCCGGCCAACAGCGGCGGCTGCGGCACCCCGCGCAACGCCGGGCTGGACGCGGTGACCTCGCCGTACGTCATGTTCCTGGACAGCGACGACGTCCTGCCGCCCGGCGCCGTCGACGCGCTGCTCGGCGCGGCGGACGAGGCGGACGCCGAGGTCGCGAGCGGGCTGTGCGTGCGGCGGGAACTGCCGTCGGGGCGCGAAGTGCCGTGGGAGGCGGAGCTGTACGCGGCGCGCGCCGTGATCACGCGCCCCGCGCTGCGCCCGCGCCTGGTCCACGACACCCTGTGCGTCAACAAGCTCTACCGCACCGCCTTCCTGCGCGCGCACGGCATCCGCTTCCCCGAAGGCCGCTTCCGCTACGAGGACTTCGTCTTCACCGCGCGGGTGCTGGCCGCCGCCCCGCGCATCGCCCTGGTCCCGGACCGGGTGTACGTGTGGCACGTGCGCCGGTCCGCCGAGCGGCTGTCGATCTCGCTGGACCGCGCGGACGTCGGCAACTGGCGGGCGCGGCTGCGGGCCTGCCGGCAGGTGGACGAGATCCTGCTGGGCGCCGGGCACAAGGAGCTGGCCCGGGCGGCACGCGCCAAGTTCCTCGACCACGAACTGCGGATGTACGTCCGCGAGCTGGGGTTGCGCGACCCGCGCCACCAGCGCGCGTGGTGGGACCTCACGCGGGCGCACCTCGCCGGGTACGACGCGGCCGACTGGGCGCGCAACCCGACCGCGCCCGGCCGGCTGATCGGCCGGGTCGTCCTGGCCTCCCCCGAGCCGCGCGACCTGCCCCGGCTGCGGGAGCTGGCGGCCCGGCCGGCCCGGCTGCGCCCGCCGTACGCCCGCGCGGCGGACGGCACCCCCGTCTGGTCGGACGACCTGCCCCGCATCACCCTGGAACCGCTGCTGACCCGGCCGGTCCGCCTCCTCCCGCTCGCCGTCGACGCGGAGGTGCGCCCCCGCGCGCGGGGCGCCCGCCGGCGGCTCCTGCTGCGGCTGCGCCTGCACGAGCTGTACGGACGGGTGGCGCGGGCGGGCCCGCGCACGGTGGAGGTGCGCTGGCGCCGCCGGGAGGACGAACGGACGGTCCCGTGCCGCACCGCGCACCTGGCGCCCGCCGGCGGCGGCACCTGGTCGGCGGAGACGGCCGTGGACCTCGCGGCGCTGGCCGCGCTCGGCGCGGGCACGTGGGACCTGCGCCTGCGGGTGTGCTTCGACGACGGCGCGAGCCGCGAGGTCACGGCGCACGCGCCGACGGGCGCCGGCGGGCTGCGCCGCCGCGCCGTGCCGAGCGCCCGGCACGGGGTGGTACTCGTACAGGCCTACGCCACGCACTCCGGCGCGCTGGCCCTGCGCGTCGCGCCCGGTGTCCGAGGCGTGCGGGCGGTCGCGGGCGCCAGGCTGCGCCGCCTGCTTCACTGAGAGCCGGGACACGCGGGCACGCACACGCACCGCTCCGGGCCAACTGACGAGGGGACGGTCGCACATGACCTGGTTGATCACCGGCGGCGCCGGCTACATCGGGGCGCACGTCGTACGCGCGATGGCCGAGGCGGGGGAGGAGACGGTCGTGTACGACGACCTGTCCACCGGGAACGCCGAGCGCGTGCCGGACGGGGTGCCCCTGGTGGTGGGTTCGACGCTGGACGGCGAGCGCCTGGCCCGGGTCCTGGCGGACCACCGCGTCACCGGGGTCGTCCACCTGGCGGCCAAGAAGCAGGTGGCCGAGTCGGTCGGCCTGCCGCTGCACTACTACCGGCAGAACGTCGAGGGCCTGCGCGTGCTGCTGGAGGCGGTGACGGCGGCCGGGGTGCCGACGTTCGTCTTCTCCTCCTCGGCTGCGGTCTACGGCATGCCGGACGCCGCCGCCGACGGCCTCGTCACCGAGGAGACGCCCTGCGCGCCGATGTCGCCGTACGGCGAGACCAAGCTGGCCGGCGAGTGGCTGGTCCGCGCGACGGGCCGGGCCGCGGGCCTGTCCACGGCGTCCCTGCGCTACTTCAACGTGGCGGGCGCGGCCCGCCCGGAGCTCGCGGACGCCGGGGTCTCCAACCTCGTCCCGATGGTGTTCGAGAAGCTGACGCAGAACGCGCCGCCGCGCATCTTCGGCGACGACTACCCGACCCCGGACGGCACCTGCGTGCGCGACTACATCCACGTCGTCGACCTCGCCGAGGCCCACGTGGCCGCGGCCCGCGCGCTGCGCGCCTCGCCCGGCCGCGACCTGACCCTCAACATCGGCCGGGGCGAGGGCGTCTCCGTGCGCGAGATGATCGACCGCATCAACGCGCTCACCGGCCACCACCGCCCGCCCACGGTGACCGCGCGCCGCCCCGGCGACCCGCCCCGCGTCGTCGCCTCCGCCGACCGCGCCGCCGCCGAACTGGGCTGGAAGGCCCGCCACGACGTCCAGGACATGATCACCTCGGCGTGGGAGGGCTGGGTCCGCCTGCACCCGGAGGCGGCGCGCGGCTAGGGGCTGTCGTTCGGATCAGGTCGCGGGGAATCGACTGTGTGTCGTCAGCGCCGGTGAGCGGGGCCCGGTGCGTGCGGCCGCAAGGCGGAGG
>NZ_JBITSF010000013.1:74439-252474 GCF_044540485.1 Streptomyces sp. NPDC085946 | reverse complement strand
CCTCATCGGACAACACGACTTCGACAGCACGAGGACCTCGAGACACGAAAACAGGCTACAGACTTAAGCCTGCGATTTCAGGCGCATCACACTAGTGCTCCAGCCGTAGATGTGGATCTTCATGGCTGAAGGGCGACTTGGCGGCGGCAGTGGCTGCGGCGGGCGCGGGCTTGGTGGCGTCGTCGCCAGGCGGACCAGCGCCATCGGTGCGCGAGGTCGTGGGCAGGCCGAACGAGCAGGGCGGTGAACAGGCGCTGGATCTCGTTGCAGGTGAGCGGGACCGGTTCGTCAAGGCCGGTCCCGTCATCGGCCGGGGTCCGGCCGGGGTGGCCAGGCGGTGGGTGCCGGAGACCGCGAGTACGCAGCCGAGCTGTCGCTTCTCCGGGGCGGCGCGTAGGTGAGGGTTGTCGCCGTACACCTCGTGGCCGGTCGCCCACGCGGCCGTGGCACCCGCGTCCAGGGCACGTTCGGTCATCTGTCGGACGAGCTGCGGCTGGGTGGCGAAGCAGCGAGCGGTGGCGGCCGCTCGGCTGCCTGGCAGTGCTGCGGCCCGAGGAGGTGCTGTTCGTCGGCGTCCGCTGCCCGCCGCGAGCCGGCCCGCCGCGAGCCGGCCCGGGGCGAGCCGGCCCGGGGCGACCGCCCGCCGGGCCTCGCGGCGCACCGGTACGACCTGGTTCACGGCCACGGTGACCACGACCTGGAGTGCGACACCAGCGCGGCAAGCCCACGCGAATGCGCCCAGCAGATCAAGGAGTTCCTCCCCGCACCGCCCCAGCCCCGCCGCCTTCACTCGCCTCCGCCGACGCTGCCTGGCGGTTGGCCAGGAACCGCTGATGGCGTGAGTGTCGGCGTACGCCTGAACGTGCTCGACCCCGTACCGGTGAACGTGCTCGGTCGATGACGCGCTGACCACGGGCTCTCGTCAGTCCGCAGTGGACGGTCGACGGCATCAGGCGGCCGGGCACTGCTCAGGCCACCTTGATGACAACCTTGCCCGCGGTGTGACCGTTCTCGACGGTGGCGAGGGCGGCCGGGGCGTCGGAGAGCGGGTGGACCGCGGTGATCACGGGTGCGAGGACTCCGTCGAGGGCCAGCCGGGCCGACCGCTCCAGGTTCTCCCGGTCGACGCGACGCTCGACGAAACGCCCGCCGAGATCGGGCACAGACATGTCACCCACGGAGATGACCTGGCGTGGATCCCGGGCCAGTGGAGCGACCGTCCGCAGCGAGGTGCCTCCGACCAGGTCGACGATCCCGTCGAAGCCGTCCGGAACCAGTTCGCGTGCCGCGGCGACGACGTCCCCGGTGGTGTAGTCGATGAACCGCACCCCGATGGCCTCGGCGTGCTCGCGTTTGGCGGTACTGCCGGTGCCGAGCACACGCAGCCCGCGCCCGATGGCCAGCCGGGCGACGGCGAGGCCGACCCCGCCCCCGACCCCGTTGACCAGGACCGTGGCACCGGGCGGCAGGCCGAGCTGGTCGAGCACGTCCACCGCGGTCGTCCCGGCCACCGGCAGCGTTGCCGCCGCGGTCGCGGACAGACCCTCCGGGATGCGCGCGGTGTTCGGCGCGGACAGCACCGTCGTCTCGGCGTAGGTGCCGCCACCGGTGAGTGCGAAGCCGAAGACCGCGTCACCCACCTCGAGCCCGTCGACGTCCTCGCCCAGGGCGAGAACGGTTCCTGCTGCCTCCATGCCCAGCACGCGGGGAAACGGACGCCCGCCGTCGAGCCCGGGGACCAGACCCGAGCGCAGCACGTGGTCGAGGGGATTCACGCCGGCCACGTCGACCCGGATCAGCACCTCACCGCGACCGGGGACGGGATCGGGACGATCGAAGAACTCCTGCACCTCGGGCCCGCCATATCTGCCGAAACCCCACGCCTGCCCCATCTTCTGCCGCCTCCCGTGTGATCGACCCGGTGATTCCGGGCTCTGCAGCCATCCTCACCTCTCACATCGATGTCAGGGGCAACCGGTTGAGACGCAGATCACACGTCAGGCCGACTGCTCCACCGGTTCCGGGGCCGTGGACAGCTCCGCCCGGTGCCGGCTGTTGGCCCTGATCAGCACGTCGAGCGCATCCCGGGTCTCGATCAGGTGCGCGATGTCGGCGTCGATCCGGTCGCGCTCGCGCATCATCGCCGTGAACGTCTCCTCGGCGACGCCCAGGTCACCCGGGACGTCCACACACGGCAGCACAGTCGCGATCACCCTGCTGGACATACCCGCGTCGAACAGCTGCCGGATGAGCGACACGCGCTGGACCGCGGCATCGGAGTAGTGACGCTGCCCGGTATCGGAGCGTGAACTGGTCAGCAGGCCCTGCTCTTCGTAGTACCGCAGTGAGCGCGGACTCACGCCCGTGCGCTTGGACAGCTCGCCGATCCGCATTCCTGAAAGCCTACGCGCGCGTACTCCAGGTTCGGACCGCCGGCGAGTCATGGGCACCCGTGGACACCGCCACGGCCGCAGGGTTGTCGTCCCGGTCCCACGACTGAGCACGTTCGTCCGTACGCGCCCGAGCACCTTTCTCGGTACGCCGACAGTGAGGCACGCCTGCTCGGCCGTGCTGGGCTCCTCGTGGTCGGCGCCTGGGCCCAAGCCTGACCCGTAGGGGCAAGAAGCGGTGGATGAAGATCCACGTCTACGGCTGGAGCACCGGGTGTGAGGCGGACGCCGGGGTCCGCGCGGGCCGGCCGCGGGCCCCGCCGGCTCAGGAGGCGGCCGGCTGCGGCCACGCCGCCATGGCGTACTCGGCCACGGACAGCAGCTCCTCGGTGCTCGCCCCGTCCCGGGCCTGCTGGGACATGCCCTGGACGACCACGGCGAAGAACACCGCCAGGGCGCGGGTGTCCGTCTCCCGAGGCAGCGCGCCGTCGGCCCTGGCCTCCTCCAGCCGCTGCTGGAAGGACTTCACGTTCGCCACCCGGCGTCCGCGCAGGCTCTGTTCGATGTCGGCGGTCTGCGTGGAGTAGTTGGTCGCCGCGCTGATCACCAGGCAGCCCGCCGGGTGCTGCGGGTCGGTGTAGGAGACCGCGGCCTCCCGGAGCATCCGGGCGAACCCGGCGCGGGCGTCCTCGGCCTCGTCGAGCGCCTTGTTCATGAACGCGCCGAAGGTGTCGCCGTAGCGGTCGACGACCTCGGTGAACAGCGTGCGCTTGTCCCCGAAGGCCGCGTACAGGCTCGGCGGCGAGATCCCCATGGCGGCGGTCAGGTCCGAGATGGACGTGCCCTCGTAGCCGTGCCGCCAGAACAGCAGCGTGGCCTGGGCCAGTGCCGCGTCCCGGTCGAAACTCCGCGGTCGTCCGCGCTTCGTCGTCATGCGCAAATTTTACAACGATCACTATGGAATTCGTGCTAGGGTCAAGTGAAACGTAGTCATCGCTACATAAATCTCTGCGAGGGAAGGACCATGGGTACGCTGACGGGCAAGAAGGCGCTGGTCACGGGCGGCAGCCGGGGCATCGGGCGGGCGATCGCCGAGCGGCTCGGACGGGACGGGGCACTCGTGGCCGTGCATTACGGGCGCAACGCGGCGGCCGCCGACGAGGTGGTCGCCGCCATCCGGGCGCAGGGCGGCGCGGCGTTCGCGGTGCAGGCCGAACTGGGGGTCGCCGGCGACGTGCAGACCCTCTGGGAGGGCTACGACCGCCAGGTCCTGGAGCACTCCGACGACGCCGGCCTGGACATCCTGGTCAACAACGCCGGCATCACCCCGCGCGGCGAGATCGAGCAGACGACCCCCGAGGTCTTCGACGAGGCCGTCGCCGTCAACATGCGCGCGCCGTTCTTCCTGGCGCAGCAGGGCCTCAAGCGCCTGCGCGACGGCGGCCGGATCATCAACATCTCCTCCGGGGCCACCCGGATCGCGCTGACCGACATCATCGCGTACGCCATGACCAAGGGGGCCGTCGACGCCTTCACGCTCACTCTCGCCAAGGCCGTCGGCGGCCGCGGCATCACGGTCAACGCGGTCGCGCCCGGCATCATCGACACCGACATGAACGCCTCCTGGCTGCGCGGCAACGAGGCCGCCGAGACGTCGGCGGCCGAGCTGTCGGCCCTCGGCCGGGTCGGACGCCCCGAGGACGTCGCCGGCGTCGTCGCCTTCCTCGCCTCCGACGACGGGCGCTGGGTGACCGGGCAGATCGTCGACGCCACCGGCGGTTCCCAGCTCTGACCGCCCGCCCGAGCGGGACCCGAGCGACGTACGGGTGTCAACGGGGACACCGTGACCACACGCACGACAGACACTCTGCAGCTGGAGGCCCGATGCACGTCGTCATCGCCTGGTGGGACGCTCAGCGCCCCGCCGCGCCCGGCACCGCCCGGCGTGGTTCGTCCGGAGAGGACGGCACCCGCCCGAAGGTCCGGGTTCCGCTCACCGGGGAGTTCCCCGGCCTGCGGGACGGCCGGTGGATCGACGACCCGACGGAGGACCGGCAGGGTCTGGCGCTGATCTGGGACTGCGCGGACAGCGCCGAGCTCTCCCTGCCGGCCATCTCCGAGAAGACGTTCGGCTGCGCCCCCTCCCACCGGTGGGCCTTCGACCTCGACGGCACGCCGTCCGGGCCCGCGGACACCCGGACCCCGCCGGCCGAACTGGAGCTGCTGCTCCGCGCCTGAGTGCCGGCTCCGGCCCGCGCCCCTGGGGAGACACGCCCTCGGGGGCGCGGTCGTCCGCCGGGCACATCCGCCGCCGGGAGGCCGGCCGCACCCGGCGGCGCCCCGCGTCCTGCTCCCGCCCGGGCGACCGCCCTTCACATTGGTCCATACCTATTGACTGGTGGTCTAGTCCTCTCTAGGGTCTGGGCAACTTCCGTGGAGAGGAACCGACTGTGCTGTCCCCCTCACGTCACCGGGCCGGACCCGCCCTGCTCGCCGCTGCGGGGGCCGTCGCGGGTCTGCTGCTCGCCGGCCTCCCGGCGACCGTGTCGCACGCCGCCGACCAGGAGTCCTGCCGTCCCGACGGCCTCTACCAGACGCCCGGCGTCGACGTCCCGTACTGCTCGGTCTACGACGCCGAGGGCCGGGAGAAGATGGGCGCCGACCACCAGCGCCGGGTGATCGGCTACTTCACCGGCTGGCGCACCGGAAAGGACGGCACCCCCGCCTACCTGGCCTCCGACATCCCCTGGGACAAGGTCACCCACCTCAACTACGCCTTCGCCCACATCGACGGCGGCAACAGGATCTCCGTGGGCGCGGACGGTCCCGCGAACCCCGCCACCGGCATGACCTGGCCCGGGACCGGCGGCGCGGAGATGGACCCGGCGCTGCCCTACAAGGGCCACTTCAACCTGCTGAACAAGTTCAAGAAGCAGCACCCGGACGTCAAGACGCTGATCTCGGTGGGCGGTTGGGCGGAGACCGGCGGCTACTTCGACGACAGCGGCAAGCGTGTCGACTCCGGCGGCTTCTACGCGATGGCCACCCACGCCGACGGCTCGGTCAACCAGGCCGGCATCGACACCTTCGCGGACTCGGCGGTCGCCTTCATCCGGAAGTACGGCTTCAACGGCGTCGACATCGACTACGAGTACCCGACGACGATGAAGGACGCGGGCAACCCGCTCGACTGGTCCTTCGCCAACCCCCGCCGCGCCGGCCTGGTCAAGGGCTACGCGGCGCTGATGAAGACGCTGCGGGAGAAGCTGGACCGCGCGGGCGCGGCCGACGGCAAGCACTACCTGCTCTCGGTGGCGGCCCCCTCCTCCGGCTACCTGTTGCGCGGCATGGAGACCTTCCAGGTCCAGAAGTACCTGGACTACGTCAACATCATGTCCTACGACCTGCACGGCGCCTGGAACGAGTACGTCGGCCCGAACGCCTCCCTCTTCGACGACGGCAGGGACGCGGAGCTCGCGGCGGCGAACGTCTACGGCAGCCAGCAGTACGGCGGCATCGGCTACCTCAACACCGACTGGGCGTACCACTACTTCCGCGGCTCCATGCCGGCCGGCCGCATCAACATCGGCCTGCCGTACTACACGCGCGGACACAAGAACGTCCAGGGCGGCACGGACGGCCTGTGGGGCAAGGCGGCGGCGGCCACCTGCCCGGCCGGTTCCGGCCTGACCAAGTGCGGTGACGGCGCCGTCGGCATCGACAACCTCTGGCACGACAAGGACGACAACGGCAAGGAGTCCCCGGCCGGCTCCAACCCGATGTGGCACGCCAAGAACCTGGAGAAGGGCATCGTCGGGGACTACGTGACGAAGTACGGCTTCCCTGCCGACACCAGGCTCACCGGCACCTACGCCCGCAAGTACGACGCCACGCTGGTCGCCCCGTGGCTGTGGAACGCCGAGAAGAAGGTGTTCCTGTCCACCGAGGACGAGCAGTCGGTGGCCGCCAAGGCCGACTACGTCGTGGACCGCGGCATCGGCGGCACGATGGTGTGGGAACTGGCGGGCGACTACGCCTGGAACGCGGCCAAGGGCCAGTACGGGCCCGGCTCCACGCTCACCTCGCTGATGTACGACAAGTTCAAGTCCGCCACTCCGTACGGCGCGAAGGTGTCGAACAAGGCGCTGCCGGCCAAGGCGGTGAACATCGGTGTCGAGTTCGGCGAGTTCAAGCTCGGCGACTCCAACTACCCGATCACCCCGAAGGTGAAGATCACCAACAACACCAGGACGACGCTGCCCGGCGGTACGGAGTTCCAGTTCGACTACTCCACCGCGGCCCCGGGCAACGCCTCCGACCAGTCGGGCTTCGGGACGAAGGTGATCAGCAGCGACCACACCGGGTCCAACGTGGGCGGGCTGAAGGGCGACTTCCACCGCGTCTCGCTGAAGCTGCCGGCCTGGCAGACGCTGGCGCCCGGCGCGTCGGTGGACCTGTCCTTCAACTACTACCTGCCGGTGTCCACCCCGTGGAACTGGACGGTGAACATCTCCGGCACGACGTACGCGCTCGCCGGGAACCTGGCGCGCGGCACCACCGTGGTCGAGCCCGGCTCGGGTACGGGCCCCTCGCCCGACCCGACCGACCCGACACCGACCCCCACGCCCGGCGCCTGCACGGCGCCCGCGTGGAGTGCGGCCTCGGAGTACGGCGGCGGTACGCAGGTGTCCCACAAGGGCCACACGTGGAAGGCCAGGTGGTGGACGAAGGGCGAGGAGCCCGGCACCACCGGTGAATGGGGGGTGTGGCAGGACCTCGGCGCCTGCTGACCTGGCGACCCGGCCCCGCGGCGGTGAGGACGGCCCTCGTCCGCCGCGGGGCCGCGGACATCGGCGTTCATGAACAGGGACGACCCGGGGGATTCCGGTGGCGTGTTCCGCGCCCGTCCCGGAAACCGACGGCCGCCCCGAGAACCTGCCGGCGCCCTCCGCCGCCGTGACCGCAGTCGTGAGGAAGTGCCCACGGCGTCGTCACCGGGCACGGGCGAGACGCCCGAGCGGCCCGCGGGACGCTCCGGCCCCGGCGCCGGCCGCTCCCGGCTCCTGGCGGTAGACCGTCCGCCGGGCGCCCGCCCTCGGTCCCGGTCCTCGGCGGGAAGGCCCCGGCGTCTCGTCCGACCGCACCGGCGACGCAACCGGTCGTCACCGACGAGGGAAGCGACACGGGCGAACCGTACTCCGCCCGCCGGAAGACCGATCCGGACGGCGGGCCGGGCCCGGCCGGTCGTGGGTCGGGGCGCCGGGCTCGGCCGGTCGGGGGAGCGGCGCACCGGGGCCCGGCACCGGGAAGCGGGCGGACGGACCGGCGAGGCGGTCCCGGGCGACGGCGGGAGGCCCTCCCTCGCCGAGGCCGCACCGAGCGGGCCCGAGCAGACCCGAGCAGGCCCGGGTCACGGGCCGCGGCCGAGGACCGCCGCATCCGTGGCCGCGGCCGGATGGTGCGGGAGCGGCCGCCCGCTCCTCAGGCCCCGGGGCGCCGGTGCCCCCGGCCGTCGGGGTCCGGGCCGGTGCGGGTCCGGGTGCGGAAGGTGCGGCGGTAGGTGTCCGGCGGAACCCCGACCGTCCGGTGGAAGTGCCGGCGCAGTGTCGTGGCGGTGCCCATGCCGGTGGCCGTTGCGATGGCGTCGACGGTGTCGTCGGTGGTCTCCAGCAACTCCTGCGCGCGGCGGATCCGTTGGGTGAGCAGCCACTGCAGCGGGGTCGTGCCGGTCACCGACCGGAAGTGGCGGCCCAGGTTGCGTGAGCTCATCCGTGCCTGGCGGGCCAGGTCCTCCACGGTCAGCGGACGGTCCAGGCGCTGCATCACCCAGGGGAGGAGGCCGGCGAGCGGATGGCTGCCCGGGGCGGGCACCGGGGTGGTCACGAACTGGGCCTGGCCGCCGTCCCGGTGCGGCGGCACGACCAGGCGGCGGGCGAGGGTGTTGGCGGCCGACGAGCCGTGGTCGAGGCGGACCAGGTGCAGGCACAGGTCCATGGCGGCGGCCTTGCCGGCGGAGGTGAGCACGCTGCCGTCGTCCACGTAGAGGACGTCGGGGTCCACCGTCACCCGGGGGTGGCGCTCGGCCAGTTCCCGGGCGTGTGCCCAGTGGGTCGTCGCACGCCTGCCGTCCAGCAGGCCGGCGGCGGCCAGCACGAAGGCGCCCGTGCACAGGGAGGCCACGCGCGCGCCCGCCGCGTGGGCCGCGCGCACCGCGTCGACCAGTTCGGCCGGCGGGTCCCGGTCGACGTCGGCCCAGCCCGGGACGATCACGGTGTCGGCCCGGGGGAGACGGTCGAGTCCGTGGTCGGGCTCCAGCCGGAAACGGCCGATCCGCACGGCGTCCGGTCCGCAGACCGAGAAGCGGTACCAGGGGTCCACCACTCCGGTCATGTCGGCCCCGAAGACCTCGCAGGCCAGGGCCAGTTCGAAGGGCAGCACGCCCTCGGTGACGGCGAGCGCGACAGTGGTCATGTCCGGAATTGTACGGGGCGTGGCGTTCCGGACAGTCGCGGTGGGGTGCCGGCTGTCGCCAGGATGTCCGTGACGGAGCGCGAGGGATCGATCGAGGGCGGGGGAGTACCCATGGGACCGGGTCAGACGGTGGCGGTGTTCGGCGCGTACGGGCACACCGGGCGGTTCGTGGTGGCGGAGCTGCGGGAGCGCGGGTTCCTGCCCGTGCTGGTCGGCCGTGACGCCGGCAAGCTGAAGGAACTGGCGTACCGGACCGGGCTGGAGGGCCGCCCGGCGTCGGCGGACGACCCGGCCGCGCTCGACCGCGCGCTGGCCGGCGCGGCGGCCGTGATCAACTGCGCCGGGCCCTTCGCCGCGACGGCCGCCCCCGTGATCGAGGCGGCGCTGCGCGCCGGGATCCCGTACCTGGACGTGGCGGCCGAGATCGAGGCCAACGTCGACACCTTCACGCACTTCGCGGACCGGGCGCGGGAGGCGGGAGCGGTGGTCGTCCCGGCGATGGCCTTCTTCGGCGGCCTGGGCGACCTGCTGGCCACCGCGGCGATGGGCGACCGGACGGCGGCCGACGAGGCGCACGTCGCGTACGCGCTGAGCAGCTGGCACCCGACGGCCGGGACGCGTGTGTCGGGAGCCGTCTCCCGGGAGCGGCGGGACGGCCGGCGCGTCCGCCGCTCGGGCGGGCGGCTGGAGTACCGCCACGACGCCCCGCCGACCCTGACCTGGTCCTTCCCCGACCCGGTGGGCCCGCGGCCCGTCATCGGCGAGTTCACGATGGCCGACGTCGTGACCCTGCCCAGCCACCTGTCGATCCCCGACGTGTGCACCTACATGACCGTCGAGGCGGCCCGGGACGTCGTCGCCCCGGACGCGCCGGCGCCGGCCGCGGTCGACGAGCGCGGCCGGTCCGCGCAGACCTTCCTCGTCGACGTCGTCGTGCGCTCGGGCGACACCGAACGGCGCGCCGTGGCCCGCGGCCGGGACATCTACGCCGTCACCGCGCCCCTGGTGGTGGAGGCGGTCGACCGCGTCCTCACCGGACGCACCCGCGCGGTCGGCGTCGTCTCCGCCGGGGAGGTCTTCGACGCCCCCGACTTCCTGCGCGCGCTGTCCCCGCACGTCACGGTGGAACTGCCCGCCGACGTCCTGTGAGGGTTCCGGCGGGTGGGCGAGCCGGTGCCGACGGACGCCGAGGGAGCGGAAGGGAACCGGCCCGCGTGCTGCCGCCGGCGGGGTGAGGGTGCGGGACCGGGCCCACGCGCGCCGGGCACTTCGCGAAGGGCCCCGCACCGGCGTCCGCCGGGCGGGCCGGGCCGACGCGTTCACGCCCTCCTCGCACGGTCCCTGAGGCGGCCCGACGGCCGCGCGGGGACGGACCCGCCCCGCCCCGCGGCATCCCCCTACGCGGCGCCGGGCCCCGGCGGCAGGTGAACGGTCATGATCAGGTGGCACGTCCCGGTCCCGGCGCCGCGGTAGGTGTGGGGGACGGTCCCGTCGAAGGCGGCGGTCTGCCCGGCTTCGACGGAGTGTTCCGTCCCGTCGACGACGAGGGTCATCCGGCCGTCGGTGACGCTGACGGTCTCCACGACCCCGGCCTGATGGGGATGGCTGGGGTACTCCTCGCCCGGCTCCAGTCTCCAGCGCCAGACCTCGACCGGAGCCGGGCCGGAGGTGGTGAGCATCAGCCGGGCCTCGCTGCCCTTCTCCCCGGCCCACAGCGGCATGACGGCGTCCGCGGCCACGACGCGGACCCGCCCTTGCGCCGGTCCCTCCAGCAGGGCCGACACGGAGACGCCGAGCGTGTCGGCGAGCCGGACCAGGGTGGCGAAGTTCGGATTGCCCTGCGCCTTCTCCAGGGCGACCAGGGCCCCCTTGCTCACCTGCGCGCGCCGGCCGAGCTCGTCCAGGGACAGGCCGGCACGGGTGCGGGCCGCCCTGACGTTGTGCGCCAGCGAGCGCAGCGCGGCCTCTGTCCCGGCCATCCGGTCACCCTTCCCCGAGTAGTCGCTGCAATGCACCCCCCGGTCGTTCGGTTGACACACTGCGGTCGTTTCGCTGTACGGTCTGGTCGTTCCATTGCTCATCCTAGGGGACGTACGCGTGATCGCTCTGCCGCCTGCCCTGGGCGGCTCCCTCGCCACCCGTCTTCCTGCACCGGGCGCCCCCCGGCAGCGGGGGTGGCCCCGTTGATCGCCGGCCAGGGCACGGCCGCCGTCGGACTCCTCGCCCTCACCTGACCCGCCGCACCGCACGACCACCCCGGAGAACCGCATGTTCATCCAGCCCTGGGACGCCTGCCTGGACGACGCCGAGTGGCAGACCTGGATCGCCGACGGCCACGACTTCGGCCTCCTGAGCGTCAACGGCCCGCCCGGCCACGCGCCCGTCACCGTCCCCACCCACTTCACCGCCGACGCGCACCGGCTCCTCATCCACCTCGCCCGCCCCAACCCGGTCTGGAAGGCGATCGAGCACGACCCGCACGTCACCTTCACCGTCTTCGGCGACTACGCCTTCGTCCCCGGCCCCTGGCGCGCCAAGCCCGGCACCCCGCCCACCGACGGCGTCCCCACCAGCTACTACACCGCCGTCCAGTTCACCTGCCGCGCCCACGTCGTCGACGACCCCGAAGCCAAGGCCGACCTGCTGCGCCGCCAGCTCGCCCACTTCCAGCCCGACGGCGACCACGCCCCCGTCGCCGTGGACCGGCCCCCGTACGGGCGGATGCTGCCCGGCATCCGCGGCCTGCGCCTGGACGTCACCGACGTGCGGGCCAAGTTCAAGTACGACGACCACAAGCCCGTCGAGCAGCGCACCGACGTCGCCGGGCGGCTCGCCTCCCGCGCCCGGGGCCTGGACGTACCCGCCGCCCGCCGGCAGCTGCGCCGCGTGGACCGCACCGGCCCCTGGAAGCCCTGATCACCCCGCCCCGACGCACGAACGGAACACCGCCCGTGACCGCCTTCCGCATCACCGCCCCCGTCGCCGCCGCCTTCCCCGGCACCCTCGTCGCCCTGGTCACCGCCACCGGCCTGCGCGGCCGCGAACCGTGGCCGGACACCGCCGCGGCCCTCGACGACCTGGAGCGGCGACTCGCCGACGGCACCTGGCGGCCCGCCGACGAGAGCGACCCGCGCATCGAGGCCTGGCACACCGCCTACCGCTCCTTCGGCACCAACCCCCGCCGCGTCCGCCCCAGCGTCGACGCCCTGGGCCGCCGCATGGCCAAGAAGGGCACCCTGCCGCGCATCAACCCGGCCGTCGACTCCTACAACGCCGTCTCCGTCCGCCACGGCCTCCCCGCCGGCGCCTTCGACCTGGACCACGTCACCGGCGACGTCGACATCCGCCCGGCGCGGGGCACGGAGGAGTTCACCCCGCTCGGCGAACCCGGCACCGTGGAGACGCCCAAGCCCGGCGAGATCATCTACGCGGACACCGCCGGCGTCCTCACCCGCCACTGGAACCACCGCGACGCCCACCGCACCCGCGTCACCGAGGACTCCGCCCGCGTCGCCTTCGTCCTCGAGACCCTCCACGCCGCCCGCGACGGCGACCTCCTCGAGGTGGCGGCGGAGGAACTGCGGGGCCTGCTCGCCCCGCACGCCGAGCGGACCGCCGTGCGGTACCTCGGCGCCGCACACCCCGAGGACGCGGTCTGACGGCTCCCGCCCGACCTGGGGCAAACCCCCCGGCCGGACCTCGGGCCCACCGGATGGCCCTGGCGCGCACGCGTTCCTAGGGTGGCCCCATGCCGATCACACGCACCGCGCGTACCGGCCACCGCCCCGGCCGGACCACCGCCGCCCTCGTAGCCGCCGCCCTCGCCCTCCTCGCCACGCTCGGCCCGGGGCAGGCCGCGGCGGCCGTCCCGAGTGCTTCGCCCGGCCTCGCACGGCTGCTGCAGCGGGACGCCGACGCCCTGCGGGACGCGGGGGTGAGCGGTGTGTCGGTGCGCATGCGGACACCGCAGGGGGTGCGTGCCGTGCGCAGCGGGGTCGGGGACCTGCGGACCGGGGACCCCGTACCCCGCGACGGGTACGTGCGGATCGGCAGTACGACCAAGACCTACGTCGCGACCGTCCTGCTCCAGCTCGTGGGCGAGGGACGGCTGTCCCTCGACGACACCGTGGAGCGGTGGCTTCCCGGCGTGGTCCGGGGCGCGGGCGCCGACGGCCGCCGGGTGACCCTGCGCCAGCTCCTGCAGCACACCAGCGGGCTGCCCGACTACATCCAGGACGTCGTCCCGGACCTCAGCCCCGCCGGGTACCGCGAGAACCGCGGCACCACCCACACCTCCGAGCAGCGCATCGCTCTCGCCCTGTCGCACCCGCCGTCGTTCGAGCCCGGCACGCGCTGGGAGTACTCCAACACCAACTACGTCCTGGCGGGCCTGGTGATCGAAGCGGTCACCGGCCGGTCCTGGGAACAGGAGGTCCACGCCCGGATCCTGCGGCCGCTGCGGCTCACGCACACCTTCGCACCGGGCGACGACCCGTTCCTCCCGCGCCCGCACGCCCGCAACTACCAGCAGTTCGCGCCGGGCGGACCGATGACCGACACCACCCGTGCCTACCTGCCGTTCGACGGGGACGCCGACGGGTCGGTCATCAGCACGGCCACGGACACGAACGCATTCCTCTCCGCCCTGCTGGGCGGCAGACTGCTGGCCCCCGAGCAGCTCGCCGAGATGCGGCGGACCGTCACGGTGCCCGACCGGCCCGGAGAGGTACCGGGGACACGCGACGGGCTGGGACTCTTCTGGACCCCGCTGTCCTGCGGCGGCGGGTACTGGGGTCACAGCGGCAGCAGCTTCGGCACCGTGGCCTGGCCCGCGGCCACCGCGGACGGCCGCACCGCGATCACGGTCACCGTCCACAGCCGCCCCGGCGACGAGGCCACCGCCGCACGCCAGATCCGGGGTGTCACCACCCTCGTCGACCACGCGCTGTGTGCGGCGAACCCCGCGCGGCGGGCAGGGTGACGCGCGCCGCGCCGGCCCTCCCGCCGCGGGCGGCGAGGCCGGACGCACGGGCCGTACCGCCGTCAGGGCCCGGTGCGGTGGACACCCCGCCCCGGGGGCGCCCCCGGGGCAGGTCGGGTGACGTGCGAGGATGGCCCCCATGGACATCCGCCGGAGGAACAACGTGACCGTGACCGGCTCACCCGACGCACCGGTGGTGATCCTGGCGCACGGGTTCGGCTGCGATCAGAACATGTGGCGCCTGGTCGTCCCCTCGCTGGCGGAGCGGTACCGGGTGGTGCTGTTCGACTACGTCGGGTCCGGCGGATCGGACCTGTCGGCCTGGAGCGAGGAGCGGTACTCCTCGCTCGACGGCTACGCCAGGGACGTCCTGGAGGTCTGCGAGGAGCTGGACCTGCGGCAGGCGGTGTTCGTGGGCCACTCGGTCAGCGCCATGGTCGGCGTGCTGGCGGTCAAGGCCGCGCCGGAGCGGCTGCGGGCCCTGGTGATGGTGGGCCCCTCGCCCTGCTACATCGACGACGACGGCTACCGCGGCGGCTTCACCGCGCAGGACATCGACGAACTGCTCGCCTCCCTGGAGGCCAACTACCTCGGCTGGTCGTCCGCCATGGCTCCGGTGATCATGGGCAATCCGGAACGGCCGGAACTGGGCGAGGAACTGACCAACAGCTTCTGCGCCACCGACCCCGACATCGCCCGCGTCTTCGCCCGCACCACCTTCCTGACCGACAGCCGCGCCGACCTCCGGGGCGTGACCGTGCCGACCCTGGTGCTGGAGTGCTCCGAGGACGTCATCGCACCCCGGGAGGTCGGCGCCTTCGTGCACGCCGCGATCCCCTCCTCGCGCCTGGTCACCCTCGACGCCACCGGACACTGCCCGCAGCTCAGCGCCCCGGAGGCCACCAGCGAGGCGATCCTCGACTTCCTGAAGTCGCTGCGGTGATGTGCCACCCGGGCGGCGCGCCCGAACCCGCCGGCACCGGGGGCGAGGCGAGCACGGACGCCGTGTTCACCGCCCTGCTGGAGGACAGCGCGGAGGACCTGTACGAGTCGGCGCCGTGCGGCTACCTGTCCACGCTGATGGACGGCACCATCGCCAAGATCAACCAGACGCTGCTGGACTGGCTCGGCCTGGACCGCGCGAGCGTGGTCGGCCGTAAGAGCTTCGCGGACCTGCTGACCGTCGGCGGCAAGCTGTACCACGAGACGCACTTCGCGCCGCTGCTGCGCATGCAGGGCGAACTGCGGGGCATCGCCCTGGAGATGAGGACGCACGACGGCGGCCGGCTGCCGGTGCTGGTCTCCTCCCTGGTCAAGCACGGCTCGCAGGGCGAACCGCTGCTGATCCGCACCACCGTCTTCGACGCCTCCGACCGGCGCGCCTACGAGAGGGAGCTGCTGCGCCGGCGCCAGGAGGCCGAACAGGCCCGCGCCGAGGCGGAACGCGCCCGCGCCGAGGCGGAGGAGGCCCGCCGGCAGGCCGAGGCCGACCGGGCCCGGCTCACGGACGCCCTCGCCGTGCTGCAGCGGTCCCTGGTCCCCACGTCGCTGCCGGACGTGCCGGGACTGGAGACGGCCGTCCACTACCACACGGCCTCGCCCGACCGGCTCGGCGGCGACTTCTACGACCTGTTCCCCGTGGCCGGCGACCGGTGGGCGTTCTTCCTCGGCGACGTGTGCGGCAAGGGCCCCGAGGCCGCTTCCCTCACCTCGCTGACCCGCTACACCCTGCGGGCCGCCGCCCACCACGACCCCGAGCCCAGCGCGGCCCTCACCACGCTGAACGCCGTGCTGCACGAGCGGTACACCGCCGGCGGCAACCCCCGGTACTGCACCTGCGTCTTCGGGATCATCGAACCCGGCGGCGACCACGGGCACACCACCGTTCGCCTGGCGTCCGGCGGGCACCACCCGGCGCTCGTCCTGCGGGCCGCCGGCCACGCCGAATTACTGCCCACCCCCGGCGGCATGCTCGTCGGCGTCCTGCCCACGGTCCCGACCGGCACCGCGCAGACCACCCTCGCCCCCGGCGACACGCTGCTGCTCTACACGGACGGCCTGACCGAGGCCCGCACCGGCCCCCGCCGTGACGACCTGTACGGCGAGGACGGCCTGTACGCCTTCGCCACCGACCACGCGCCCAGCACGCCGCGCGAGCTGATCGGCGCGCTCACCGAGCTGCTGCGAGGGTTCGGTGACGGCCTGGACGACGACACGGCCCTGCTCGCCCTCGGGGTCCCCGCCTCCCCTCCCTCCACCCGCCCGGCAACAGAACACCGATGAGCCCGCTGACCATCACCCACCGCGACGCCCCGTCCGGCCCCGTCCTGCACGTGGCCGGCGAACTCGACTTCGACCGTGCGGCCGCCCTGCGCCACCACGTCGACGCCCTGCCGCTGACCTCCGGTCAGTGCCTGGTGATCGACCTGTCCGGTCTCGCGTTCTGCGACTCCACCGGCATCACCGCCCTGCTGGCCGCCCGCCAGCGTGCCCTGGCCGCGGGCGCCGACATCGTCCTGGCCGCCGTGCCCCCCAACCTCCAGCGCGTCATGGCCCTCATCGGCCTCGACCAGGTCTTCACCGTCCGGCCCGGTGGCGCGGCCGACGGCTGAGGCGCCACCGGTCCGCACCGCGGCCGGCCGCCACCGAAGAGGCGTGGGCAGGGGCGAAGGGAACGACGTGGGCAGGGGCGAAGGGGACAGGATCCCTCACGTCGGCCGTCCTGGGAGACGCCCCGTGTGACCGGCACTCCCGTCCGCCCCGGTCCGTCCCGGGCCCGCGGCGGCCGGAACGGACCGGGCGCGGACGGGAGAACGGCATCCCGCCCGCGCCGCCCGGGGGTCAGCCGCCCACGTGGATGCCGGGGCGGCGGTCGGGGTCGGGTTCGTGGCTGCGGATGATCTCGCGGGTCACCGGTGCGGTGTCGCCGCGGCCGAGCAGGAAGTAGCGGAACATGTGCACCAGAGGGCTGCCCTCGGCCCACGCGAAGTAACAGTGCGGCCGCACGCCGGTGGCGTCGCGCAGGGCCAGGAGGACGGCGGCGATGGCGTTGGGCGCGGCCGGCGCCTCGGCGCGCAGGACGCGGTAGCCGTCGACCTCGACGCCGCGGACGGTGAGCGTCTCGCTGAAGTCGGACGGGTCGACCACGTCGATCTCCAGGAAGAGCACGTCGGCCGGGCCCGGCACCGCATTGGTGCCGCGCTGTTCGCGTTCCTTGGCGCTGTACTCGGCGAGGTCGCCGGTCTGGCGGCGGTTGGCGATGATGTTGATGGCGTTGTCGTGGGCGAGGGTGTCGCCGAGGAACCGGCGGGCGGCCTCGTCGAAGACGATGCGGTCGGCGCGCAGTTCGGTGGTGCGCGCGACGCGGGAGACCAGCGACACGGCGACGATGCCGATGATGAAGAAGCCGGAGATGGCGATGCCGTCGGGCTTGTCGACGATGTTGGCCACCAGGGCGTACAGCAGGACCGCGGTGAGCACGGCGAAGCCGGCGGTGGCCACGCGTCGGCGGCCGCGCGCGACGGAGACGGTGACGGCGAACGCGCCGGAGACCATCATGGCCAGGATCCCGATGGCGTAGGCGCCGGCCTGGGCGTCGACGTCGGCGTCGAACGCGATCGTGATGAGGACGCACAGGGCGGTGTAGACGAGGACGACCGGACGGACCGCGCGTCCCCACTCGGGGGCCATGCCGTAGTCGGGCAGGTAGCGGGGAACGATGTTGATCAGCCCCGCCATGGCCGAGGCGCCGGCGAACCAGAGGATGAGGATGGTGCTGATGTCGTACAGGGTGCCGAAGGCCTCGCCGACGTGCTCGTGGGCCAGCCAGGCCAGCGCCCGGCCGTTGGCCGCGCCACCGGGCTCGAACGCGTCCTCGGGGATGAGGACGGTGGTCACGAAACTGGCGGACAGCAGGTAGACGCTCATGATCACGGCTGCGGTGGTCAGGAGCCGGCGGGCGTTGCGGACCCTCGCGCGCAGCCGCTGCTCGGCGTCGGCGCCGTCGGCCGCCACGAGCGGCATCATGCTCACACCGGTCTCGAAGCCCGACAGGCCCAGCACCAGCAGGGGGAAGGCCAGCAGCGCCGGACCGGCCACGTCGCCGAAGCCCCCGCCGCCGTCGGCGAGGGCGTCGGTCCAGGCCGACAGCGCGCCGTCCGTCGTGAACACGTGGACCAGGCCGACGGCGACGACGACCGCGTTGAGCAGCAGGAAGACGGCGACCAGCGGGATGGCGACACTGACCGCCTCGCTGAACCCCAGCAGGAACACACCGCCCAGGACCAGCAGCAGGGCCACGGTCAGGGCGACTTCGTGGCCGTGCAGGACGGCCGGGAAGAAGGGGTTCTCCATCACGTGCACCGAGGCGTCCGCCGTCGACAGGGTGATGGTGATGATCCAGGACGTGGCCACGAAGCCGAGCAGGACGAGCACGAACAGCTTGCCCCACCAGAACGGCAGCAGGTCCTCCAGCATGGCCACCGACCCCGCGCCGTGCGGGCTCTCCTTGGCCACCCTCCGGTACATCGGCAGCATCCCCAGCAACGTCAACGCCACGATCAGCAGCGTCGCCAGGGGCGAGACGGCACCGGCGGCCAGCGCGGCGATCGCCGGCACGTAGGCCAGGCTGGAGAAGTAGTCGACCCCGGTCAGGCACATCACCTTCCACCAGGGCTGCGAGTCGGTGTGGCTCTCCGCGGCCGCCGGTCCCACCGGCTGCACCCGGTGGCGCAGCAGCCATCGCGCCGCCTTCCCCGTCGGCGGCGCCGGTGAGGCGGGACTGTCCACCACCTCCGGAACTATCGGCCGCTTCCCGTCACTCATCTGCTCCTGCCCTTCCTGCCCGGATCAACGGAACGGAGCCGCGGCCGTCGTTCCCGCGGCCCCGCGACGATCACCGAGTATGCGGCCGCCACGCGCGCCGTCCCCGCTCCGAATCGCACGCCTGTCCAGCCGGTGACGCACCTCACGCGCCGGCACCGGGGCATGCCGGGTGGCGGAGGCCTCTCAGGACTCCAGGCCCCAGCGGCGCGCCACCGCCTGGAGACGTTCGAGTTGGTGGCGCGCCGCCGTCGGGTGGGCGAGATCGAGGGCCATTCCGGCGCGGGCGGCGAGGTGGACGACGTCCTCGCGGGAGGCGGCGTCGAGGCCGGGAGCGGCCAGGAGGCGGCGGGTCGTGACGCGCAGGTGGAGGGCGACGGTGTCGAGCTCCTCGCGCAGGTCCACGGGGAGCACGTGCCGCAGCGCGTCCTTGGCATAGTCGCGCGCCTGCCCGTCCGCCTCGCAGGGGCGGGGCGGCGAGGGGGCCCAGGGCAGGGCGGCTTCCGCGGCCTCGTCGTACAGCTCGGCCACCTGGGCACGCGCCTCTGCGGCATCGCCCTCGGCGGCGGCCGCGCGGGCCGACTCCAGCAGAGCGCGCAGTCGGGCGCGGGCCCGGGGGTCCTCACTCGTCCGGGCGTCGAGACAGCCGGCCCACACGTCGAAAGCCTTGCTCAACCCGGCGTCCAGCATGAACCCGTACACGTCCGGCACTCGGCCGCCTTTCCGTCGGGCCGTCCCGGTACGGACGGCAGCGGACACGACAGGACGCGCGCCGGATGCACTGCCTGCGTATTTCTGGGCCGCGCGGGGGAGCGCCGCCGCGGCCGGCGGTCAGGCCGCGGTCGCGGCGGCGTCGAGCAGCGGGCCCAGTTCGCGTACGACGGTCGTCAGGGGGCGGACGTCCCGCTCCGCGCGGGCGAGCAGGATCGCCCCCTCCAGGGAGCTGATCATCAGTGTCGCGAGCGGTCCGGTCCGCTCCGGCGGCACGCCCAGGCCCGCCAGCGCCTGGGCCACGGCACCGGTCCAGGCGGCGAAGGCGGCGGCAGCGGCCTGCCGGGTCGAGGCGGTGGACCCGGCGCAGTCCACCGTCGCCGCGGCGACCGGGCAGCCGGAGGCGAAACCGCCGGTCTCGTACTCGTCGGTCCACTGGC
Source organism: Streptomyces sp. NPDC085946 (assembly GCF_044540485.1). NCBI lineage: Bacteria > Bacillati > Actinomycetota > Actinomycetes > Kitasatosporales > Streptomycetaceae > Streptomyces > Streptomyces sp. NPDC085946. The sequence continues at coordinate 232,660 of NZ_JBITSF010000013.1, read as the reverse complement.
GGGCCATCGCGGCGAACAGGCCGCCGGGCGTCGGCTCGGCCAGGCCCGCCAGGAACCGGGCGACACGCCCGGCGGCATACCGGCCCGCCCAGTCCACGGCCTCGTTCACCAGCTGTTCCTTGCCGCCGGGGAAGTAGTGCTGGAGCGAGCCGCGGGGCGCCCCGGCGTGGGCGGCGACGTCCCGCATCCCCGTGGCCCCCACGCCGTCGCGCCGGATGAGCTGGGCGGCACTGAACACCATCCGTTCGCGCGGACCCCGTTCGGCCCCGGCCATCCCGACCACCCTCCCGTGTCGCGCGTCGATCCGCGCCTCACCCTATGACGACCGTCATGGACGCGGCTACTATGACCGTCGTCATAGAAGTGTCCTGCGGCAGCAGGGCTCCCCGCACAGGGCGGTGCACCATGGACGTCGGATTCATCGGTCTCGGGATCATGGGGCAGCCGATGGCGCTCAGGCTGGCCCGCTCCGCCACGCCCCTCGTCGTCTGGAACCGGACGGCCGCCCGCGCCGAACCGCTGCGCGCGGCCGGCGCCCACGTGGCGTCCGGCCCGGCCGAGGTCTTCGAGCGGGCGGACGTGGTCCTCCTGATGACGGCCGACGAGCACGCCACCGACGCCGTCCTGGCGCGCGGCACCCCGGACTTCGGGCCGCGGGTCGCCGGGCGGACCGTCGTCCAGATGGGCACGGTCCCGCCCGAGCACTCGCGTGCCCTGGAGGCCGACATCCGCACGGCGGGCGGCCGGTACGCCGAGGCCCCCGTCTCCGGATCCCGTGTCCCGGCGGAGCGGGGACGCCTGGTGGCGATGCTCGCCGGCGACGAGGAGACGGTGACGCGCGTACGGCCGCTGCTCGCGCCCCTGTGCCACGAGACGTTCGTGTGCGGGCCCGTCCCCGACGCGCTGGTGACGAAGCTGTCGGTGAACCTCTTCCTGATCACGCTCGTCACGGGCTTCGCCGAGGCGTTCCACTTCGCCGAACGGCACGGACTGGACCGGCGGTTGTTCCTGGACGTCCTCGACGCGGGCCCGATGGCCAGCGGGGTGTCCCGGACGAAGGCGCCCAAGCTGCTCGCCGGCGACTTCACGGCCCAGGCCGCCGTCCACGACGTCCTGAAGAACAACCGGCTGATCGCCCGGGCCGCCCGCGCCCGCGGTCTCGCCTCCCCGCTGCTGGACGTCTGCCACGCCCTGTTCGAGGAGACGGTGTCGCTGGGGCACGGCGGGCAGGACATGGTGGCCGTGCTCCGCGCGATCGAGTCCCGCACCGGCACCGCCGGCACGGCTCCCGTCCCGGGACCGGCCGCCGGCCGGGGGAGCACGCCCGACCGGTAGCGCCTCGCCGGCGGGTTCCGGACGGGCACCGCGAGGACACGTCCGTCCGCGGGTACCGCGGACCCCGTCACACGCGCGCCGCCGCGTGCGCGACCGCGGCGGCCGCGAAGCCGCGGACGAGGGGGTGGGGGCGGCTGCCGTCGCCGGCCAGTTCCGGCTGGAAGAGGGTGGCGAGGAAGAACGGGTGGCCGGGCAGCTCGGCGATGCGCACCTCGCCGTCGGTGTCCGCCCCGGTGAAGCGCAGGCCGTGCTCGCGCAGCGCCTCCACATGGCGCGGATTGGCACCGTAGTCGCAGTGGTAGCGCTCCACGGACCGCTCGGCGCCGATGAGCTGTTCGGCCCGCGAGCCCGCGGTCAGCTCGATCACGCCCTCGTGGCCGACCAGGGAGCAGGCGAGCGGCACCACCACCGCGTCCTCGGCCGGGGTGTCCGGAGCGTTCTCCGCGTGCCGCGCCGCCGACAGGCCGCACACGGTGCGGGCGTACTCGAGCAGGACGTGCTGGAAGCCGGCACACGTGCCCAGGAACGGGATGCAGCCTTCCCGGGCGGTCCGGATGGCGGTGAGCGCGCCGGCCTCGCTGCGGTAAGGGCTGCCGGGCAGCACCCAGATCGCGTCGAACGCGGCGAGGGACGCGGCGTCGGAGGCGTCCTCCGTGGGGATCCAGTAGGCGTCCAGCTCCAGGCCGTCGCGCTCACGCAGGACGTCGAGCAGGACGGGGACCCGGGTGTGGGAACGGACATGCGCAGAACGGTCGCCCACCAGGGCGATCCGGGCCGTGTAGGTCATGCGGCCATCCTCGGCCGCCCGCCCCGAACGCGTCCAACGATGATTCCTGCACCGGGCATCAGCAACACTGATGGCCATGGACCCGCAGCAGTTGCGCTCGTTCGTCGCGGTGGTCGACCACCGCTCCTTCTCCGCCGCGGCCCGGCACCTGGGCTACACCCAGTCCGCCGTCTCCCAGCACATCGCCGCCCTGGAGGCGGACGTGGAGGCCCGGCTGGTCACCCGCCGCCCGGTCGCCGCGACCGAGGCGGGCGAGCGGCTGCTGGAGCACGCCCGGCCGCTGCTGCTGCGGCTGGACGCGGCCCGGGCCGACATCGCGCGCCTGCGGCGGCCGCGGCCCGGAAGGCTCACGGTGGCCTGCACGCCCGGCGCGCTGACCCCCGCCGTCGCGGACGCGGTGGTGCGCGTCCGCGCCGCGGCACCGCGGCGCACGGCCTCCGTCCGGGTGTGCGGCGCCACCGAAGCGGTACGGGCCGTGCTGACCGGGGCGGCCGACGCGGCCCTCGTCGACGGCGCGGCGGCGCCCAGCGACCCGCTCCACCTGCCCGAAGCCGGACCGCTGACCGCGTTCCCCCTCTCCCAGGAACCCCTTGCCGTCCTGCTGCCCGGCGACCACCCCCTCGCCGGGCGCCCCGCGCTGCGGCTCGCCGACCTCGCCGCCGCCCGCTGGATAGACGCCCCGGACGCCGCCGTGCCTCTGAGCCAGTTGCGGGCCGTGGCCCTGTGCGACGGCTTCGGACACCGACTCACCTACGAAGGAAGCGACTTCGAGGCGCTCGGCGCCCTGGTGGCCGCCGGAGCCGGGCTCACCACGGCTGCCCTGGGCAGGGCTCGCGGAGTGCCGGGTGTCACCGCCGTGCCGCTCTCCTCCCCGCGGCTCGTGCACCGCACCGAGCTGCTCCACCCACGCGTCCCCACCGCCCCGGCCGCGGAACTCGCCGCCGCCCTGGGCCGGCCGGGCCGCACCGGTGACCCGCCGCGGCAGCCGTCCGCCGCGGCGCGCCGGGGTGAGGCATGACCGTCCGGCCGGGACCGGGAACCACGTGCGGACGCCGGCGGCCCGGCATCCTGCCTCACCGTGACCGGGCGCTCATCCGAGGGGCGGCGGACTGGGTGTCAGGTGGCGGGTGAGGGTGTCGCCGGTCTCGGGGGTGAGGGGTTCGCCGGGGCCGAGGCCGAGCCGGTCGGCGAGGTCGCGGGCGTACAGACGGGTGGCGGCCTCCAGGAGCAGGGCGTAGGTGTCGGTGGCGGCGCGGGTCCGGACCCGGGCGGTGAGGGCGACGATGACGGTGATCAGGGCGGCCGGCCACCACCGGACGGTGAGGGGCAGGTAGAGCAGGGACCAGGCGGCCAGGACGGTGGCGCGGGCGAGCGCCCGGCGGGCGGCGGTGATCTCCGCCCGGGTCTCCTCGGGCAGGACCAGCCACAAGTGGGGCCAGACAGCGGCCAGGTCGAGGTGCAGATCGCGGTCCAGGCGTACGGCCACCGCGTTGAGGCGGTCGCCGCTCCAGGTGGGGCGGGCGGGTTCCTCCGGCGCGATGCGGGTCAGGGCGTGCTCGGCGGCCTGCCGTGCGGCGGAGTCGGTCCGCCGGCCGCGGGCCAGGGCGCGGGCGGCGTCCTCGCGAGCGCGGTGCCAGACGCGGGCGGCGGCAGCCCAGCGGCGGCGTCGGCGGCCGGTGTGCCAGGCGGCCCACAGGCGGAACGGGCGCGGCCAGGCGAACCAGTCGACGGCCAGGCACAACCGTTCGACCGCCGAGCCGAGGGCCTGGGCGGCGATACCCGCCGCGGCGGCGCCGGCCAGCACCGCGGCCAGCAGCACCGCCCCGCCGCCGACCGTGCCGACGGCGGGGAGGGTGGCCCAGGCGGTGACCCGTCCGGTGAGGCGGGACAGGTCGAAGGGGTGGGTGTGGCCGAGCGCGCAGGCGGTGGCGACGACCGCGAGGTAGAGGGCGCCGGGCAGGACCAGCAGGGACAACCACCGCTCGGCGATCTTCTTGCCGAGCTCCGTCAGCAGGCCGCCCACCGGCTAGAGCCGTTCCCGGCGCAGGGCGGCGCCGCTGATCGCGCAGTGCGGTACCGCGGCGGTGGCCCGGGGCCACCAGTGGCGCGCGCACCGGCCGGCCGGGCACAGGTACACGGTCTCGGCCGGCCGGTCGCTGATCCCGGCCGGCCGCACCCCGCGGGTGGCCGCCCCCGTGCCGGTGTAGCCGTCCAGTCCCTGGGGGTCTCCACCGGCCTGCAGCACCGCGTGCAGCACCGCCAGCGGACCCGCGACGTCCCCGCCGTCCCGCGCGGTGGCCAACAGCAGGTCCACCGGAGTCTCGTCGCCGCCCGGCCCCTCCCGCACATCCCTGCGGATCTGCGCCAGATGGGCGCAGACCACCGCCAGCCGCTCCGCCACGACCTCCGCCCCGTCGGACGCCTCGGGCATGGATCCCCTCCCCGCTGATCGTGTCACCGGTTCCCCCCGGCCTGCCGCTCCCGCGCGCTGTGGTCGCACCCGGCCCCGGCACGGCGAGCGTATCGGAGCAACTCCCCTTCCCACGACGGACGGTGCGCATAGCATCACGCGGAGAAGGCGGGCGAAGGAGGGGCGGGGTGCGTGAGGAACGGCTGGCCGCGGTCTGGGCCCGGATGCGGCGATTCCAGGGAACCGGTGATCACATCCTGCTGCTGGAACCGCAGGCGCTCGCCGAACACGAGCAGCTCATGGAACACCTCCGCGCCCCTTCCGGAGACTTGGACCTGGAGGTCTGCCATGCGCTCGGCTGGTTCCACTGGAACCGCTACACAGCGGTCCTTGACCTGCCCGGCGGTGAGGAGAACGCGGATCTCGGCGTCGCCGTGCAGATGCTCACCCCTTGTTTCTTCGCCGGTGCCGGGGAGGACTTCCTGCCCCGGCCTCTTTTGCCGCTGCTCGCCGAGGGCGCGGCGCCGCGTGCCTCCGACCTGCTGAGGCAGGCGCTCGACTCCACCGACCCCGGTCCGTGCTCCTCCGCCGTGGAGGTGTGGCGGCGCATCGCGCACACCGTCCCCGCCGGCCACCGTCACCGGGCGGCGTATCTGTCCAGCCTGGGGCTCGCGTTGATGACGCGGTACGGGCACACCGGGGACCTGGCGGACCTGGACGAGGCCGTCGACCGGTACCGGGCCGCGGTGGAGGCCACTCCCGCCGACCACCCCGACCGCGCGCTGGAACTGTCCAACCTGGGACTCGCCCTGCGGGACCGGTTCGGGCGGACCGGGCACCTGACGGACCTGGACCAAGCCGTCGACTGCCTTCGGGCCGCGGTCGAGGTGACCGCCGCGGACCATCCCGACCGCTCGGTGCACCTGTCCAACCTGGCGACCGCGTTGCGAAGCAGGTTCGAACGCATCGGGCACCAGGCGGACCTGGACGAAGCCATCGCGTGTCTCCAGGCCGCACTCGAGGCCACCGCCACCGACCACCCCGGCCGGGCGATCCCGTTGTCGAACCTCGCCACGGCCCTGCAGAGCCGGTTCAAGCGCACCGGGGACCCGGCGGATCTGGACCGGAGCGTCACCGCCGGGCGGGACGCGGTGCGGGCCACCCCCACCGGCCACCCGGACCGCCCGGCACACCTGAACAACCTGGGGCTCGCCCTGCAGAACCGGTTCGAGCGCACCGGGGACCTGGCGGACCTGGACGAAGCCGTCGACCGGCACCGGGCCGCGGTGGAGGCCACGCCCGCCGGTCACCGCGACCGCGTGCTGTACCTGAACAACCTGGGAAGCGCGCTGCACGCCCGATTCGGGCGCACCGGGGATCAGCCGGACTTGGACGAAGCCGTCGGCCACCTCCGGGAGACGGTGCGGCACACTCCGGCCGGCCACCCCGCCAGGGCGAGGCACCTGAACAACCTGGGGCTCGCGATGGTGGCCAGGTTCAAGCGCACCGGGGACCAGGCGGACCTGGACGAAGCCGTCGACCACCTCCGGGAGACGGTGCGCGACACCCCCGCCGACCACCCCGCGCGGGCCGACCACCTGTCCAACCTGGGCAGCGTGCTGCAGGAGCGGTTCGAGCGCACCGGGGACCGCGCCGACCTGGACGAGGCCGTCGACCGGTACCGGGCCGCGGTGGAGGCCACTCCCGCCGACCACCCCGACCGCGCGCTGTACCTGAACAACCTGGGGATCGCGCTCCAAGCCCGGTTCGTGCGCACCGGGGACCGGTCGGATCTGGACGAAGCCGTCACCATCGGACAGGCCGCGGTGGAGACCCTCCCCGCCGACCACCCTTCCCGCGCGCTCTACCTGTCCAACTTGGGGGGCGCGTTGCAGGAGCGGTTCGGGCGCACGGGGGACCGGGCGGATGCGGACGAGGCCATCGAGCGACACCGGGCCGCGGTGGAGGCCGCACCGACCGACCATCCCCGACGCGCCATGTACCTCAACCACCTGGGGCACGCGCTGAGGGGCCGGTCCGAGCGCACCGGGGACCGGGCGGACCTGGACCGAGCCGTCGCCGCGGGCCGGGCCGCGGTGGAGGCCACCCCCGCCGACCACCCCGAGCGTGCGACGCACCTGTCCGGCCTGGGCGCCTCCCTGCGGGCCCGGTTCCGGCACACCGGCGACCGGGCGGACCTGGACGCGGCGGTGTCCGCCCTCACCGGGGCGTGGGAAGTGGCCTCGGCGGCACCGTCACCCCGGATCCATGCGGCCCGCGCGGTGGCCGGGCTGCTCGCGGAGACCGAACCCGGGCGGGCGGCGGATGCGGCGGAGGCCGCCGTGCGGCTGCTGCCCGAGGCGGCCCCCCGCCGATTGGAGCGGGGCGATCAGCAGTACGCGCTCGGCGGCTTCGCCGGCCTGGCCGGGGACGCGGCCGCGCTGGCTCTGGCCGATCCCCGGGGGAGCGCGCGCGAACGCGCCACCCGGGCGCTGCGGTTGCTGGAGGCAGGGCGGGCGGTCCTGCTCGGCCAGGCACTGGACGCCCGCGGCGACCTCACCCAACTGACCCACCGGCACCCCGATCTGGCCGCGCGGTTCGTCCGGTTGCGCGACCGCATCGACCAGCCCTCCGGCACCGCCGGTCCCACCGCCCGGCGCGAGGAGGCGGAGGCCCTCGCGGCGCGGCCGGAGCATGCGGTGCGCGACCGGCACCGGCTGGCCCGCGAGTTCGCCGAGACCCTGGCCGAGATCCGCAGCCTGGACGGGTTCGCCTCCTTCGCCCTCCCGCCCGCCACTGAGGAACTCCTCGCCGAGGCGGACCAAGGCCCGGTCGTGGTGTTCAACATCAGCGGCTACCGCAGCGACGCCCTGCTGCTCACCCGGGACGGCATCTTTGCCCTGGAGCTTCCCCGGCTCACCGCCGACGCCGTGACCGAGACGGTCACCTCCTTCCGGCAGGCGCTGCGCACCGCGACCTCGGGCGAGAGCAGAGAGCAGCGGCGCGAGGCGCAGGCCGTCATGAGCCACGTCCTGGAGTGGCTGTGGGACGCCGCCGCCGGGCCTGTGCTGGAAGCGCTGGGGCACCACCGCCGGCCGCCGTCGGACACCGACTGGCCGCGGGTGTGGTGGGCGCCGGGCGGGCTGCTGGGACTGCTGCCCCTGGCGGCCGCCGGCCACCACACCGATCCGGCCGACGACCCCGCCCGGCGCACCGTCATGGACCGGGTCGTCTCCTCCCACACGCCCACCGTCCGCGCGCTGCGCCACGCCCGCCGGCACACCCCGGTCCCGGCGGCACCCGCCCGGGCGCTGGTCGTCGCGATGCCCACCACCCCCGGCCTGCCCGATCGGGGCCGCCTGCCGCACGTCGGCGCGGAAGTGGCCACGCTGCACCGGCATCTCCCCGACCCCGTCGTGCTGCTGGAACCCGACTCCGTCGACGGCGGTTCCCACGGCCTCCCGGATCGCACGCCGACGAAGGACAACGTCCTGGGACACCTGCCGGACTGCTCCATCGTGCACTTCGCCTGCCATGGCGCGAGCGACCCCACCGACCCGTCGAAGAGCCTGCTGCTGCTTCACGACCACGCCGGCGATCCGCTCACCGTCGCCAGCCTCGCCCCGGTCCGCCTCGACCGGGCTCAACTGGCCTACCTGTCCGCCTGCCGCACCGCCGCCGTCGACGCGGCAGGCCTGACGGACGAGGCCATCCACCTGACCTCCGCCTTCCAACTCGCCGGCTTCCCGCACGTCGTGGGCACCCTGTGGGAGATCGACGACGGGATCGCCGTCACCGTCGCCGACTCCTTCTACGCCCACCTGCGCACACCCGACGGAACGATCGACACCGGCCGCGCGGCCCGGGCCCTGCACCAAGCCGTGCGCGGCGTGCGCGACGGCCACGACCTGCCGGGACAGGTCGACCGGACCCGCATCCCCTTCCTGTGGGCCGCCTACCTCCACGCCGGTGCCTGAGCACGCCGTTCCGGAACACGGGCGGACGGCGGCCGGCGCCGCGCCGGCCGGACCCTCCGGAGCCGGACGAGCGCGGGCCGGCGGCCCCGTACGCGGGTCACGACCCGCCGGTCCCGAGGCCCGGCGGCCAAGGGCGGGCGCCGCCGTCCGGCGTGACCGCCCGGCGGGAGTGACGCCCGCGGCCGGGCGCCTGCGGCCGGGTGCCTGGGACCGGGTGCCGGGGCCGGAGAGTCCGGCCCCCGGGTCGTGGTCCGGTGTTCAGCGGCCGGCCTGCAGCGCGCTCCAGGTCGCGGCGCCGACGACGCCGTCCGCGGTCAGACCGCGGGAACTCTGGTAGTCGCGTACCGCCTGCGCGGTGGTGGGGCCGAAGAGGCCGTCCGCGGTGACGGTACGGGCCAGGGCCGCGGTCAGCGCCCGCTGGAGGCGTTGGACGGCCTCGCCGGAGGCGCCCTGGCCGATGACCGGACGCGAGCCCGCCGAGAGCAGCGCCGTCCAGGTGCGCGGCCCGACCACGCCGTCCGCGGTCAGCTGCCGTGCCGTCTGGAACGAGCGGACCGCCGCCTCCGTGCCCGAGCCGAACTGCCCGTCCACCGCCCCGGCGTTGAAGCCCTGGGCGTTCAGGAGCCACTGCGCGGCCCTGACCTGGTCCCCGGTGGACCCGGTGCGCAGGGTGGTGTACGAGGGGAAGCCGAGCTGCACGTCACCGCCCGCACTGCCCCCGACCAGTTCCATGTAGCGGTTCCAGTCCCAGTACGGTCCGGGGTCGGTGTGGTCGTTGCCCGGGACCTCCGCATGGCCGACGATGTGCGCCCGGTCCTTGGGGATGCCGTAGCGGTCGGCGATGGACCGGGTCAGTGCCGCGGACGAGCGGTACAGGGCGTCGGTGAACCAGGCGGGCTGGTCGACGTACCCCTCGTGCTCGATGCCGACGGAGTAGGGGTTGCCGGAGCGGGCGTGCCAGGCGGTGTCCTTCTCGCGGACCGTCTGCGTCACCTGGCCGTCCGAGGAGCGGACGACGTAGTGCGCGCTGACCTGGGCCGAGGGGTTCTGGAACCAGCTGATGGCGCCGGCGTACGAGCCCTGGGTGACGTGGATGACGACCGTGGTGATCGAGGCCGTGCGCCCCACCGCGTAGTTGGCGGTGCTGGCCGGCACCCACAGGCCGGCCGGGTAGTCGGGGGCCGCGGCGAGCGGGGAGGCGTCGGCGTAGGCGCCGCGGTCGGGCTGGACGGGGTCGGGGCGGACGGTGACGGCGGAGCCGTCTTCGGCGCGGGCGGTCAGGCCCTGGGCGAGCAGGTCGTAGACGCCGTCGGCATAGAAGCGGGCGGTGCGCGGGTCGTCGGCGCCGCCGTAGCGTGCCACCGGCTCGTACCAGGCGGCGGGATCGGCGCGCCGGGCGGCGGTGAGTCCGGCCGCGTCGGCGCGGGCGCGCAGGACGGCCGCGCCTCCGCGGATGTTGGCGGCGGTGTCCCGGCGCAGCACGTCGGCGGGGACGCCGGTGAGGGCGGAGGCTTCCCGCAGGGTGTGCCGGCGCGGGTTGTCCACCAGGTGCATCACGCCGAAGCCGCGGGCCTGGCTGGGCCGTCCGTCGTGGCCGTCGAGACGGCTCTCGCCGTAGCCGACGGCGACCAGGACGTCGCGCGGGACGTCGAACTCGGCGGCCGCCCGGGTGAAGGCGGCGGCCACGGTCGCGGGCGCGGGCCGGGCCTGGGCGGTGGGCGCGACGGCCGTCAGGGTGAGGGCGAGGGCGGAGGTGAGGGCCGCCAGGGCGGTGTGCCGTATCGGTGCCGTACGTCTTCTCACGAGGCCTCCGTCGGGGAGCGCTGGAGTGACCGGGCGGTTCGCGCCGGGCGGCGCCCGACCACTGAACCGGTCGCCCGGGACCGCGTCAACGGTGCTTTCCGCCTGCCTCCGGCGCCGGGACGCGGTGCGCGGTGAGCGGTCAGCAGGTGCGGACGGAGCGGACCGGGTTCCCGTCCCGGGACACCCGGCCGCCCGCGGCGACGCGGACCCGCGAGCCGTCCTCGGTGGTGAAGCGCACCCGCAGCACGGGCGTCTCCGGCGGTGGCCGGTCACCGGGCCGAGCGTGCTCCTGCCGGCGGGGGCACGACCGGACGGACGGGACGAGGAGCCGTCCGGTCCCACGGGCCCCGTGCGGCTGCGGGGCATCGGTTATGTTCCCGGTCGGAGACACGGCAGGACGGAGAGGGAGCCCATGGCGCAGCACCTGGGGCCGCTGGAGCTGGTCGGGGACCGGTGGGTGATCGGGGACCCGGCGCGGGAGGGCGGCCTGTCGATCGTGCTCACGCCCGAGGGCCTGGAGCAGCGCCGGCACGCGGAGCCGGCACCCCTGCTCGCCGTCGAGTGGTCCCGGGTCATGGACCTGCGGATCCGGGCCGCGTACCGCAGCTGGCAGGCCACCCGCCCCGCCGCCCTGATCGGATGGGGCCAGCCCGGCGCGGACGTCGGCCGCGACGGCTGCTCCCTGCAGGGCACCCTGCGCCACCCGTACGAGCCGTGGTCCGCGCGCTACACGCACCACGAACGCCGCTACGGGGCTGGCCACGTCATCGTGCTGAAGGCGCTGTTCGGCCGGCTCACCGAGGCGAAGGCGCTGGCCCGGCTCGGTGATCCGCAGTGGCTGGGCGCGGCGGTCGCCGAGCTGTCCTCCTGCACCTCGTGGTACGCCCCGCGGGGCAACCGCCTGGTGGAGGAGACCGTCCGGCACCTCGGCACCTGAATCACGGCTGGGCGGGAGGACCGTCCGCGTCGGACGGCAGGAGCAGGTGGGCCGGTGGGTCCGTGCCGTGGGCGAGGTAGGCGGTCAGGGCCTCGCCGTGCGCGGCCGTGAGCGGGCCCCTGCGGCCGATGCCCAGCGCTCGGCCCAGGTCCTGGACGTGCAGGCGCACCGCGGACTCGACCAGGGTGGCGTAGGCGTCGGTGGCGGTGCGGAAGCGGTGCCGGGCCGTCTGGGCGACCGCGCAGGCGACCAGGGCGGCGGGCCACCACACGGCGGCCGCCGCCAGGTACAGCAGGCTCCAGCCGGCGAGGGTCGCGGCCCGGACCATGCCGTCGCGCGCCGCGGTGATCTCGGCGCGCGTGCTGTCGGGGACGTGCAGCCACAGGTGCGGCCAGACCACGGCCACCTGGACCCCCAGGCCGGTGCTGAGCCGGGCGGCGACCCCGGCCAGCCGGTCCCCGGTCCAGGTGGGCCGTTCGGGCGTCGCGTCGGCGACCCGGCGCAACCGCGCGGCGGAGACGGCCACTTCGTGATCGGTCTCGGCCGGCCGGGACGCGTTCTCCGTCGTGGCCACGGCGAGGCCCGTCTCGATGCGGCGCCGGCGGAACAGGCGCTCGCGGCGGGCGATCAGTCCGCGGACGGCGCGGTGCGTCACCGCCGGCCAGGCCTGCCAGTGGTCCGCCAGCCACAGCCGTTCCGCCAGCGATCCCACGGCCTGCGCGGCGAGCCCGCAGGCCGCCGCGGCCAGCAGGAAGGCGAGGAGGAAGAGCAGCAGTTCGGCGCCGGACCCGGTGACCGTGCCGGCACGGCGGTCGAGCAGGGCCGGCAGCGTGCCGAGCGCGTACCAGCGGGCGTGCCCGAGCTCGCGGCCCGCGGCGAGCACGCCGAGGAACAGGGCCCCGGGCAGCACGAGCAGCGACAGCCACCGTTCGGCGAGCTTCTTGCCCAGCTCGCTCAGCAGTCCGTTCACGGCCCGAGACGCTTCAGCCGCAGCGGAGTGCCGTCGAGGTCGCAGACGGGCGGCGGGCCGTCGAGGTCGTCGGCCCACTGGTGGCGCAGGCAGCGGCGGTGCGGACACAGGTAGACGCCCGGTTCGCGGCCGGCGCCGCCGACCCCGGCGAGCAGCGCGCCGGTGGAACGGGTCCTGCCGTACAGCCCGAGGGCGTCGCCCTCCGCGCGGATGCGCTGGTTCAGCCACCGGGCCGCCGCGTCGACGTCGCCGTCGTCGCGCACGGCGGTCAGCAGCGCGTCGACCGCGTCCCGGGAGTCCTGCTCGCGCAGTTGCCGGCGGATGTCCTCCACATGGGTGAAGAAGTGGACCAGGGCGTCGGCGGTGCGCCGGGCCCTTCGATCGGGTCGTTCGGTCATGGCGTGCTCCGGACGGGCCGTGCGAGGCGTCTTGTGGGGTGATGTGGCGATGTCGAGTACGGTAGGGCAACCCCCGTGGGGGGAAGGCCGTGTTGCCGTACTCTCCCCTGACATGACGACGGAGGGGGAGGCCGGGCGGGACCGGCTGCTGGCGGCCGCGCGACGGCGATTACGCCGGGTCAAGGGCGGCGACCCCGCGGCCGTGCACGAGCCGGGCGCGGACGCCGAGATCCAGGAACTTCGCCGGCTGCTCGCCGGGGGGCCGGACCTCGAAGCCGGATACCGGCTCGCCTGGCTGCTGCTGCTCCGCCATCTCGAACGACAGCCGGACGACACGGTCATGACCGCGATCGCCGGGGGATTCGCCGCCTGTCTGCTGGCGGGCGTCGACGACATCCCCGCGCCCCTCCTGCCCCACGTCGCCTCGGTCGCGGAGCCGGCCGCCGTCGCCCTGCTGAAGCAGGCCGTGACCGCGCCCGGTCCGGCACCGCTGGACACGGTGGTCGACCAGTACCGGCGCATCCTGGCCGCCACCCCCGCCGATCACCCGGGACGCCCGCAACGGCTGGCGAACCTGGGAATCGCCCTGCACGCCCGTCACGAACGCCGGGCGGCGGAGGCCGACCTGACCGCCGCGATCGAGCTCCTCCGCGAGGCCGTGGACACCACCCGGCCCGGCGACCCGGACCTCGCGCTACGGCTCAGCGGACTGGCGGGCGCCCTGCGGTCCCGCGAACGGCCGGCGGAAGCCGGGTCCGCGCCGCCCGCGTCCCCGGGTTCCCGTCCGGAGCGACCTGGCGCGCCCGTCGACACGCGCCGCCGCCCGGCGGACGCCGCGGCCGCCCCGGCGAACGGCCCGGCAGATCCCGTGCCCGGTACGCGCAGGGACCGGACGGACGCCGTGCCCGGTACGCGCACGGACCGGACCGGCACCGGCAGCGACCGGACCGGCACCGTGTCCGCCACCCGCGGCGACCCGGCCGACGCCGTGCACGCCATCCGCGCCGCGGTGGCCGCCGCGCCCGCCGGGTCAGCGCACCGGGCGCTGTGCCTGTCGAACCTGGGTCTGGCCCTGCGGGAGAGGTACGAGCGGGACGGGAATCCGGCGGACCTCGACGAGGCGATCGAGGCCGGCCGGCAGGCGTGGGAGACCACCGCGCCCGGCGACCCGAACCGTACGGCGCGCCTGCGCAACCTGGCCGGCACCCTCCTGCTGCGGTACCGGCACGTCGCGGGCGCGGGCGTGCTCGAAGCCGCCGCCGCCCGCCTGCACGCGGGCTCCGACGTCCCGGCGGACGCGTACACGGTCTGCTTCCTGGCGGGCCTGGACGACATCCCGCGCGCGGTCGCCCCCGACGTCGCCGCGGCGGCGTCGGCCCTCGCCTTCGAGCCCCAGACGCGCCTGACCGTCTCGTACGACCGGGCCGAGCACGAGCGGATCATCCGGTTGTGGCGGCGCATCCTGCGCATCACCCCGCCCGGGGACCCCCACCGGCACGTCTTCCTGGCCGACTTGAGCCAGGCGCTGCTGTTGCGCCACCAGCTCACCGGATCGGCGCCCGACCTGGAGGCGGCCCTGACCACGGCGCGGCGGTCGGTGAAGGCGGCCCCGGCCGGTGACCCCCGGCGCGGGCTGGGCCTCGTCAACCTGGCGAGCGCGCTCGCCGCGCGCTACCGGGCCGAGGGCGACCCGGACGACCTGGACCTGGCCGTCGACCTCCAGCGGGAGGCCGCCGAGCGCCACGGCGCCACCGACCGGGCCCGGTACCTGTGCGACCTGGGCGGGTTGCTGGCCCTGCGGTTCGACCGGTACCAGGACCCGGCCGACCTCGACGCCGCCGTCGCGGCGCTGCGCGCGTCCACCGGGGCCGTCCCCGCCGACCCCCTGGGCCCCGGGCCCGCCCTGAGCGGTCTCGGTGAGGCGCTGGAGATGCGGTACGTCCTCACGGGGGAACCGGCCGACCTGGACGAGGCGGTGGACACCCTGCGGACGGCCGTGGAAGCGACGCCGCCGGAGCACTGGCTGCACGCCCAGGTCACGACCGCGCTGGGCAAGGTCCTGGCGTCCCGGTTCGAACAGCGCGGACACCGCCCCGACCTGGACGAGGGCATCGGGCTCCTGCGGACCGCGGCCGGCCTGGCCCCGGAAGGCTCCCCGCAGCGGACCGTGAGCCGGGGCAACCTGGCCTACGCCCTGTTCGTGCGGTTGCAGGCCCCGGGACTGCGGGCGGCGGACCTGGACGAGACGGTGGCGCTGGCCCGGGAGAACCTGGCGTGCCTGCCCGCGGGGCACCACGAGGAGGCACGGTTCCGGGCCCTGCTGACCGACGCCCTCCGCGTGCGGTTCGAGCAACGCGGCGACCCCCGGGACCTGGCCGAGGCCGCCGCGCTCGGCCGGGAGTCGCTGTCCGCCGGACCCGGCGGGCTGCCCACCGGCCCGGTCGGGCAACTGAACGCGGGCGCCGCGGCGTTGATGACGCACAACCTCGTCCATCCCTCGCCGGGCGACCTCGACGCCGCGATCGACGCGCTGCGCGCCGTCGTGCGGGCGCTGCCGCCGGGCACGGTGTGGCGTCCGGTCGCACTGAACAACCTGGCGCTGGCGCTCCTGGCCCGGGCCTCGCACAGCCTCGACGGGACGGACCTGGAGGCGGCGATCGAGGCGCAGCGCACCGCGGTGCGGGAGGCGGGGCCCGGCCACCACGCCCGGCCCGTGCTGCTGAGCGCGCTCGGCGGTTTCCTGCAGGCGCGGGCCGCCTACCGGGGCACGGTGACGGACCTGGACGAGGCGATCGACGTCCTGGCCGCCGCGGCCGAGGCGGGCGGGCCCGGGCATCCGCAGCGGCACCTGATCCATCCCAACTGGTGCCAGGCGCTGCTGCTCCGGGCGGAGGCCACCGGGTCGGCGGCCGACCTGGAGGCGGCCGTCGCCGTCGCCCGCGAGGGTGTCGCCGCGACGCCCGCGGGCAACCCACGCCGGCCGTGGGCGCTGGGCCGGCTCGGCGGTGCCCTGCTCCGCGCGCACCTGCACCGGGTCCGCGAGGACGTGCCCGGCGCCCGCCCCGGGCCCGCCGGCGACCTGGACGAGGCGATCGCCGTCCTGCGGGAGGCCTGCGGCCACGGCGGACCCGCACGGACGGACGCGACGGGCCGTACGGACCGGTCGCACCCGGGGTACGGCGCGGAGCTGGCGCCCGTGGTCATGGACCTCGTGACCGCCCTGCGGGCCCGCCACCGCCGCGACGGCGACCCTGCCGACCGCGCCGAGGCGTTCACGCTCGCGGCACACCTCGCCTCGTCCGGGGCGGCGCCGCCCGCGATCCGTGCCGGGGCGGCGGTGGAGGCGGGCCGGCTGGTGGCGGACCCGTCGCGTACGGCCGACTTCTACGAGACCGCCGTGACGCTGCTGCCGCGGATCGCGCCGCGTCGGCTGCGCCGGGGCGACCAGCAGCACCTGCTCGCGCAGTTCGGCGGCCTGGCGTCCTACGCCGCCGCCCGCGCGCTGGAGGACCCCGGCAGGCCGCCCGCCCGACGGGCGGCGCGCGCCCTGCGGTTGCTGGAGGAGGGCCGGGGAGTGCTCATGGGCCAGGCGCTCCAGGCCTGGAGCGACCTCACGGCGCTGCGCCGGGAGCACCCCGGACTCGCCTCCCGCTTCGAGTGGTTGCGGGACATGCTGGACCGGCCCGACGACGGCACGGACGCCCTGCTGGGCGAGCTCGTGCCGCCGGGCTTCGACGGCGGCCCCGGCCTCGGCGCCGTACCCGCTCCGGGGTTCCCGCCCGGCGGGGTGCCCGCGGTGGTCGACCGGCACCGGCTGGCCGGTGAACTCGCCGATGTCCTCGCGCGGATCAGGGAGCACGAGGGGTTCGGCTCCTTCGCACGGCCCCCGTCGCTGGAGGAACTCCTGGAGGTGGCCGAGGAGGGTGCCGTCGTGGTGCTCAACGTCGTCGACACCCGGGGGGACGCCCTGCTGGTCACGCGGTCCGGGGTCACGGCCGTCGAGTTGCCCGGCCTCGACATGCCGACCGCCACGCGGCTGGCCACCGGGTGCCAGGCCGCCGCGCACAACGCGTCGGACGGCACCCGCGAGGCGCGGATCGAGGCCCAGGAGACGCTGTCGACGATCCTGGCCCGGCTGTGGGACGTGGTCGCCGAGCCGGTGCTCACCGCGCTGGGACACCACCGGGCCCCGGCCGACGGCGTGTACCCCCGGGTGTGGTGGGTGCCGGGCGGGCCGCTCGCCTGGCTCCCGGTCCACGCGGCGGGCCACCACGACGGATCGGACCGGTCGGTCCTGGACCGGGTGGTGTCCTCGTACACGCCGACCCTGCGCGCCCTGCGGCACGCCCGCCGGCCGCTGCCGGCGGGCGCCGCCCCCGGCCGGCCGCTGGTGGTGGCCATGCCCGAGACGCCCGGCGAGCGGCCGCTCGACTTCGCCGCGGACGAGGCCGAGGTGTGCGCGGAGCACCTGGCCGGCGCGGTCGTGCTGCAGGCACCGGAGCGGCCGCCGACCCGCGCCGGCGTGCTGCGGCTGCTGCCGGGCTGTCCGGTCGCGCACTTCGCCTGCCACGGCGACAGCACGGCCGAGGACCCGTCCCGGCACCGGCTGCTGCTGCACGACCACGCCGAGGCGCCGCTCACCGTCGCCGACCTGGCCTCCGTACGACTCGACCACGCGCGGCTGGCGTACCTGTCGGCCTGCGAGACCGCCGTGTCCTACGACGGCCTGCTGTTCGACGAGGCGATCCAGCTGGCGTCGGCGTTCCAGCTGTGCGGGTTCCGGCACGTCGTCGGCACCCTGTGGCCGGTCGTCGACGACACGGCCGTCGAGTTCGCGGAGGCCTTCTACACCGCCCTGCGGCCCGCCCCCGGCGCGGCCCCGGACACCGGCCGGGCGCCGTACGCCCTGCACTCGGCGGTGCGGGAACTGCGCGCCCGGCTGCCCCGCGCCCCGTCGCTGTGGGCGTCCCACGTCCACACCGGCGCCTGACATCCCGCCCCTGACGAAGAGACAGAAGGGCACCGCACCCCCCTTCCCGAACACGCCCTCGCCCGAGGCGAACCCCTCGACACCGTCCTGGCGCTCTTCTCCGTGGTCCTCTTCTTCGCGGTGCTCGGCTTCCTGGGAGCCGCGGCCCTGGGCGTCGCCTTCGCCCTGCGGACCGCCGGGCTGCTCCTCTACGGCGTCCGCTTCGGCCGGCGGCAAGTGCGCGAGATCGAGGAGGACCGCGCCCGGTGCGTCGAGGCGCACAGCGCCTCGACGGCGGACCGGATGATGTTCGCGCAGCGGCAGCGGGGCCGGGAGTTCGAGCCGGAGTCCGCCGACCTGGCCGTGGGCTTCGGCCGGATCCCGCAGGACGTCCCGGCCGGCGGGATCTCCGAGCCGGACCGGGTCGTCGCCGGGCACGCCGCCGGGCTGGTGGCGCAGGGTGTGCTCCGCGGCCGGATCGACGGCTTCCCGGCGACGGTGGTCGACCTGGAGGTGATCGACCACATCGACGTGGCGGAGGTGAAGAAGCGCTGCGGGTACGGCCGGGCCGCCGAGGCGACCAAGGACTGCTTGACGGTGTGCGTGGGCCACCTGCCGCTGCGGTTGCCGTACGCGGCGTCGGTCCACGTCCTGGGGTCGGGGGAGGGGACGCACACGGCGGATCCGGGCTTCGCGGAGTTCCCGCTGACCCGGCCGGGGGTGCGCGAGGCCGCGCCGGCCGGGAGGCCGCCGTGGTCCGTGCGGCAGGACCGGCTGATCGGGTGCGTGCTGTCGAACAGGGGCCTGGACGTGGCGGAGGCGACCGGCCTCGCCGCCCGGCTGGTCCCGCTGGCCGGCGCCTTCCCCCGGTCGGAGCCGGAGCGTTTCCGGCTGCCGGAGCCGGCGGCGGACGAACGGCCGGCGTCCACGCTGTGGGCCGACCCGTGGGTCCGCGGAGGACGGTGACGAGGGCCCCGGCCGCCTGGTGACGCGGTGGGACGAGGACCGCGTCGGCCGCACGGACCTGCGCGCCTACCGTCCCACGGTCGAGTTGCTCGGCCGGGGGGCCGCAGGAGACGGCGGAGTCCGATCGCGGGCGCCGGTGGCGCCCGGCCCGTGCCGGGTCCTCGCGGGACGCCGCCCGGCCCCGTCCGCTGCGGCGCCGCACGGCCGTGATACGCATACGACCGGACGGTGACCACGGCCGACAGGACGGGGAGACGATGGGTGACTTCTTCGAGCGGATCGTCGATGTGGAGGTGTCCGCCGAGGAGGCCGGGCCGCTCGCGGAGCGGACGGTCGACTGGATGGTCGCCGAGGGACTGATCACGCGTGAGCTGTCCGGCGACGGCGTGTACAGCCTGACCGTGGACGAGGGGTACGTGCCGGGACCCCGCTGGGCGCGCGCCGTCGCCGACGCGCCGGATCCGGACGAGCGGCCCGGCCCGGTGGCCGTGATCGTCGGGCGTGACCACCACGTCGGCGGTCAGGGGACCGACGAGGCGGAGTACGCGGTCTGTCCGCGCTGCCGGACCAGGACCGTGATCATCGACTACCCGGAGGAGTTCGAGGCGGACGACGAGGTCTGGCAGCCCTTCAAGGACGGCATCGCCGCCTGGAAGGCGACCGGTGAGGGCAGCGCCCCCTGCTCCGCCTGCGGGGCCGTGGTCCCGGTCACCGAGTGGCAGTGGGAGCCGAACTTCGCGGTGGGCGCCCTCGCCTTCGACTTCTGGGGGTGGCCGCCGCTCTCCGCGGGCTTCCGCGCACGGTTCGGCCGGCAGTTGGGGCACCGCACGGTGGAGCAGACGGGCAAGTTCTGAGGAAGCACCCGGGCACGTCCGACCGGGCGGGCCGGCTTGTGGGGGCGGCCGTCCTCGCGCATGCTGCGGCATGACCGCGGCCGACCGGCCGGCCGCGGAAGCGGAGAACTGGGGGATCCGGCATGGGCGGAGATCCGGCACGGGCCATGTGGGAGCTCTACGAGCCCGTCCACAGCCTCGTCTACTTCGCGCCCGAGGCCCGCCGGGCCGCGGACGAGGTGGGCCTGCGGGGCTTCTGGATGGGCTACTTCGCCCTGCGGGCGGCCCCGCTCGGCCCGGTCGCCGCTCCCGTCGTCACCGGCTGCTTCTACGTCTTCCACCCGGACCGGGTGGCGCGGGCGCTGCCGGACGCCTGGCGGTACGCGGCCCCGCACGACGTGCTCGCGGCCCGGCAGCGGGCGGTGGACGCCGCCATGAGACGCCTGTTCGGCGCGGACGCCGTCACTTCCTCCGCCCTGTCCGAAGCCGCGGACCTGGCCTGGGAAGCGGCCCGGGCGGCGGACACGGCAGGCCGCGTGCTCGGCGCCGCCAACCAGGCCCTGGAACGCCCCGGGCAGGCCCACGTCAGGCTGTGGCAGGCGCTGACCACCCTGCGCGAGCACCGCGGCGACGGACACGTCGCCGTCCTCGTCTCCCACGCCGTGGGACCGGTCGAGGCGATGGTGCTCAAGGCCGCCGCCGGCGAGTCGGAGGCGGACCTCCTGCGCGAAGGCCGCAAGTGGGACCCGACGGCGTGGCGGGCGGCGGAGGACGGGCTGCGCGAGCGCGGCTGGCTCGCCGGGGACGGCACCCTGACGGCCGCCGGCGCCGCCGCGCGCGCGGACATCGAGGCGCGGACCGACGCCGCCGCCCGGAGCCCCTGGACCGCGCTGGGGACGGACGGCACCGCACGCCTCGCCGCTCTGCTCGAACCCCTCGCCCGGACCGTACTGACCGCGGGACTGGTCCCGTCCGGCAACCCGGTCGGCCTCACCGGCCCGTTGTGGGACGCCTCCCGCACCGGCGGCTGAGCGGCTCCGCGACGGCTGCCGGGCACGCCCCGACCGGTTGGCGACCGTGCCCTTGAGCGGGCGGGCGGCGGGCCCGGTGGATCGGCCCGGGCGGTGCCGAGCGGGCCGACGAAGCCGTCGGAGCGCGCCCGTCCGAGCCGGGCCGCTACCGGCGCGGTACGTCCTTGACGAACACGAGGCCGTCGCTGCCCGCCAGGTGGGCCGGGTCGAGCGGGGCGTAGCCGAACCAGGGCGATGCGCGGGGCGCGGGAGGCCGGTCGCCGAGGGCGCCGGCCAGCCGCGGGGCGTCGATGAGGCAGGGGTCCTGCGGGAGGGCGTACAGGAGCCCTTCGACGGTGTCCGGCGGCGGCGTGCCGACGCCCCGGTGCCGGATCGTCCCGAGGGCCGTGGCCACGAAGGCGTACTCCTCACCGAGCCGGGCGTCCACCAGCGCACCGGCGCTCCACCACTCCAGCGGCGTCCCGCCCATGCGCATCGAGCTCTTCCCGCGCTGGAGGTGGGAGTTGTGGGCGTGGACGAGCACCGGGCCGCGTGCGGCGAGGGCGAGGAGGTTGCCGGCCATCATCCGGTCCCGCACCGCCACCAGCCGGGTCAGGCGGGCCGGTGAGGGGTCGGCCATCCCGTGGTGGTAGCGCAGCAGGCCGGTGGCGGTGCGCCCGTACAGGCGCGCCCGGTCCCAGTCGTCCCGTGAGGTCGCCGCGATCAGGTGGGGGGTCTGTTCGTCGAGCAACGCCACCAGGTCGTCGGCGAGCAGCCGCAGCCGGCCGGCCTCGGCCGACCGTCCCACGGACCGGGCGGGGTCCGTCATCGCCTCGGGACGGGTCCACCGGTCGTCGGCGCCGAGCAGGCGGTCGAGCACGTCCGCTGTGCAGGGCAGCAGATCGGCGTCCACCCAGGCCGAGAGGTAGCCGTGGAGTGCGGTGAGGGCCCGGCGGGGGCTCGCGGCACCGGTGATCTCCAGCGGGCCGTCGAAGCCGGCGAAGCGCAGCCGCTCGGACGCGGGCCGCCCCTCGTTGTGGGCCCGCATCCAGCGCACGAGTTCGCGGTTGGCCGCAGAGGCGCCCCAGCCGTGGCTGAAACCGTGCTCCATGACCTCGTCCAGGGTGCCGCTGCCCGAGGTGACGTGGTCGTCCACGAGCAGGCCCCTCAGGCAGTCGCTCTCGAGCGCGATGGTCCGGTAGCCCTCCTGCTCCACGAGCTGCCGGAAGAGCTCGTTGCGCAGGTCGAGCAGAGCGTCCTCGCCGTGGGTGGGCTCGCCCAGGGCGAGCAGCCGGGGCCGCTCCGGGAGCAGCCTCATGACGGCGGCCGCATCGACGGCGTGGGCGGTGTCCTTGATGTCAGGGGCCATGCCCTCAACGCTATCGTTGAACTTTCGGTTGAGACTTTGCCGCCGTATCGTCGGTCACATGGCGCGAAACCCTCAAAGCGGTGGGCGGCTCAGGCCGGTGGACCTGGCGCGTGGGCACGGTCTGTCCACGCAGGCGATCAGGAACTACGAGGAGGCCGGCATCCTCCCGGCCGCCGGTCGCACCCCCCACGGCTACCGCACCTACACCCCGCTGCACGCGAGCGCCCTGCGCGCGTTCCTCGCCCTGGTGCCCGGCCACGGCCACCGGACGGCGACCTCGATCATGCGGGCCGTGAACGGGGGAGCGGTCGACGAGGCGTTCCGCCTCGTGGACGAGAGCCACGCCCAGCTTCTCGACGACCGGCGGACCCTCCGGGCCGTGGAGAGCGCCCTCCGCGATCTGGAGGCCGCCTCGGCGCCCGAGCCCGGGCCGGCCGCGGCGAGCGGACCCGGCGGCACGTTCATCGGGCCGCTGGCAGGGCGGCTCGGGATCAGGCCCGCGACCCTCCGTGCGTGGGAGCGCGCCGGGCTGGTGCGCCCGCGCCGCGACCCGCGGACCGGCTACCGGGTCTACGACGAGGCCGACGTACGGGACGCCCGGCTGGCCCGCCAGCTCCGGCGGGGCGGCTACCCGCTGGAGCGGATCGCCCCGCTGATCACGCGGGTGCGGGCGGCCGGCGGGCTGGAGCCGCTGGAAGCCGCCCTGCGTGACTGGCAGGGCCGGCTGTCCGCCCGCGCGCGGGCGATGCTCGCCGGGGCCGCGGAACTGGAGGAGTACCTCCGCGAACGCGAACGCGAGCACGGAGGGGACGCCGCATGTTCCGAACGTGAGTGCGGCAGAACTTCACATGCCGACCGGAGAGAAAAACTGTCGCGGCGACAGTAGACATTCCCTCACCCCAGGGCTAGTCTTTCTGTCGTACCCAGGAAGTCGAGAAGGGTGCGGCAGGGACGGACCGCCGCACATGCAGGTCGAGCAGGACGCGGCCCCACGGGTCGCGAGCAGTACCCGCGGTATCCGGCAGTACAACCGAGTAACCGAAGGTGAGGAGCAGACGCCATCAGGATCGCCCGAGCGAGGAGAAGTCCGCTCGGGTACCGCAGACCCCCGATGGGAAGGTGGTCCCCGGTCACGCATCCGCGATCCCCGCAGCTCCGCCCGCCCGGGCGGAAGCCGCGGACAGAGAAGGCCGGCGCAGTCGGCCGGTAGATGGTGTTGAAAGATCGGGGCCCGGGTGCCGTCACGGCACCCGGGCCCCCCGACGCGTCCCCGGAAGAAGAGGTCTATGCCCCCTCGCAGTACCCGTCCCGTCGCGCCCCTCGACGACGACGACTACCCCGCCTACACCATGGGCCGGGCCGCCGAGATGCTCGGCACCACCCCCGCCTTCCTCCGCGCCCTCGGCGAACACCGCCTGATCACCCCCCTGCGCTCCGAGGGCGGCCACCGCCGCTACTCCCGCTACCAGCTGCGCCTGGCCGCCCGTGCCCGCGAACTCGTCGACCAGGGCACCGCCATCGAGGCCGCCTGCCGCATCATCGTCCTCGAGGACCAGCTGGAGGAAGCCCAGCGCATGAACGAGGAACTGCGCGCCCGGGCCGGCGAGTCGCGGCCGAAGGCCTCCGCCTGACCGGGACGCCGGACACCGGCTCCACCCGCCCGGCCGCCGCGTGCGGCGAAGCACCCGTCCGGGTCAGTTGTGATGGCGGCGCGGGCAGGGCCCGGTGAGGCTGGGGGAGTGCTCGACGTTTCCCTCAGCTCACCCTCCCTAAGGAGTGCTCTCGTGTCCGAACGCAACACCTGGATCCGCAGTCTGCACGATCTGGGCCTGGCGGCCTGGTTCGGCGGCTCACTCATGGGGGCGGTCGGCCTCAACGGCGCGGCCCGCGACGAAGGCGGGCCGGGCCAGGACGGCGCACGGATCTCGTCGTCCGGGTGGGCGAAGTGGGCGCCGGTCAACGCCGCCGCCATCGGCGCCCACCTGTTCGGCGGCGGCGGGCTGCTCGCCGTGAACGCCCACCGGGTGGCCGCCCAGAAGGGCGTGGGCGCCTCCACCACGGCCAAGACCGTCGTCACCGCCGCGGCTCTGGCGGCCACCGCCTACGCCCGCGTCCTGGGCAAGAAGATCGAGCTGGCCTCCTCCCCGGACCCGCAGGACGCGGAGAAGGCGGCCAAGCACCCCATCGACACCGACAAGGCCCGGCGGCAGCTGGCCTACGCGCAGTGGATGGTGCCGGCCCTCACCGGAGGCCTGGTGATCCTCAACGCCCTGCACGGTGAGCAGCAGCGCCCCGAGGAGCAGCTGCCCGGCGTGTGGGAGCGGGCCCGCGCCGCCACCCACCTCATGCCGTCGATGCACTGACCGGAACACGGCCCGCCCGGCGTCCGTCGGGGCACCGCCTCGTGCCGGCGCCCCGACGGCGGCCGGCGGCCCGACGGCGGCCGGCGGCCCGACGGCGGCCGGCGGCCCGTCAGGAGAGCCGCCAGGCGACGGCGTAGGGCTGCGGGAAACGGGTGATGCGGTGGGCACGGACGACGACCGCGGCCTCCCCGGCGGGGATGCCGTCCCACTGCACCTGCTCGACGTTGTTGGTGCGGTCGAACCCGGCGGACGTGCCCATGTTCCCGTGGCGCTCCCGGCCGTCCTCGGTCCGGACGACGAGGTCGAGGTCGTTCTGCAGGGCCGCGCCGGGAGGGTCCGTCCAGACCAGCGTGACCTTGAGCGCCGGCTCCGGGCCGCCGTCCCGCTCCGGGACCGGTACGCGCAGCAGTTCCTGCTCGCCCTGGTCCAGCGGGCCACCTTCGTGGAAGCCGGCCCGCCCGTCGTCACCGGGGAGGACCACCGAGCGGGAGAGGTCCACGCGGCCGAAGCCGGAGTCGCTGTTGGGCGACGGGCCCGCCTCCGACGGGGCGTACTGGCCCGGGAGTTCGACCGCCCCGTTGATCAGCAGGGCTTTGACGAGCGCCGCGCTCGGCCGGGGGGTGCCGTTCCTCATCAGGGTCTCGCGCAGGACCGCCACGCAGCCGGCGACCAGGGGCGTGGCCATGCTGGTGCCGCTGGAGAAGAAGAACGCCGGGTCCGCGGAGGCGCCGAAGGGGTCACCGGGGATGCTCGCCGCGGCACGTGACAGCGTGGAGAGGATCGAGGTGCCGGGGCCGACGACGTCCGGCTTGATCCGGCCCTCCCGGGTCGGCCCGCGGCTGCTGAAGGCGGCCATCCCGTCCGGGTTGTCCGCCTGCCGGTCGTCGCGGATCGGGTTGACGGGGAAGTTCCGCCCCCAGAGCCGGCCGTAGGTGGAGGTGATGTCCGGGCGGCTGTTCTCGCTGGCCCCGACGGTGAGGCAGTTCTTGGCCGCTCCTTCCGACCCGATGTCCCCGAGGTTGACGCGGCCGTCACGGTCCCGGTCGTTGCCGTCGTTGCCGGCCGCGAAGCAGATCACCAGGTCCTGATGGTTCCAGACCATGTCGTCGATCTCGAACGCGCTCCGGTCGTACGGCAGCCCCGGCACGGTCGAGCCCCACGAATTGGTGTGCACGCGCGCGCCGTCGTCGTAGGGAGGCGTGAAGAGGTCGCGCAGGTCCACGGGGATGCCGCCGAGGTTTCCGCGGCGGTCGACGAGCGACTGCAGCACCAGGGTGGCCCGGGGCGCGGTGCCCTGGACGGCTCCGCCCGTCGCGGCGGACACGGCGTCGCCGAGCACGGAGCCCGCGACGTGGGTGCCGTGTCCGTCGGGGTCGTCCGCGCGGGCGGGGCGGCCGAGGGCGTACAGCCGGGCGACCCGGCCCGTGAACGCGCCGTGCACATCGGTGGTGGAGCCCAGGTCGAAGCCGGTGTCGGCCACTGCCACGACCTGTCCCTCGCCCTGCTGCGGGGTGCCGTCCACGACCACGTCGGCGTGCAGGATCGGCCGGGCGACGCTGTTGTACAGACTCCGCTCGGGGACTTCCTCGATCTGCCGCACCTCGTCCACGGCCGCGAGCGCGGCCAGGGACTCCTCGGGCACCTCCAGACGCACCTTGTCGCGGGCCACGGTCAGGTCCTCGGGGCTGAGCCCGGCCGCCGCCGCGATCCGCTGCCGCACCTCGTCCGAGCCCGGGTCGACGTCGTCGTGGAGGACGACGTCGACGGTACGCGTCCCCGGAGCCAGGGCGTCGGCGGGCGCCCGGAGCACCGAGATGTCCGGACGCAGCCCTTCGCCGCGCAGCGAAGGAGCGATCTTGAAACCGTCGAGGTAGACATCCGCCCAGGTCACGAAGGGCAGGCCGCGGACCGCATCCAGATCGGACGGCCGGTAGCCGCACAGATACGTGTTCTCCGGCACGTACGTGTGGATCACCGCGCCCAGTTCCGCCAGCCGTGCCTTCTCCTCGGTGGAGAGCACGTGGCCGGTCTGGACGAGCAGGTAGTTGGACCGGGAGGCGTCCGCGGCGATCAGGGAGGCGCCGGCCAGCTCGTCTCTCTGGGCCAGCGGATCGACCGTCACACCGTTGATGGTGATGCGAGCCATGGTTGAGCTCCGTGTTCGGTGAGCGTCTGCGCGCCGAAGTCGTCAGACGATGATGAGGTCCAGGGAGAGGGGGCAGTGGTCGGACGCCTTGGGCCTGTCCGTGCCGACGCCCGGGAACCGCGGCCCGGTGTAACGGATCGCGCGCAGCGGCATGCCCTTGCGGAGGATGTCCGGCACCGACTCCGCGGACGCCCGGGCGAGGGACGCCGAGGGGAGCAGGTAGTCGAGCTGCCGGTACTCGTCGCCGCCCTTGAAGTAGTGCGTCCACCGGTCGGCTTCGGGAAGCCGGGTCACCACGTTCTCGACCTGGTCCCATTCGACGAGGCCGTCGATACCGGAGCCGCCGTCCGGTCCGAGGTAGTCGTTGAGGTCGCCGAGGACGACGAACGGATGGTCCCCGGGAGCGGCGGACCCGAAGCGCCCGGTGACGAGCTCCTTCACCTTCGCGGCCTGCCGCTGCCTCTTCCCCCGTGTCGCGGGGCGCCCGCCCCTCATGGACTTGAAGTGGTTGACGAAGAGCGTCACGGTCGTGCTCTTCGATTCGCTCTCCCGCACCTCGACGTCCACTTCGAGGCAGTCGCGCGAGAACAGCGCCGCGGTCGGACTCCCGGGGTCCATCAGGTGCTGGTGCGAGCGGATGCGGGTGATGGGCAGTTTGGACAGCACGGCGACGTCGATGAGACGCGGATCGTTGCCGTCGACTCCCGCGACATAGGGGTACTCGGTGCGCCCGCCGAGGGTCTGTGCCCGGAAGTGCTTCAGGGTGTCGACGTTCTCGACCTCCTGCAGAGCGAGCACGTCCGCACGGATCTCCCGCACCGCCGCTCCCGTGATGGCCTTGTCGTCGACGCCCAGCTCCTCGAACCGGGTCTGCTCGACGACCCAGCCGCGGGTGTTCGCGTCGGCGGGGTCGACATCGTCTCTGAACCGCCACCGGGCGAAGAGGTTCTCGACGTTGAAGGTCGCCAGTCGCACTGTCGTGGCCATGTGCCCTCCCACGACCGCATCGGAGTCCCGGCACCGCCGGAACCAGTGGTGGAGGGCGTACCCGTGCGGTGGCCGGCGGCATGCGAGGCATGCGAGTCCTGTGCCGCCCGCCGGCCCCGGTCCCCGGGCAAGCCCGCGGGTCATACGACCAGTGTCCGCCCCGCCCGGGGCCGCGGCAACGCGGGGGACATCCGTCGGGGTCATGGACGGGAGACAGCCAACTCGCACTTACATATGCGGAGTTGACCAACCTCCATGAGCCCACCGGGAAGGAGGCGGCAGTAACTTGCCTATGGATCAATGACATTGAGTGGCTGTCAGGGACGACCCGGCCGCCCGGCCGGTCGTCGTCACCGTGGTGGCGTCCCCCGCTCCGTCCGAGTTGCGTCCGCACGACCCGGTGCGATGCTGGAAGCAGATGCCCCCGCAGGGGTGTGCGCGGCACGCCCCTCATCCGCTGCCGCGCCTCCCCTCCGCGCGCACCGGGCCGGCCCGATGGGCGCGCCACCCACGTCACGGAAGACAGAGCCATGGCCGGAGCGGTTCGCGTGCGTCGTGACACGACGAGGATGACGGATGTCTGGGACGACCGGCTGCTGTGGTACGCCCGGGCGGTACGGGCGATGCGGAGCAAGCCGGAGACCGACCCGGGCAGCTGGCTCTTCCAGGCCAACATCCACGGCACGAGGGACGGCAGGCAGCACCCGGAGTGGAACAACTGCCCGCACGGCGGCTGGTTCTTCCTGCCCTGGCACCGCGCCTACCTCCTCTGCTTCGAGGCGATCGTCCGCCGCGTCGTCCGGGACGAGCTGAATGGACCCGACGACTGGTCACTCCCGTACTGGAACTACACCCGCGTGACGAACGGCGACCCGGACAGCCCGGAGTCCCGGGCGTGCCGTCGTCTGCCGGGCGCGTTCCTCACGCCGGACTGGCCCGACGACGAGACCGGGGGCAACCCCCTGTTCCTGGCGGCGGGGCCCGAGGGCCGCGACCGGGACGCCGCCGGCGGGATGTCCATCGGGTGGCCCGAGGTCAACCCGCACCGGGCCATGCAGGCGCCGCACTTCACGGGCGTGACGCAGTTCGGCAGCGCGGACACCGGCGACCGGCTGATCCATCTCAACGGAGGAGGGTCCGGCCTGCTGGAGATGCAGCCCCACAACCTCCTCCACGGTTTCGTCGGGGGCGTGATGTCCCAGTTCTTCTCGCCCCAGGACCCCGTCTTCTGGCTGCACCACGCCAACATCGACCGTCTCTGGGCCGCCTGGCTCACGCACCCCGGCCACCACAACCCGACCGACGCGGCCTGGCTCGGAGCCACGCACTCCTTCCGGAACGCGCAGGGCGAACGCGTGGGTCTCAGGACCCAGGACCTCCTGTCCGAGCAACAGCTCGGCTACTCCTACGAGTCGCTGACCGAGGGAGTGGGCCTGAAGCCGCCCGAGCGCCTGGTCGCCCTGTTGGCGGCCGGCGTCGATCCCCCGGCCGGGGAGCTGGTGGCCACCACGGGCCCGACCGACCTGGGCCCGGAGACCCTCACCGTCCCGCTCACCCCCGAACCCGGCGCCCGCGCCTCCGCCCTGCCGGAGGCCGCCTCACCGCAGTCCCCGTCCCGCGCCGTCCTCACCGTCGCCGGCGTACACGCCGACACGCCGCCCGGAACCAACTACCGCGTCTTCGTCGGCGCCCGCCCGGACCACGCGGAGGACCTCGACCCGGAAGGCCCGTACTTCATCGGCCACCTGCACTTCTTCGGCGCGGTCGGCGGCCGTGCCCACCACGGCCACGGCGGCGCGGAACTCACCTTCAGGTTCGACATCACCGACCACCTGACCGAGCTGCGGCGACTGGGTCGTTGGGACGGCGAGGGCATACCCCCCGTCGTGGTGACGCCGGCCCCGCTCGGCCCGCCGCCCGACGCCGAGGAGGCAGCCCTCCGGACGGTCATGCCGACGCTCCCGCCCGGGTCGCGTCCCCGCATCGGCAGCGTCTCCCTGATCACCACCTGACGGAGGCGGAGGGAGACCGGGGCCGGCGAGCCGACGGTGTTCCTCTTCGGCGACCGCACCAGATGCTCGCTGTACAGCAGGGCCGGAGAGGGGCGCTACGCCGACGCCCGGACCGGCACCGCCACCGCGCGCTTCCACGGTGCGAACGACCGGGCCGCGGAGGAACACCCCGCGGTGAGCGGCGGCGCACCGACCGGACCGGACGACGGCCGCCGGACGATCCCTCCGGCGGGGCCGACGGTGCCCCGGCGTGAGGGGAGCGCTCCCGACGTCGACTCTCCGGGAGCGCGCCCTCCCGCGGAGCCTCACCGAGCGCCGCGTGTCACCCGACGACCTCGACACGCTGCTGCGGACGTCCGCCGGCGCCGGATGCCGCGTGGGGAGCGAGCCGGACGGCGGCCGGTTCGGTTGTCCGGCCGCCGGGTCGGCGCTGTCCGCCCCCGACCGGCGAACGGCCTTCACCGCCAAGGTGGACACCCTGCTGGACGAGGCCGTGCGCCGGCGGTCCCCGCTCCGCGTCCCGCCCGACGCGATACGGACGCTGGTCGCCGAGGGCGGGTACGCGCTGGACGAGGTGACCGGGCCGCGGCTGGTCCACTCCGCCCTGTGGCCGGGCGACCTCTTCGCCGACGTGCCCGACCACGGCGGGCCCGCCCGGATCACCGGGCTCATCGACCACGAGCGGGCCCTGAGGGGCGACCCGGCCGCCGAACCGGTCTCCCTGGCCTTGGTGGCGACACCGGCCCGGACAGCGGCCTCGTCGCCGGCCGCACCGTGACCGGCGGCAGCCTCGACTGCACCCCGGCCTTCCGGCACCGCCCGGCGCTCTGCCGTCCGTACCTGCTGAGGTCGCTGCTCGTCTGTACCTGCTGGGGTTGCTGCTCGTCGTTGAGGGCGGTCCCCGTGGGTACGGCCCCGGCCCTCTCGCCTTCTGCCGCCGGACCCTCGCCGGGAACGCCAGCGGGCTTCGAGCCCTGGGATGAGGCCCGGGTCCCGGGGCGTCGGGGAAGAGTCGGCTGTCCTTGCCCGCCCGCTCCCCGGACCGGTGCCGTTCACTTGATCAACGCGTTGGCCGCGATGATCACCAGACCGATCAGCAGGTCGCCGGCTCCGGCCCGCAGGGAGGCCGCCCGCCCACGGCCCGCGCCGTGCGCGGTCCACGCCCCCCAGCCGGCGAGCAGCAAGGTGTTGAGCACCAGCGCCGTGTTCACCGCGTCGCTCTCCGTCCACCACGCGGGCACCGCGGTCAGCAGCAGCACGACGGTCGGGACGGCCGCCGCGACGACCGGCCACTCGGCGAGCATCGCGCGCAGCCCGGCCCTGCCACCGCCCTGCTGCGCCGACGCCCGGTGCGCGACGACGTGCGCGTAGCCGTGGGCGGCCGCTGAGGCCACGGCGGTGAGGAGGACCCACAGCGCGTCCGACCCGGGATCCGACGCCTCGCCGGGGGAGTCGAGCGCGGCCGCCAGCGCACTGGCCATCACGAGCCCGTAGACGCCGCTGAAGAGCGTGGTCTCCGACGGCCGCCGGGCCCCTGCCGGCGGCGGGGCGGCCGGCCGGTGGGAGCGGTGGAGACGGTGGGCACGGTGGTGCATCGTTAGGGCCTCCGCTGGACGGGACTGATCACGGCTGCGCCGTTCCCTTGGTGGCCAGGCGACCAGGACCGGCTCACCCTCGCAACTCCTGGCCGCCTGTCGGATGCCCGGGAGACATCGACGGCCCGACAGGCGGCTCACCGCCACCGGGAACAGCCCGACAGGACGGTTGCCCCCCGCCCTGACGTGCCGTCGTGCCCGGAGACGGAGCACGGGGCGGCCGGCCGGACGCCGGTCTTCCGCCTCTCGGTGGCCGAGCGGGGGCGGGAGGCGTTCGCCTTCACGGTGCGGGGCCGGGACGTCGACCGCTGCGGGGCGGTCCCGGAGGCCCTGGACCCGGCCCGGCTCCACGAGGGGTTCGTCGGAGGACGCCGAGCGCCGCGTCCTCGCCGCGCTGGAGGAGGGGTTCGGGCTGTCCCTGCCCCGGTTCGCGCTCGCCGAGGGCCGGCTGCACCACTTCACCACCCGGTCGTGGAACCGCGCCCCGCGCGAGGGGGAGGCCTTCCCGTTCGCGCGGGTACGCCCGGTGGCCGGCCCCCGGCAGTCCCTGCGGCGGCCGCGTGCCGAGTGACTCCGGCTCTCGGGCGGGCACGCGATCCCGTCGGGTCAGGGGGTGAAGACCTGTTCCAGGGTGTCGATGGCCCCGTCGGCGCCGACGTGGTACGTGAACACCAGCCCGCTGTTCGGGTGCGCCTCCAGCCAGTCGAGGAACTCCTGCACACCGATGTGCTGGTTCTCCGTGCTCGCCACGATCGGGTCGGTGACGGTGATGTGGGCGGCCTGGTCCAGGGGCAGGAAGGTCTCCTTGCCGGTGGTCACGAAGGGCGGGCCGTCGGAGTCCGGTGTCGGGCAGCCCCAGTTGCCGTGCTTGAAGACGAGGCTCAGGGAGCCCCCTTCCGGGGTGTGGCGCAGGACGGCGATCTCGTCCGGGGAGATGGGCATCTTGTGGTCGCAGTCGGTGTCCGCGTCTCCCGCGCCGGCGGCGGGGTCCGGCCCGCTCGGGGACGGTTTCGGCGTGGGTGACGCGGCGGCCGCCGGTGTGGCGGTGCCGGGAGCACCGGCCGTGCCACCGCCCTTGCCGGCGGTCGCCGTGCCGCCCGGCGTGGCCCCGGCCGCTGCGGCGTCGCCGCCGCCGCTCGGGTGCGCGGTGGCCGAAACCGTCGGGGCGGGCGTCGCCGTGGCGCCGTCGTCGCCGTCGCACGCCGTGAGCGCCAGCGCCAGCGCTCCCACGGTCCATACGGTCGCGGCGGCCGTGCGGAACGGCATCGGTCTGCGTCGTCCCGGCTGCCCGGTTCCCGTCATGGTGGGTCCCCCTTCGGTGGTCGCGTCCCGCCGTTCGGGCGCGGTGGATGTCAG
Organism: Streptomyces sp. NPDC085946; assembly: GCF_044540485.1. NCBI lineage: Bacteria > Bacillati > Actinomycetota > Actinomycetes > Kitasatosporales > Streptomycetaceae > Streptomyces > Streptomyces sp. NPDC085946. Next base: position 200,437 of record NZ_JBITSF010000013.1, on the reverse strand, counting down.
GGAGAAGGGACGGTATTCGGCCATCCGCGGTTTCCCGGCGCGCGGGTCCGTTGCCGGCTCGTGACTGTCACCACGGGGCGGCTCAGACGGTCGTTCGCGTCGGGCTGGTGAGCTGGTGGCCGGTCGTCAGCCGGTCGGTGACGGGTGCGGTGCCGCTCAGTGAGAGGTACGGGACTGGTCAGTAAAAGGTGCGGTGGGCCCGTTCCGGGGGCTTCCCGTCCTGCTGGAACCTCTTCCAGACGCCGTAGGCCGCCGTCACCGTCACCCGCCACTCCTGGCGGCCCTCCCACCGGGCGTGCCTGCGCGCCGACTCGTCCTCGGGGAGCGCGAAGCAGACCTCCATGCCGTCCTCCAGGACGGTTCCGGCCTCGTCGCACTCCCGGAAGACCCCCTCCGCCGGGTCGAACACCATCCAGCCGCGCCGCCCGTCGTCGGGCACCAGCCAGGCGTACACGAATCCCTCGCCGGTCTCCCCGGCCGCCGTGCCGACGAGCCACACGGCGATCGACGCGACCCCCACGCTCCGTCTCCTCCGCCTCCGCCGACCACGAGCGGTGGCCAGCCTACGCGGCCCGCCGGCGCCTCCTCCCGCGCTCCGGCGCCCCTCGATCCACCCGTTCCCGACGAGGTCGCGGGTGCGCGGCCGGGCATGGCCGCCCCCGTACCGGGCACCACACACGAGACCCTCGTCGGCACGGGGACGGGTAGGCACGAGCGGAGGAGCATCCGTGGACTGGCTGTTCATCGTCAAACCGGCGGACACCGCCCCGGACGGCGGCGCCTCGGCCAAGGACCGCATGCTGGAGCTCGCGGGGACCGCGCCCCGCCGGGAGTGGTGCCTGTCCAGGTGGCGGCGCATGGCCCCCGGCGACCGCCTGTGGATCTACTTCGCCTCCCCGGTCCGGGAGATCGCCGCCGTGGCGGAGATCGAGGACGAGCCGTACGAGGTCACCGGGAGCCCGCGCCAGCCGTGGCGGTTCACGGCAACGCTGATCCAGCCGGCGACCCGCAGGCTGCACCGCGACCCCGTCCCGCTGCACGCGCTGTCCAACCGGCACCCGCAAGGGGTCACCCGGGTGAAGGAGGGCGATCTGAGGCTGCTGCTCGACCACGCGGGCCTGTGAGGCGCCGATCACCAGCGGCGCCCCGGCGAGGGACGGCGCCGGCCCACGGGCAGTGCCGAAGAGCGGGCGCCGCAATGATGCCGCCCGCCCCCCCCGCCCGCCTCGCCGAAGGTCCCTTGCCGCTGCAGGACGACTCGGCCGCCGGACGCGTCGCCGGACGCGCCGGCGGCCGATGGTCAGTCGAGGAAGTCGGCGACCAGCACGGCGAACTCCTCGGGCGAGAGGACCTCGACACCCATTTCCTGTGCCTTGACGGCCTTGGAGCTGGGCTTGCCGCTCGCCGACGGCGCGGCGACCAGGAGGGACGTCCTGGTGTTGACGCTGCTGCCCGGGCGCCCGCCCGCCTTCTCGATCAGGGCGTTCACGGCGTCGCGTCCCCACCCGTCCAGCGGCCCGGTCATCTTGCCGGTCACCACCACGACCTTGTCGGCCAGCGGTCCCCGGCCACCGGCCGCGTTCTCCTCGCGCGGCTCGCTCAGGTTGACGCCCGCCGCGACGAGCTTGTCGATGACCTCGGAGAGGGCGGCGATCTGCTCGACGACGACCGGGGCCTTCTCCGGTCCGATGCCTTCCACGTCCTGCAGGGCCTCGGCGTCGGCCCGGCGGATCGCCTCCATCGTGCCGAAGTGCCGGGCGATACGACGCGACATGCTGCGCCCGGTCCCCAGGATGCCGAGCGCGCAGAAGACGCGGCTGAGCGGGCGGGTCCTCGCCGCCTGGATCTGCTCGGCGAGCTTGGCGGCCCGCTTGGCGCTGCCGGAGGCGTCGGTGAGCTGTTCCAGGGACAGGGTGAACAGGTCCGCGACGTCCTTGACGGCACCGGAATCCACCAGAGCCTCGACGTACCTCTTGCCGAGGCCGTCGATGTCGAGCATCTCGCGTCCGGCGGCGTACTCGATCAGCGCGGGCAGCGCGCAGGCCGTGCCCTTGGCGCACCGCCACCGCTCCTGCCGCTTGTCGATCTCCCCCGCGCAGCGGGGGCACTCCGTGGGCAGCGGTACCTCCTCGGCCCCGGCCGGACGGTGCTGCACGACGGCCGCCTGGACGCGCGGGATGATGTCACCGGCCTTGTACACGGTGACGGTGTCGCCCAGGTGCAGGTCGCGGCGGCGGATGTCGGCGGGATTGTGCAGGGTGGCCCGGGTGACCGTGGACCCGTCGATGTCGACCGGGGTGAGCACGGCCGTGGGGGCGAGCACCCCGGTGCGGCCGACCTCCCACACCACGTCCTCCAGCACGGTCTGCCGCTCGACGGCCGGGAGCTTGTAGGCGACGGCCCAGTGCGGGAACCGGCTGCCGACCCCGGCCGCCTCCTGCTCCGCCGCCTCGTCGAGCCGGATCACGACACCGTCGATGCCGAACGGCAGGGCCGGCCGCAGGGCCGTTATCTCGTCGACCTTCCGTTGCGCCTCGGCGAGCCCGGCGACCACGTGCAGCCCGGCCGCCGTGGCGGCGGTCGTCTGCACGCCGGCCGCGGCGACCGCGGCCAGGATCTCGGCGTGCGTGCCCCCGGCGGGCAGGAACGCCGCGCCGTCCAGCTCGACCGCGCCGTAGGCCCAGAAGGTCATCTCCAGCCGGTAGGGCCGGTCCTTGGCCCGCAGCGTCCCGGCCGTCCCGTTGCGGGGGTTGGCGAAGACCGGTGCGCCGTGTGCGGCGCGTATCACGTTCGCCGCCTCGAACTGCTCCTGGGTGAACAGCACTTCACCGCGCACCTCGAACGTGGCCGGCACCGGCAGCCGCTCGGGCAGGCCCTCGATCTGCCCGATCACGTGGCTGACGTCCTCGCCGTGGCTGCCGTCGCCACGGGTGATGATCTGCGTCAGCCGTCCGCCGCGGTACCGCGCGGCGACGGCCGCGCCGTCGAGCTTGGGCTCGACCGCGAATCCGCCGGCCGGGGCACGGCCCAGGCGGCGCTGGACGGAGGCACCCCAGGCCACCAGGCCGTCCGGGTCGAAGACGTTGTCGAGACTGAGCAGTCTGGTGGTGTGCGCGACGTCGCCCACCGGAGCGGCACCGTCACCGACCAGCCCGGTGGGGGAGTCCTGGGCGGCGTCGCCGGGGTGCTCCGCCTCCCAGGCCAGCGCGGCCAGCCGCAACGCGTCATAGGTGGCGTCGTCCATCGGGCTGTCACCGTCGCCGTAGTACGCCCGCGAGGCGTCGCGCAGCCGCTGCAGCGCTGCTGCGTAGTCGGCACGGCTGGACAGGCTGGACAGCGCCTCATCGGCGGGAAGAGTCGTCATGGGGGAGATCATGGCGCAGGGGTCTGACAATGCCGGCCGGTGCCGGTTCGGGACCGGGTGCCGCGGTCCACGTGGCCCGCCCGCGGCGGTCCGTTCCGCGGGCGGCCTCGGTGGTTCCGGCCGCGGCAGGAACCTGCCGACGCGGTCGGTGTCCTGTACGGCCCGTGCGGATCGCCTCGCTGATCCGGAAGCCGGAGCCGGACACTCCCGCGGCACCGTCGAGTCAGGCCGACTCCGGAGGAGGACGTGCGAGGGGACCGCAGCCGTCCCGGACGCCGTACGGCCCGATGCCGGCCTGCGCGACACGAGGCACGAGGCACGAGCAGGCTCTTCCCTTACCGGTCCGGCTCCGGTGCGGCCACGGTCGTGCTCAGGCGGTCGCTCCCCGTCCCCGAGTGACGAGCGACCCGGGCCGGACCCCGGCCGCGAGCGGGGCCCGGGGCACCGGCATTCCGGCTGTCGCAAGCCCTGTGCCTCGTCGTGTGCGGCGACTCCAGGGCACCCGGGCACCGGACAGCGGGGCCACCCGTCAGGCGGCGCAGACGGCGATCACGCGGAAGGGGGGAGCTGTTCGCGCACCCACGCGGGATCGGGGTTGACGTGCGGCCGGCCCGCCACGAGGACGGTCGGCACGGTCTCGTCGCCGCCGTTGGCCGCTCGCACCGCCGCCGCTCCAGCGGGGTCACGCCAGATGTCGACCCAGTGCGCCTGGCGGGCGCTGCGGCCCAACCGGACGCGCAGCCGCAGGCAGTACATGCAGCCCGGCCGCCAGAAGACGACCGGCCGGCCGTCGGCCGCACTGCGGCGCCGCGCCTCCAGGGCACCGATCGACCTCGGGAAGAGGACGGCCGAGTGCACGCCCGCGAGCAGCACGGACACCAGCAGGAGTACCGCGGCCGTGCCGAAGTTCCCCTTGAGGAGCGGTCCGGTCGCGACGACCGAGCCGCAGAGCACGAACAGCGTCGGCCACGTCCAAGTACGCGTCATGACGACGCAGGCTACCGATGAGCCGAAGCCGAAGTACCCCCCGGGCCGGACCGTGTCCGACGGGCCGCGGCTCGGGTGACGCGGACGAGTCGGTGGGGATCCGCCTGAAAGGCGTGACGGCGGTCGACGGGACAGGTGGAGATCCGCAGGTCTCCCCGCCTGCCGACGACGACTTCCGTCTCGTCGTCACCGGCGATCGTGAACAGCAGCGTCATGTCCGTACCGCACTCGTCGCGGCGGTGAGCGGTGGGACGCGACAGGTGCCAGGTCGGCCGGACACCCGGCTTCCGGCCGACGCGACGGGTGATGACGTCGCCGCCGTCGCCGGTCTCGTGGACCGGTTCCCGCAGGCCCGGCCGGAGTCCTTCCGGCAGCTCGTCCCGGAAGGGGGAGCCGGTGACGTGCTCGGCCGTGACCGAGCAGGCGTGCGGCGGGTACCCGTCCTCGTCGTACCGCACGGGCGCCGGCGGGCCGGCCGGCGCGGCCGTGACGTCGGCGATCCGGCGCCGGCGGACTTCCAGCACCGGGCCGTCGTCAGCCTGCCGGGCCGGAGGGTCCCCGTGTCCGTCGGGACACCAGGGGACCTGCAGGAGGCCGGTGTCGGCGGGCCACCACGGTCCCGGCACGTCGCGCCGGTGGATCCGGGCGACCGGCACCACGAAGTCCCCCGCAGAGGGCCGTGGGCCGTACGGGCCGGGTGGAAACCGGTGGCCCGGACGGCTCGCTGTCGTGATCATGGGCCGGTCACCGACGTCAACCGCTCAGGGAGCGTGTGCCATGCCCGTGCCTGCCGATCCGACGGTCCTGCATCCGATGCCCGAGCAGCCGCGGGTGGTGCTGCTGCGGCCGTTGGTGACCTCTCCGCTGATCGAGGTGGGGGAGTACTCGTACTACGACGACCCGGACGACGCGACCGCGTTCGAGACGCGCAACGTGCTGTACCACTACGGGCCGGAGAAGCTGGTCATCGGCAGGTTCTGTGCGCTGGGCACGGGGGTGCGGTTCCTCATGAACGGTGCCAACCACCGCATGGACGGCCCCTCGACCTTCCCGTTCCCCACCATGGGCGGCTCGTGGGCCGACCACTTCGACCTGCTCACCGGCCTGCCGAACCGCGGGGACACCGTCGTCGGCAACGACGTGTGGTTCGGCCACGGCGTGACGGTCATGCCGGGCGTCCGCATCGGCCACGGCGCGATCATCGGCTCCGGCGCCGTGGTCACCGCGGACGTACCCGACTACGGCGTCGTCGGCGGCAACCCGGCCCGCCTCATCCGCACCCGCTTCGACGACCGGGACATCGCCCGGCTGCTGGCGGTGGCCTGGTGGGACTGGCCCGCGGAACACATCACCGAGCACGTGCGGACGATCATGTCGGGCACCGTCGCCGAACTGGAGGCCGCCGCCCCCTGACAGGGGATGCGGCGGAGCCGGGACCGGCCGCGGCGATGACCTCCGGGGTAATGGCCGCCTTCCGCCGCCCCGGCTACGTTCGGACCGTCGTTCCCGCCCGGGACGCACGGAACGAAGGAGCCCGACCATGCCCGCCTACGGCTTCGCCCATCTCCGCAGCCGCCGTCACCACGCCGACGTCATCGAGTACCTGCACCGCATCCAGGCCACCCTCGACCCCTTCGGCGGCCGCTTCCTCATCCACGGACCGCCGGCCGAGGTACTGGAGGGGACGTGGCCCGGCAGCATGGTGCTGATCGAGTTCCCCGGCCTGGCCGAGGCCCGTGCGTGGTACGCCTCGCCCGCCTACCAGGACATCCTGCGGCTGCGCACCGATCACATCGACGGCGATGTGCTGCTGATCGAGGGCGTCGGACCGGACTACGACCCCGTCAGGAGGGCGGGCAGGCTGAGCGACGAGGCCGGGCGGGCGGGGCTCGCGGAACCTTCGGGGCCGGGTACCGGCGCACGGCAGCGGTGAGCGGCCGGGGTCCTCCGACGCCGACGGTGCCGACGCCCGCATCGTGTTCGTCGCCCCGGAGGGGGAGAGGATCAGGGCCGCCGACCGCCGCGCCACCGTCGACGCGCTGGTGTCCGAAGCCGCCGGCGGATCTCAAGGGGACCGTGCCGTCAGCCCTTCGGCGGCCGGCGCGGTGAGCGACGACGCCTCCACGGCGTACGCCACGGTCACCTGCGAGGTCGGGGCCGGCGACCCGGCGGACTCCGGCAAGGACGCCCTGGAAGGCGCCGTCGACGAGGCCCGCGCCGCCGGTCTCGCGGTCGAGGCGGGCGGTACCGCGCTGGCGGGCCGGCCCGCCGCGGGCGGCTCCGCCGAAGCCGCCGGCATCGCCCTGGCCGCCGTCGTGCCGCTGACCACCTTCGGGTCGTCGTCGGCCCGTGCCCGGCGTGGGCCGCCGAACGGGGGAGCCCCGCATGCACCGTGCCGGTGCGGGCTTGAGCCTGGGGCCATGAGTATCCGTCCCTGGGTGATCGTCGAGGCCCCGGACCGTCGTGGCCTCCGGCGGGTCGTGGTCGGCGGCGAGACGGTCGGCAGTGTCTGGTCCCTGCGTGAGCTGCGCCGTCTGCTCGTCGGCATCGGCTGTCCGGAGGACACGGACCTGGAGGACCCGGCGTCCGTGTGCTGGCGGGGAGGGGGCAGCGGGACGTGGCCCGACCGGGCCGGGCGAAGGCGCGCGACCATCGTGCTGATGGCGGCGGGCATGCTCGCGTCCATGGTCCTCAACGCCGTCGTCGGATGGCCGGACGCCCACGGCGCGCTGACCTTCGCGCAGCGCCTGAGCGGAGGGCTGTTCGTCCTGTCCGGGCTGGTGGAGGGCGCGGCGGCGGTCGCGGCGCTCGACTACTGGGGGAAACGGCAGGCCAAGAGCTCCGGAGCGGTCGTCCTGGTCGGAGTGCTCGTCGCCCTGACCACGGACAGCCTCCTGCTGTTCCTGTGGGCCGACGAACGGGAGTACACGCCCTACCTGCTGGTCTTCACGCCGCTGTGGTGCTGGTCCGTGTGCGCGCTCTGGCTCCTCGTCCGCGAGAGGGCGTGGCGGGGGATGCCACGGCCCAAGACCTTCGCGGCCGGGGTCGTGGCGACGGCGCTCCTGACCGCCGTGAGCCTGGCGTACTCCACCCTGTACCAGCCCGCCGCGGCTCCCATGCACTTCATGCTGAAGGCGGATTTCGGCACGGCGCGCACCGACTCCTTGCGGCTGCTGATGCACGTCCCGCTGAAACTGCACGTGAAGAACTCCGGAGGGATCCCGGTCTACGTCGTCATCGACGACTACACGGTCTACGGCCGGAGCGCCGAATACTCCGAGGGCGCCGACCGGCTGGAGGAGTGGAAGAGGAGCCTGGACGAGAGGGAGCCGGAGGATGCCGAGCGGTACGTCAACCGGCTGACCTTCAGGAAGATCAGCAGCGGGCGTCTCTTCCGTCCCGGTGACTGGCTCGAGGTCGGGCAGGAATTCTCCATGGAGCGCGTCGTCCAGATCCCGACCACCACCGAGTTCGACCGGCTCGATGTCGTGCTCCAGGTGACATACATGAGGAAGGACCGGGGGAAGATCGACGTGACCCAGTTCAGGCGCAGGCACCGGTCGTGGGACAAGGCAGAGGGCCGGTACTACTGTGCTCCGGAAAAATGCGGAGAGGAGATCTATTACCACGGCCGGGTACGGCACAACAACAATCTCGTGAATGTGACGCGCAAACCGCGCTACGTGACGGCCATCTGGTCCCTGAGGGAACCGCCCCGGTACTCCATCTCGTCCTTCGACTTCAAGGGAAAGGTCGCTCTTTCGGAAGAGAGACGGGACCTGGAGAGATATGGCGCCGCTACGGCCTCCGTGGAATCCGAGGTGTCCGTCGCGGAATTGCTGGGATCGGCCGAGGGCGGCGGCGACTGACGCCCCTCCTACTTCTTCTGCTCGGCCATCTTGAGCCAGGTCCCCGCTTCCACGCCCTTCTGGTGGAGGTGCAGAGCCGACCGCAGGCAGTGGAGCGCCGGAACGCCGACGGTGCCGAACAGTTCGTCGGCCGGTGCGGACTTCGCGAGCTCGGGGACGAGCCGCGCGATGCCGAACGGAGCCTGATCGATGCTGTTGTTCCGCAGTTGCGCGTGCACGTCGAGGGAGTCCTGCCCGGATTCGTCCGACTTCCAGTAGTCCTTCACCCCCGTGCTGTCCCACTTCGCGGGCGCCAGGTCGGTCAGCCCTTCGACGAGCTCGGAATCGGTGACGGTCTCGAACACGGCGTTGGTGCAGATCTTGGCCGCCTCGCCGAGGGCCACGTTCGGCAGGCCCCTGGCGGAGATCACCGCCTCCACCTGTTTCTCCAACCGGGCGATTTTCTCCTCCGCTTCCCTCTTCTCCCTCTGCCGGTCCTTCTCCGACCGCCTGGGGTCGGTGCTTCCGTTCAGCGACGAACTGGACTCGCTGGAGCTCTCCGCGAGGCCTTTGCTGTTGTCCTCGGACGTCTCGCGCTCGGCGGTCACGGACAACGCCGCGGTGACCACCTTCTCGGAACGGAGATCCTTCCGCCGGGCCCTGTCCGTGCCGATCTCCGCGCCGGTCTGCTCGCCCGTCCCCGTGCCGATCCCCGTCCTGACTCCTGTGCCGGTGTCCGCACCGCCCCGGCTCCGCCTCAGGGCGACGAGGGTCACGTTCCTCACGCTGTCGGCCAGGTCCTCCCGCATCTCCTTCGGCGTCGCCGGGTCGCTGATCATCTTCAGGACGGACATCGACCTCTGCACCGTCAGGACGGTCATGGCCTGCTCTTCGGGAGGCACGCTCGGATCACCGAGCACCGCCAGTGCGGACGTCACCTGCTTGGTGATCCCGATCAGCTCTTCCCGCACATCGGCGGGGGTACTGGGATCATCGATCTTCTCCAGTGCCGCGGTGATCTCCTCGGTGCTCTCGATGACACCGTCCTTCTCCTGCGGCGGTGTCTCCGGGGCCTGGGCCACCCGCAGAGTGGCGGTCAGTTGCGCCACGGCCGGCTTCAGTGTCTCGGGAACCTCTGTCATTTTCTGACTCAGTTCCTTGATGATGTTCTTGATTTCCTTCTTCTGCTCCGCGGTGGGCTCGGGGGGCGGTTGATCCGGTCGTTCCTCGTCCGGTCCCGGTGGCTCTTCCGGCGTGGTGGTGTCGTCCGGGTCCAGCGTCCCGTCCTGTGAGGGGGAGGTGGAAGCCGTCGGCGTCGACTCACCGTCAGGTGTCGACCCGTCCTCGGGTGCCGACTCGTCCTCGGGTGCCGACTCCGGCGGGGGTGTCTCCTCGGCCGGCGGTGGCGGTGGCGGTGGTGGCGGCGGTGGTGGTGGCGGCTGTGTGGGAGTGGAGGTGGGCGCGGGCGCGGGCGGCGTCGTCTGCGCGGGTACGTGGACCGTGACCTCGCCGCCGGGGTGAGGCGCCGCCAGGGCATCGGACGGCACGGCGGGCAACGCGAGCACCGTGGCCACGACAGATGCGCCGACCGTGCGGGAGACATGTCGCCGGGTGTTTCTGGCCATGGTGATTCCAGATGCGTTGCCGTACTGCGCGTCCAGCGCGGGCTCTGCCCTCTTGCGGGTGGCACTGCGCGGAGGGACGGGAGGGAGATCCGGCCCGGACGCTACGGGAGCCGCTATGTCTCCACTCTTCACCCCCGCCGCACGCCCCGCAACGCGAACACCGGACCGCTGCGCGGCGCGACGCCGCACGGAGGCCGGCCACGGGCCGTTCCGCCGGAGCGTGCTAGGAAACAGCCGGTGAACTGCATGCTTCCCGATGGGAAGTAGTTCCCCTTGCGGGTTACCACCCCCTTGGCCCTACGGTGCGATGGTGATCGCCGGACCGCCGGCGGACACCTCGATCCAGCACTGCCGCAAGCGGAATGTGGAGTCTTGTCCGATGAGTGGAATCCAGAGCGCGACGATGCCCGCGGTCGCCTACCGCAAGAACCTGCCCGTCGAGGACGCCGACAGCCTTCTCGACGTCGAACTGCCCGTTCCCGTCCCCGGATCGCGTGACATCCTCGTGCAGGTCGAGGCCGTCGCGGTCAACCCCGTCGACTACAAGGTCCGGCAGAACAACGACCCCGGCGGTGAGCCGCGCGTCCTCGGCTGGGACGCGGCCGGCACCGTGGTCGCCGTCGGCGACGAGGTCGAACTCTTCGAGGTCGGCGACGAGGTCTACTACGCCGGAGCGCTGGACCGTCCCGGCACCAACGCCCGCTTCCACGCGGTCGACGAGCGCATCGCCGCCCGCAAGCCCGCGAGCCTCTCCTTCACCGAGGCCGCCGCCCTCCCGCTGACCTCGCTCACCGCCTGGGAAGGCCTCTTCGAACGCCTGGGGCTGCACGACGGCGCCCTGGACCGGACCGGCACCCTCCTGGTCACGGCCGCGGCCGGCGGCGTCGGGTCCATGGTCGCCCAGCTCGCCCGGGCCCTCACCAGCCTCACGGTGATCGGTACCGCCTCCCGGCCGGAGACCGTCGAGTACGCCCGCAGGATGGGCGTCACCCACACCGTCGACCACCACAAGCCGCTGCCCGGGCAGTTGGCGGAAATCGCGCCCGACGGCGTCGACCACGTCTTCAGCACCGTCGGCACCGACAGGAACCTCGGCGCCTACGCCGACATCCTCAAGCCCTTCGGACAGATCGTGGCCATCGACGACTTCGGTCCCGTGGAGATCGGGCTGCTGAAGGCCAAGAGCATCTCCTTCCACTGGGAGCTGATGTTCACCCGCTCCCTGCACCACACCCCCGACATGGCCAAGCAGCACCACATCCTCACCCAGGTCGCCCGCCTCGTCGACGCCGGCATCCTCACCACGACGGCCACCACCGACCTCGGCGTCGTCAACGCGGCGCACCTGCGGGAAGCGCACCGCATCCTCGAATCCGGCACGGCCATCGGCAAGATCACCCTCACCGGCTTCCAGGAGCGGGGGGACGCCACCTCATGACCGAGCACATCCCCGAGGCCCCCGTCGTGCTCATCGCGCGCATGCGGGCGCGAGCCGGGAGAGGGCGGGACCTCCGGGCCGCTCTCGCGCCCCTGGTGAACGCCACCCGTCAGGAGCCGGGCTGCCTCACCTACGTGCCGCACCAGGGCCAGGACGATCCGGACCTCGTCGTGATGCACGAGATCTGGCAGAGCGAGGCGCACCTGCGCGCTCACGAACACAGCCCGCACCTGCGTGAGTTCGCCCGGCTCGCGACCGAACTGACGGAAGGAGGCATCGCGATCGAACGGCTGAGGCGGCTGGACCGGCTGGGCTAGCGCCGTCGCGGCGGAGGACCGCCCCGGACGTCAGACCGGGATCTCGTCGAGGTGGTCCTCGACCCAGGTGCGCAGTTGTGCCAGCGGCTGCGCCACGCTGCGGCCCAGCGCGGTGAGTTCGTACTCCACGTGGAGGGGGACGGCGGGGTAGATCGTCCGGTCGACGAAGCCCTTGTCCTCCAGCCGGCGCAGCGTGTTGGTGAGGACCTTGGGGCTGATCCCCTCCAGGCGGCGCTGCAGCGCGCCGAACCGCTGCGGGCCCTCCTCCAGCGCCCCGATCGCCAGGGCCGACCACTTGTTGGCCAGCAGGTCCAGCACCTCCCGGCACGGGCACTGCGCGGCGTACACGTCGTGGTGGTCGTGCCGCTCCGTCGTACAGGTCATGACCATGGGTCGCTCGTCCCGCCTTCCCGGCTGTCGCCCTCACGCGCCCGCTTCCCTTCGGGAAGCAACTTGCTGGAGGATACTGGATCCTGGCCGAGGCCCGAGACGGCCGCGAACAGCGGGGTGCGGCGGGTGGCCCGCTCGTCCGACGAGTCCTGCGACCCCCGCCCCGGCGCGAACGCGAGCCGTGGGAGGCGGTCGAGCGGTTCACCGCGGTGTTCGCCGCCTGAGGCGCAAGGCGTGGCACTGTCCCGCGCGTGCTCCGCATGCGACGCGGACGGCGCGGTACTCGGCAGCCGCTCGGAAAGGAGCACATCATGGCGGTTTGCGAAGTATGCGGAAACGACTACGCGCTGTCCTTCGAGGTGCACACGGTCGGTGGAGGCGTGCACACGTTCGACAGTATCGAGTGCGCCGCCCACCGGCTGGCGCCGATCTGTGACAACTGCCAGTGCAAGGTCCTCGGGCACGGGCACCAGGCCGAGGGGAAGTTCTTCTGCTGCGCCCACTGCGCCCGTGCGCAGGGCCACGAGGAGCTCACCGACAGCGCGTGACCCCCTCGGCCCCGGCCCGGGCACCGGCCGGAGCCGTACGGCCGGTCACGAGCACCCGCGTCCGCCGGCGGACCGCCGGGCGGATCGGCGACGCCCGGGCGGCGACCGGCCGCTGCCCCACCCCGGGGAGCACACGCGAGCCGGGGGCGGCGACGTACGCGGGGAGAGCCCCCGGCCCGCCCCGGCCGCTGCTTCGTGCGGCCCGCCCGGGCCACGACGCGCCTCCCGCCGCTCCCGCGGCCGTCCCTCCAGTGCGCCGACCGGGTGCTGTCTGCGCTTCCCGCCGGCCTGAGGGCCGCCCCGGGGGCAGGGAAAGAGAAGCCGCCGGCCGGCGCGGCACTCGTCCGGCCCCCGGAGCAACCGAAAGGCGAGACCTTGGAACCGCATCCTCACGCAGACCTGTCCGGCAGACGCGCCCTGGTCACCGGGGCGGCGCGCGGTCTGGGGGCGGCCATCGCCCGCCGCCTGGCGCAGGCGGGAGCGAGTGTGTGCCTCACCGACGTACGCCGCGAGGACGGCGAGAAGACGTGCGCCGCCCTGACCGGGGAGGGCCACGTCGCGCGCTTCGTGGAGCTGGACGTCCGCGACGCCGACGCCGTCACCGCGAGGGTCCAGGACCTCGAACGGGACGGGTGGCCGCTGGACATCCTGGTCAACAACGCCGCCGTGGACGTCACCAGACCGATCGAGCACCTGACCGCCGACGAGGTCACCCGAGTGGTCACCACGAACCTCCTCGGCCCCATGTACCTGTGCCTGGCCGTCTACCGGCGCATGATCGGACGCGGTGGCGGGCACATCGTGAACATCCTGTCCACCGCGTCCCACCGGACCTGGACCGAAGCCGCCCCCTACGCGGCGAGCAAGACGGGTCTGCGCGCCTTCACCCACACCCTCTTCCAGGAGGCCCAGCGCGACTGCCCCGGCATCGGCGTCACCGGTGTCATCGCGGGCGGCATGGAGACCCCGTTCATCCTCGAACGCTTTCCCGACGCGGACACCTCCAAGCTCCAGCGCCCCGGCATCGTCGCCGACGCGGTGCTCTGCGCCCTGTCCGTCCCCACGACGAGTGCCATGCCCGAGGTGGTCGTCGTGCCGCGCAACGAGCCGTCCTGGCCGTGAACGGGCACCGGCACACGCGCCCGGGGCATCGCCGGCACCGCCGGCCACCCGACGGTCACAGGCCGCTCACCTTGGTGTTCGCCGAGATCTCGTAGACCAGGGTGAGGGTGCGGCGGCCTCCCGGCGGGAGCGGGACGTTCCAGCGCACGATGCCGTCCGCGTCGACCTCGTCGGGCGCGGGGGAACAGTCCTGCCGGCGCAGGGCCACCTCCACCGCCGACGTCTCCGAGACCGGGATGCGCTCCCGGACGGCCACCACGTGCTCGTCCCGCTCGGCGGGTGCCGAGAAGCGGGAGAGGTGCAGCCGGACGGTGCGGGTGAGAACGGTCCGCTGGGCGAGGCCGGCGGCCTCGCGGGTCTCCTCGGTGTGCCGCAGGACCCGGTGGTCGTCGCGGCTGCCGAAGGCGAGCTCGGCAGGGGCGCCGGGGGCGGTGAAGTCCAGCGTGCCGCGACCGCTGAAGCCGCCGCCGCTGACGAGGTCCACGGGCCCGGCGAGCAGGGCGTGGCCGGAGCGGTTGTCGAACCGCACGACCTGGGTGACCAGGGGGGACAGCTCGGGTGCGCAGGCGTACTCCCTGCTCGCGTGGGCGGTGAAGGACGAGAGCGGCACGCGGTGGGCCCGCCCGTCCGACGGGACCGAGACCGCCGTGCCGCAGTGCAGGACCCTGACCTCGCCGCCGTCGTCGACGCCCGGCAGGCCCTGCACGGGGGCGGGACCCAGGTCCGCGATCTCCTCCTCGCGCACCTCGACGTGGACGGTGCGGCGCTCCGCCGCGGAACGCTCCTGGAGCGTGAGCCTGTCCTCCTGGAGCCGGGGTGGTGCGCCGGCCCGCGCGGAGCGCGCCGTCGACAGGGTCAGCCGGACGTTCGACCAGTCCTCGCCGGTGCGCTGCCAGACCACCGCGTCCGTGTCCAGCGTGAGCGAGTCCCCGTCGAGCACGGCCCGGTAGGCGGGCCGCCACAGCGCGCACGGGGTGAGGTGGGTCACGCGCAGCCCGGCCGGACCGGCGGCGGCCGTCCGGACGGTCAGGTCGACGTGGGCGACGAGTTCGGCGGGTCCGGTCTCGGCGAGCTCCAGGGCGCGCCGGGTGTCGGAGAGTTCGGAGGCGAGCACGGTCAGCCGGGCCTCCACCGCGCGCAGTTGCTCACCGTAGGTGTCGCGTTCGCCGTCGACCCGGTCCAGTTCGCGGGTCCAGCGCTCCCCGTCGGTCTCTCCGAGCCCGGCGCCCTCGCCGATCTCCCGCAGCAGGTCGGCGGCGAGCCGGCCGAGGAGGTCGACGCGGGCGCGCAGGCGCTCGCGCTGCCGTTCCAGCGCGTGCCGCTCCTCTTCGAGTGCGGTCACGCGGTGGCGCAGCGCGGAGTCGCCGTCGGCGGGGCCCGGCCCGCGCGGCACCCACCGGCGTACGACTCGCGCGTCGAGCACGGTCGCCGGATGTCCGGCGGAGAGCTCGGCGTGCAGGCTGCGGTCGACGGCCAGGGCGCTGACCGGGCCGAGGCGCAGCCGGTGGGTGCCGGCTTCCAGGTCGAGCACGGCGGTGCGTTCGACGTGTGCCCGGTCCTCCAGGCAGGTGACGGCGGTGACGGGCAGGGCGATCGGTTCGGGAATCGTGGACATGAGGGGTGTCAGCTCCTGCGGTTGCCGCCGGTCAGGGCCTTGCCGGCCGGGATGCGGATGACGTAGCCGCCGTCGAGGGCGGCGGTGGCGCGGGCCGGCAGTTCGATCCGCCACAGGCGGGTGCCCGGCGCGTGCCGCTCGGCCTCCGCGCCGTCCGCCGGGACCTGCCAGTCGGCCTTCTCCTCGATCCGTACGTCCGCGTCGGAGGTGACCGGTACCCGCTCGCGCACCTCCACGGTGACGGGAACCGTGAGCCGGTTGGCCAGTTCCACGTGGACGCGGTGGTCGAGCACGGTCACGTTGTTGCGCAGTCCCGAGGTCGACTCGTGCAGGCTCGTGCGGCGTGTGACCCCGATGGCCTCGTCCGGGCCGAGTCCCACCCGGCACACGCCGCCGGGGGCGAGGGTGGGCAGTGAGGCGGTCAGCAGGAAGTCCCCGTCGGCCGCGACCTCCAGCGGTCCGGCCAGCAGCGCCTGATCCGTGGCATTGGAGACCACCAGCGTCGTGTAGACGGCCTGCTCCACCGACGGAACGCACAGGTACTCGGTGCGCAGGCCGACCGGTACCTCGCCGACGGCGATGGTGTGCCACGTGCCGTCCGAGGGGATGTCGGCGCGGGCCGCGGCGTCGTAGCGGTGGTCGAAGGAACCGGCCGACTCGCGGGGGCGTACGGCGTTCCCCGGCAGGGGCAGCGCGGCGACCTCCTCGGCGCGTCGGCGGTACCGGGACGTCACCGGGTCGGAGCCCGTGTCCGGGAACAGCCGTCCCCGGCGCTCCTCCGGCGCGTCGGGTCCGCACAGGACCAGCGCGGTGTAGTCGAGTTCGGCACCGCTCGGCCGCGGCGGCCCGGGCGGGAGCGCCGCGGCAGGGGCGGGGGCGGGTGTCGGCGGCGGTCCGGCCCGGCCGGGAGCCGCCGGAGCCATGGCGGGCGCCGCGGCGGGCCGGGCGCCGGGGCGGGGGGCGCCGCCCTGCCGGAACGCGGGCGGCTGCCCGCGTTCGGCCGCCGGGGCGCCGAACGCCGCCGGTGCGCCCCCCGTCGCGCCGGGGGCCGGCGGCACGGCGGGCGGCGCGCCGTAGCCGGCCACGGGCGCGGGCACGGCCGGGGGGAGGGGAGCGGGCGGGGGCGGTGGTGTGGGCGGGCCCTGGAACGCGGGCGGAGGCGGAACGGGGCCGGACGCGGGACCGGTGCCGACCGCCCCGGCGCCCGCGACGGTCGCGAACGCGTCACCGCCGCCCGGGCGCGCTCCCGCCGCGTCGTATCCGGTGAAGAGGTCGGCCAGCCCGCGCGGGGGCTCGCGCCAGCCCGAAGGCGCGGGGGCGGGCTGGCTGCGTCCGATGCGGATCGAGCGGAGCCGTGGCGCGTCGGTACGGCGTCGCAGGTCGGCCGTGGCCAGCGAGACGCGGACCCCGGTCCAGTCCTCGCCGGTGCGCTGGGCGACCGCGGCACGCAGCAGCAGCCGTCCACTGCCGTCCCCTTGACGGTGGGTGAGCCGGTAGGCCGGTACCCAGACGGCGCCGGGCACCCCGTACTCCACCTCCACCTCGACGTGCGTGTCACCGGTGCCGCCGGTGAGGGTCAGGACCGCGCACAGGGCGGTCTCCACGTGCGCCGCGGGCGCATCGGTGGAGGCACGGGCGAGCCGGTCCGTGGCGACGGCCAGTTCGTGCTCGACGCCCTGCAACTCCTCCTCCAGGTCGCGGAGCCGGGAGTGCAGCGTGGTCAGCCGGTCGTCGACGAAGCCGGCGAGCTCCAGCCACGCGTCGACGGGGGTGCGGCGGTGCGGGTCGTCCTCCTTGCGGGGCGGCGGCACGGGGCGCAGCGCCGCCACCTCCTCGATCAGCTCCTGCTGCCGGTCCCGGCGGGCTCGGGCGGCCTGGCACGCGTCGCGCAGCCGCTCCACCTCACCGCGCAGTTCGCCGGTCGGGCGGGTGCCGGAAGGGCCGGCCTCGACCTCCACCCGGGCCTCGGTGACCCGCACTCCGCCGGCGCCGACGACCCGCGCCCGCAGGGAACCCTGGTCCATCGAACGGGGCAGGCCGGTCACCCGCACCCGGCCGTCCACCGGCACGCGGCCGCGGGCGAGCCGACGGCAGAGGGCGCCCTGCGCGTACACCACCACCGCGTCGAGCGTCGACGCCCACCTCGGAACCGCTTCAGCCGTCATGTGCCCCCCACGCGCAGTGTCAGTGAACGAGGGAACTCTATGCCGCACACGGGCGCCGGGTGGTCAAGCCGCCGGACGGCCACCGCCGGACCACCGCGCCCCGCCGGACGTGATCACTCACGACCGGGCCCACCCCCGCGCCGAACTTCCGGCCGGCAAACCGGGACCCACCTCCGCGCCGGACTTCCGGCCGACAGCTGGACAAGGCGGCCCCGACGGCGCCGCCGGAGTCGCGGCCGTCGTCCATCGCCCGGCCGTACGGCGCCGGGTGCGGCGGGCCGCTGGGACGGGGCTGCGGCGGCATACCGGGCGAGTCGCCTCATTGGTGATCCGGCCGTATCCGTGCCCGGTCGTGCCTGATGATGGGCGGGCCATGACCGAGCTCCGTACGGTGCCGCACCGCGCGCCGCTGCCCGCCGCGCGGGCCGCCGTCTTCGCGTTCGCGGGCACGGTGCTCGGGGCGTCCGCCCGTCGTCCGGCCGCCGAAGGGCCGGTGCCCCGGCGGCAGAGCACCGCCGCTGCCGCCGTGCCGTGCGCGGCGGGGCCCGCCGGGGCAAGGCGCCCGCGCCCGCCTTCCGCCGTGCCGGCGGCGTGCGGTGCGGCGCAGGCGGCACCGCACGTACGGCCGGCGACGGCACACGCGCATCCGGTCCCGGCCACGACCGTGCCCGTGCACGCACCGCACGGGGCGGGCGCTCACACGGCCCGGCACGGGCGGCCGCCCGACCCGTCGGCGGTGACCGCAGTGCCCGCGGCCTCGGCGGTCGTGGCCGCCCCGCTGCTCCACCGGGCGGACACCGTGCGCCGGTCACCGGCGCGCGGCCTGACGACCGCGATCGGCGCGCTCCGCGCCGGGACGACCGCGGCCCGGTCGCTGCCGAGCGGGCGCCCGGCACCGGCCCGGCACCGGCCGACCGCCGTCCTCCGTACGCGGCCGGCCCGGCCACCCCTGAAGGCGGCGGTGCTCCCGCGCCTCGTGACGCGCAGGGGGCCTTCCCGCGCCGGTTTCTCCCGCGCCCTCCGACCGCGCCGGGCCGTCCACCGGACGGCCCGCGCCTTCCCACGCTTGGAGACCCCCATGTTCCCTGCCCTGAAGAGGTCCGCCACCGTCCGGCGCCTGACGCTGCTGACGGCGGCGGGTGCCACCGCCGTCCTCGTCACCGCCGGTCCCGCCTTCGCCCACGTGGAGGTCGAGGCGGAGGAGGCCCGGGCCCTCGCCGAGAACGTCGAGCTCACCTTCACCGCCGAGTCGGAGTCCGCCACGGCCGGCATCACCGGGCTGCGCGTCGTCCTGCCCGAGGGCATCACACCGGCCGACGTGACCTTCGGCGCGGGTCCCGAGGGATGGACGTTCACGGCGAACGACGACGGCTACATCGTCAAGGGCCCGGCCGTGCGGGCCGGCGAGGACGCCGAGCACTCCGTCGTCGTCAGGCAGCTGCCCGACGCCGAGGAGCTGGCCTTCAAGACGCTGCAGACCTACAGCGACGGCCGCATCGACCGCTGGATCGAGCTCGGCGGGTCCGGCGGCGACGGTCACGGCCACGGCCACGGCCACGAGGCGCCGGTCCTCGAACTGCGCGCCGCCGAGCCGGGAGCGAAGCCGGTCGAACCGTCCCCGAGCGACGCCGCGTCCGCGTCCGCGTCCCCGACGCCGGCTCCGCGGGCGAGCGAGCCCACGGCCTCGCCCGCCGCGAAGGAGGCCGACGAGGAGGACGGCGGCCTGTCGGCCGGCGCCTGGACCGGCATCGGCGCGGCGGTCCTGCTCGTGGCGGCCGGTGCCGCCTACGTCGTGCGCCGCCGGGCCGGCGCCGGGCGGTAGCCCCTGCCGCAGTCGCCCGGGGGGCCCTCACCAGCGGTTCCCCGGCCGGCCGGGGGCCTTCCCCCGCCGGGGCCGTCGCGAGTGCATGCCGCGCCGGCTCCGGTGGGGCCGGGCTTCGTGCACCCGCCGGTGCACGGCCGCACGATCACCCGGGCTGGGCGGCGGGACGCTCGTCTCGTCTGCTGCAGACGGGGAAGCGCCGGTACCCGATGAGCTCGCGACGGGTGAAGAGTTGTGTCGTCGGCTGGGTGAGAGCCGTGTTCCGGGGTAGAACGGCTGTTGGCTTCCGCGTTTGCGGAGAGCCGGAGCATGCCCGGACGAAGGGCGCTCCTTGGCATGAACGAAGGATCGACCAGTATGGCCAGCGGCACCGTGAAGTGGTTCAACGCCGAAAAGGGCTTCGGCTTCATCGAGCAGGACGGCGGAGGCCCGGACGTCTTCGCGCACTACTCCGAGATCAAGGGCAGCGGATACCGCGAGCTCACCGAGGGCGAGCACGTCACCTTCGACATCGGTCAGGGGCAGAAGGGCCCGCAGGCCCAGAACATCGTCCGGGGCTGATCCGGCGAGGGACGCGCAGAGAGGCGGCTGACCGTTGCGGCAGCCGCCTCTCTCATGGGTGTGAGGGCTCGGTGGGGGCCTGGAGTCGAAAGATCCCCGCGGTACGGATCGTGCGGGGTGAGAAGCCGGGGAGCGGGGGTACCGGCAGGGCGACGCGTGACGGGAAAGCTCGGGGAGGGCGACGATGGGATCGGTCAGTCAGTTGCGGCGGCTCAGGGCCGTGTATGCGAGCGGTGCGGTGGCCTGGACCTTCTGCCTTCTGCTGTCCCTGGTCCAGGGCGACGGTTCGGCGCGGCAGATGGTGGTGCTGCTGGGACTGCTCGCGGCCTTCCTCGTCCTGCTGCTGTGGTCGAGCTGGTGCCTGTGGGAGATGGGGACGCGCCGCCCGGCGGACCGGCCCGGGGGCGCGGCGACGGCGCGTGCCGAGTCGTCGTAGCCCGGCGGACTCGCGCCGCCCTGTGACGCCGCGGGGCGCGGGGACCCGCCCGCGTCCGCGACGAGCGGGCGCCGCCGGGCGCGGCGCGTGACGCGGCCCGCCGTGGACGGGCCTCACCGGTGAGGCGTCAGCCCTCGCCGAAGCCGCGGAAGGGCCCCGATCCGCTGGCGGCGCCGGCGAACTCCGCGAAATCCATCTTCGCGATGCTGAGGTCGGCCGACACCTCGGGAACCACCGGGCCGGGACCCTGAACGTGCGCCCGGGTTCGTCCCGAGTCCACGGCCAGGAGCGGATGCTCCGGATCCGCCATGGTGGCCGCGTCCGCCAGGAACACGCGGACGATCTGTTCGTCCTCTCCCTCGTCGCCGAAGTCGGTACGCAGGACCAGTGACGTCAGATCATCGGGCGGGGCAGGGGCATGAACGTGGCCCTCTCACCCGGCGCCGACGACGGTCCTCGTCATGCCCCCGGAAGGTCCTGCCGGCAGAACGGCGCTTCGACTTGATAGGCAAGTGAAGACTTGCCTATCCTGGGGTCGTGGCCGATGACCTTTTCAAAGCCTTGGCCGACCCCACCCGCCGCACCATCCTCGACGAGCTCACCGAGAAGTCCGGGCAGACACTGTTCGAAATCTGCTCACGGCTGAGCATGAAGCACCGGCTCGGCATCTCACGCCAGGCGGTGTCCCAGCACCTCGCCGTGCTGGAGGCCGCCGGACTCGTGGAGACCAGGCGCGAGGGCCGCTACAAATTCCACGACCTGAACACCGCCCCGTTGCGGCAGATCGCCGAGCGATGGCTCGGGCGTGACCCGCGCGACGCATCCGCGCCGGAGGAGAGCAGCCCATGAAGATCCACCTGACCAGCGTCTTCGTCGACGACCAGGCCAAGGCCGAGCACTTCTACACCGAGATCCTCGGCTTCGTGAAGAAGCACGACGTCCCGGTGGGGGAGCAGGACCGGTGGCTGACCGTCGTCTCGCCGGACGAGCCCGACGGCACCGAACTGCTCCTGGAGCCCGCCGGCCACCCGGCCGTCAAGTCCTACCGCGACACACTCGTCCAGGACGGCATCCCGCTCGCCCAGTTCGCCGTGGACGACGTGCAGGCGGAGTACGAACGCCTGAGCGGCCTCGGCGTCCGCTTCGTCCAGGAGCCCGTGCAGATGGGCCCCGTCACCACCGCCGTCTTCGACGACACCTGCGGCAACCTGATCCAGATCGCGACCAAGCCGCAGTAGGCGGTCGCACCGGCGCCCGGGTACAGGGAGCGGCGCGCCGGCCCGGTGGCTGGTGAGCACCGGCCCGCGCTCCGCACCCGCGCCACCCGCCCCGGCGCTGCCGCTGGCCGAGAGTGAGGCCTGTCGCTCGTACTCGGCCTGGCCTGCGCGCCGTTCGCCGGTGTCCGGGTCGCCGTCGACCGGCGCGGACTCACGGTCGCCTCGACGGCCCTGCCCAGGCCCCGGCCGGCTCCGCCGCTCGACGGCATCGCCGGTGCCCGCGGCGTCCGGGTCGACGCCCTGGGGGACTTCGGAGGCTGGGGCTGCCGGATACGCCCGAACAGGCGTGGCGCGGTGCTGCGTTCGGGGGAGGCGCTCTCGGTCCGCACGGTGGAGGGACGCGAGCACGTGGTCACCGTCGACGACTCGGCCACCGCGGCCGCGTTGTCCGACGGCCTGGTGAACCGTCGCGCCGGGGAGGGCGAGCAGGTCGCCGCTTGCGTACGCAGGGCGCTCGCCGACGGCACGGCGACCCCGGGCGATCGGCTGCCGCCGGCTCGCCGGGGCGCCGGGTCGCTGGGCGGTAACGTGCACGGGGTGCTGCGCGGTTACCGGCGGCTGCGTGACGAGGGTCTGATCGAGCTGCGCCGGGGCCGGGGCGCGGTGATCACCACGACGTCCGGCGTCGCGGACCGGGCCCGGCTCACCGAGGCCGTGCACGGCCTCGTCACCCGAGCACGCGGAATCGGTCCGACGGACCGGGAGTTCCTGACCCTGGTCCACCGCGGCCCGGGCGGCGCACCCGCCACCACGCCACCCGCTCCCGGCGGTTGAAGACCTCCGGACCGGCGTCCGCCCCGCGGACGGTGTGCTGCCCGGCCGCCGGGGCGGCGCGCCGGTCGCCGGGTCCGGCCGGGGCCCGCCTGAGGCGGCCCCTGGGCCGCGAGCGGCCGGCGACCGCTCAGTCCACCGTGAAGAACCGCTGGAAGTAGTCGG
The DNA here is from genome assembly GCF_044540485.1 of Streptomyces sp. NPDC085946. Classification (NCBI taxonomy): domain Bacteria; kingdom Bacillati; phylum Actinomycetota; class Actinomycetes; order Kitasatosporales; family Streptomycetaceae; genus Streptomyces; species Streptomyces sp. NPDC085946. The sequence continues at coordinate 177,986 of NZ_JBITSF010000013.1, read as the reverse complement.
CCGGCGCCCCCTCACCGACCAGGACCCCCTCCGCCTCCACCCATGCGTGCGCCGCGAACGGCGGCTGGGTGCGCACTCCGACGCACCAGGTCGGCCACTGGCCGCGCAGGCGGCACAGCAGCGCGGTGGCCAGGGACCTGGGCAGGCAGCCCTGCTGGCCGCCGGCGGCCAGACTGACCGCGAGGACCGTCTCGCGGGCCCGGGCGGCCTCGGTGAGCGTCGCGGGCCGCGCTCCCCGCCGCAGCCACCGCAGCACCGTGCGGATGCGGGCGGGGGGCTGCCGGGCGAGCACGTGGGCGCAGACGACGGCCAGCCGGGTCACCAGTCGCGGTCCGAAGGGCACCGATCGGGGGTCGTGCGGGACGATCTGCGAGGTGGACACTGCTGCTCTCCCTCCGGGACGTGGCGGGCGGGGTCAGGCCGCCAGGAGCTTGGCGGCGCGCAGCTCCTGCAGGATGCGGGTGATGTCCTCCTCGACCTGCTCGGCGCTGACGTCGTACGTCGCGGTGAGGGACGTCACCGTCTGTTCCCTGCTCGTGCCGTCGAGCAGGGTGCGGACGATCAGCGCCGCGGTGGGGTTGAGGGTGTAGTACTCGCCGCTCTTCTGATCGAGCAGTGCCATGCCGTACTCGGTGTCGGCCGTCACCACTCCGGGGCGCAGGGTCATCGTCATGCCGTGGTACCTCCAGTGTCGCCGGTGTTGGTTCCCGCGGGCCGTTCCCGGCCACGGCGGGTTGCTTCGCGTGAGCGCAGCCAGACCTCGCAGCCGACGGTCGGATGCAGCAGCGCGCTCTCCAGATCGGCGGCGAGCGGCCGCCGGCACCAGTCGCGCAGCGCGTCCACGTCGACCAGCCCCAGGGCGTGCAGCCGGGAGTCCTCCCAGAGCGCGAGCAGCGAGGAGCGGTGGCGGCGCAGCCCGGTCTCCTCCTCGAACGCCGCGTGGGCCTTGGTGGTGCGGCGGCGGCTGGCCTCGGGGACCACGCCCCGCATGGCTTCCTCGATCAGCGGCTTGTACCGCCAGGGCGTCACCCGCTCCCGGGGGCGCACCGCGAGAGCCGCCTCGACGAGGAGGTCGTCGTAGTAGGGGGCGGCGAAGGTGACGCCGAGCGGTTCGGACATCTGCTGGACGTGCCGGGCGAAGCGAGCCAGGGTCCGCAGGGTGGCCAGCTCCCGGTGCCCGCCGTGCCCGGTGCCGAGCGGCTCCGCCCGCGCGGCCTGCTCCCTGACGAGGTCGCGCACGGCCTCGACGGCCCGCCCCGTGGCCCACGGGGGCAGCCGCGGCGGGGTCCCCCAGTCGAAGAGGGGCACGGACATGGGGGGTTGGGGCCGGGTGAGGTCCCGCGCGACCTGCTCCAGCCAGCTGCCGTACGAACGGCGGTCGAGCAGCTGGCGCAGCGCCGTACGGCGGGACCACCGGTGCTTAGAGGTGAAGCCGCGGGTGTGCCGCCACGCGGTACGGGGGTGCCGGGGCAGCAGGCCGTGGACGTGGGCGGAGGCGCCGCTGAACAGTTCGTCCCCGCCCATCCCGCTCAGGTGCAGCGGGGAGCCGCGCTCCGCGGCCCGCTCGACGATGTCCATGCGCCGGTGGCGGTTGACGGCGTAGAGCGACGGGGTGTCCAGGTCGTCGTCGAGTGCGTCCACGCGGTCGAAGGTCAGGGGCACTTCGGCCGCGGGCACCACGTGGTGCTCCACCGCGTCCAGCGCCGCCACCGTGCGCCGGGCGTAGGCGACGTCGTCGCCGAGGACGTCGTGGACGGCGGCGGTGTACGCGACGGTCTTGGCGCCGGCGCGGGCCGCGGTCGCGACCACGGCGGTGGAGTCGACGCCGCCCAGGTCCGCGCTGATCAGTTCCCGGTCCGCGATCCGCACGGCGACCGCGTCGGCGAGCCGGTCGCGGACCAGCCCGGCGCCCTCGGCGAGCGGCAGCTCGGCCGGGGGAGGGGACCAGCACCGGCTCGTGCGCGGACGCCCCTCGCGGTCGAGCACCAGGCGCCGGTCGCCCGGCAGGACGTCGACGCCGCGCCAGACCGTCTGGGTGGTCAGCGGGTGGAGGATGCCGGGGCTGAGCAGGTGCACGGCCAGCCGGCGCTCGTCCAGGTCCGCCCCGGTCAGGTCGGCCAGGACGTCGGCGCGGTCCGACACGATGTGCGCGCCGCTCGCGCCGGGGACTTCGGCCGTGAAGACGCTGCGCACGCCGGTGACGGTGCCGCGGATCAGGGTCGTGCCGTCGAAGCTGGCGATCAGGTGGTGGCTGCCGGGCCAGGTTCTCGCGCGCTGCTCCGCGGCCTCGAGCGATCCGGTGCGCGCGGCCCGGGCCGCTTCCTCGACCGCCACCGCGTGCTGTCCGAGCACGGCCAGCCGGGCCCGTCCGCAGGCCGCCGTCGTCACGGTCCGGGCCTGCCAGCGCCCGATCAGCCAGGGCCGGCCGGATGCGTGGCGGATCTCCTGGGCTCCGCCGGACCGTACCCGTGCGGCGACGGCCGCGACGGCGTCGGTGTCGGGCAGGGCCAGGAACCAGCCGGCCCCGGGAGGGCTCGACGCGCCGGTCGCCATGGGCAGGGTCCTTCCGGGTGGGTGCGGGTCGACGGTGTCCGGAGGAGGGCGGGCGGCGCCGGAACGCCGCCCGCACTCACGGTGCCTCACCCTGATGACGTGTACATGTCAAGCAGGGGGCCGGTCGGGTCAGAGGAGGCTGTGACCGCCCAGCAGGTCGGGGCTGCCCGTGCCGGCCAGACCCGTGACCTTCTGGAAGTCGCCGACCTTGATGAGGGTGGGGCGCTCGTAGGTCATCGTCGTATCCCTTCGTCGTGAAACGCGGAACGTGCTTGGACGGAGTTGCCTCGTGCGTCGGCCGGCGTGCCGAACCGTTCCGGCGGCCCGCCGACGCAGTGCACACGCTAGGTGTGCGGCGCGTCGCCTCACAACGGGGGACTCGGGCCATCCCGCCGCGTTCCGGCCTCCGCCTCATTCGCCCCACAGGCCTCCCCACACACATGTTGCGGATGCCCGGACATGCTTCGCGCGACAGGGGGTACCCACGATGCCTTCCCCGGCCGGCCGACGGTGTTTCCGGACAGGCGCGGGGGCGCGCCGACGAGGCGGTGCCGCGGCCGTCTCGTCCTGAAGTCGGGTGACGCGGGCCGCAGGGGCACCGCTCAAGGCCTCGGTCGGCCAATCGGCTTCCTCCTGGCCTGGATGACGCCCTTGCCCGGGCGCCGGCGCGACCGGTGGGCCGGCAGCCGCCGGGCCGCCCGGCTGCCGGCGGTCGCGCGGTGCCGCCGCGGCTCACCCGGCCCGGGAAGGGCGCCGGCACGGCGACGGCCGCCCTCCGGGGCCGCCGCCTCACGGGGTGACGGCGGCGAGGTCAGGGCCCGGGGCGGATAGGTGACCGAGGAGTGCGGCCGTCTGCCCGGGGCCGCCGGTGACGTCGACGTCCGTCCGATCGGCCGGCTCGTCCGGGAGGTGGCGCCGAGGGGGTCGCACAGACCGGCTTCGTCGAGGGCGATCTCCCCGTCCGGATCGGCCGCGGCGGGCCCGCTGCTCGTCGTCGTGCCCGCCGGTCACGGGGCACCGCTCGCCGAACGCCACCAGGCGCTGGAGCGGCTGCCGGTAAGTGCCTTCCCCTGTAAGCGAGTTCAGCGCACCGTCCGCCGGGCTCCGTCAGCGGCTGGACGCGTGAGGCGCGGGGGCGCCCCTCTCTAGGCCGTGAGCTGCTTGTGGGTGCCGCTGGAGATGGCGATCCTGCGGGGTTTGGCGCGTGCGGCCAGCGGGATGCGCAGGCTGAGGACGCCGTTGTCGTAGGTCGCCTCGGCGGCCGCGGTGTCCAGGGCGTCGGACAGGGTGAGGCGACGTGTGAACCGGCCGGTGGGGCGCTCGGTGAGCAGGGGGCGGGCGCCGGCGGGAACAGGGGAGGGGCGCTCGGCGCTCAGCGTCAGCGTGTCCTTCTCCGTGGTCAGTTCGATGCTGGAACGGTCCATGCCCGGCAGATCGAACTGCAGATAGAGCGCCTCGTCGTCACGCCAGGCATCCGCCGGGATGAGGACGCCGTCCGAGGCGACGGTGTGCACGAGTTGATGCACGAGCCGGTCCAGATCACCCGTAGTGCCGGTACGCGCGAGCATGTCCCTTCTTCCTCCAGTCACTGGATCGGCCGTCACGGATACGGGCCGATGAACAAGCACTGCCCATTCATATAGTCGACCGCAGGACATTTGACAAGTAACGGCTGCTGGAAATTGACAGTAAGGGACTCATGTTTCGTTGCCGGGGATTCCGGTGAGCAACGGTGCCGGAAACAGCGGTAAAGCGCTGTGCCGGACGCCTCGGGCCGCCGAGGACGGTCGCATGACGCTCAACTCGCAGGCCCGTTCCTTCAAGGGGCGCCAGCGGCACGGACACCGGTACCGGCACCGGACCGGCGACCCCCCTTCTCCATGCTGCGGCCTGCCACCCGAACTCGGCCTCACCGCCCGGCAGGTGGCGTGGACCCGAAGGGCCCCGCTCGGCACGCACCTCGCGAACCCCACCGGCTACCCGGGTGCTTCCCGGCGGAAGTCGGGTGTTCGGAGGGCGCGTTCCGCCTTCCACGCCCCCGGCCGATGGGGGCCCACAGCCGCGTACGGACCGCCCGGGCTGCCGTCCCGGCGTCCACGAGGGGCGCATGCTGGAGTGGAGCGCCTCCTGACGCCCTTTCAGCGAGATCCCCGGGTGTCGTCGCCGGGGCGAGACACAAGAGTCCTCCCGTTCCGGGACGCACCGCGCTCCACGCGGCGCAGGCGAGGAGTGGAGGGCCCGGCCGCCACCGCCTTCGTCGTCCACGACGGCGCGGGACGGACGGGTCCTGTCCCCGCCGGAGGTGTGGTGCGCGGAGCGGGCGCGGTGCGCGTGGATCCTGCCCGTCGCCGGGCTGTCGTTCCCGGCCCGGCGTCGGGGCGGGCGAGTGCGATCACCTCGCAGCCAGCAGCCAGCAGCCAGCAGCTCATAACCCGCAGCCCGCAGCCCGAGGCCTTCGGCCGGGCGCCGGACCCGAGCCGATCGGCCGGACGCGCCGGTCACGAGGACACGGGGGCGCCGCCTCCCCGGGGTGCGGTGGGCGAGGCGCCCCTCACCAGGGCACCTCGCCCTCGTCGTCGAAGAAACGGCCCGTCGGCCCGTCGTCCGGCACTGTCGCCAGCCGGATCGCGGAGGTCGCGCCCTGCTGCGGGGTGCGCACTCCCCGGAAGCCGTTGAGGTCGGTCGCCGTGAAACCGGGGCAGACGGCGTTGACCAGGATGTTCGTACCGGCCAGTTCCTTGGCGTACTGCACGGTGACGGCGTTGAGGAACGTCTTCGACGGTGCGTAGGCGACGGAGATCGGGCCCGTTTCGGCGCCGGGCGTGGTCTGGAGCGTGAGGGAGCCGACGCTGCTGGAGACGTTCACGATCCGCGGCGACGGCGAGCGGCGCAGCAGCGGCAGCAGGGCGTTGGTGACGCGGATGACGCCGATCACGTTGGTCTCCACGGCCGCCCGCACCCGGTCCGGATCGACCGTGGTGGGCTCCTGCGGTCCGCCGGTGATCCCCGCGTTGTTGACGAGCGCGTCGAGCCGCCCGGCCCGCTCCTCCACGAGCCGGGCCGCCGCCGTCACGCTCGCGTCGTCGGTCACGTCCAGCGGCACGCCGAACGCGTCGGCCCCGGCCGCGCGCAGCTTCTCCACGGCGGCCTCGCGCCGCTCCTCGTTCCGCGCGCCGACCCCGACGGACCAGCCGAGGGCGCCGAGCCCGGCGGCGATCTCGTACCCGATGCCCTTGTTGGCCCCGGTCACCAGCGCGACCTTCCGTCGGTTCACGATGTTCGTCTCACTCATGACGCCGATCCTTCCGCCGCGTCCGGCAGGGCGTCCAAGACCGATCGGGTCGACGGCGATACCGCCCGGGTATCGCTCCTGGCCGGCCCGGCTACGCTGACGAGGTGGAGACACGTGAGCTGCGGTACTTCGTCGCGGTCGCCGAGGAGCTGCACTTCGGCCGGGCCGCGCGGCGGCTCGGGATCGCCCAGCCCCCGCTGTCGCGCGCGATCGGCGGGCTGGAGCGGCGCCTGGGCGCCGCCCTCCTGGAACGCGGCAGCCGGGGCGTCACCCTGACCGAGGCCGGGGCGGTGCTGCTGCGGGAGGCACGGGCGGCGCTGGACGCCGTCGAGGCCGCCGAGCGGCGCACCCGCCGGGCCGCCGTCGCCGCGGCCGGCCGCCCCGCCGTGGTCCTCGCCGCGAAGGCGGGCGCCTCCGACGAACTGCTGGCGAAACTCCTCGACGCCCACGCCGCCGAGCCCGGCGCCGTCGCCGTGGACGTCGTGCTGTGCGGGCCGGGCGAGCAGGCGCGGGTACTGCGCGACGGCCGGGCCGACGTGGCCCTGCTGCACCGGCCGTTCGACGACACGGCCGGCTTCGACACCGAGGACCTGCACACCGAGGGCCAGATCGCGGTCCTCCCGGCCGGGCACCCCCTCGGCGTCCGCCCCCACCTGCGGCTCGCCGAGGTCACCGGCCTTCCCGACCTGCCCCTGCCCCGCTGGCCGCGTCCCGACGGCACCTTCCCGGACGGCCCCGGCCCGCAGGTGCGCGACCACACCCAGCTCACCCAGCTCATCGCCCTCGGCCGCGCCTGCGCGGTCGTCCCGGAGTCGGGCCGCACCGGCCTCCGCGAGGGCCTCACCGCCGTACCGATCCTCGACGCCCCCCGCGTCACCACGGTCATCGCCTGGCCCCCGCACAGCCGCTCGACGGCGGTCGCGGGGCTGGTCCGGGCGGCCACCGCCCTGTGACCGGCGGCGGTGGACGCCGGGCGCGGTGCGTCGGTGCGGCCGGCCGCGGCGGGGGGACTTGCGCTGGAGCGCGCTCCAGGTCGTAGCGTCGCGGACACCGCGGCACGCGAAGCCCGTGCCGTCCGGTCCCTCCCCCGGGATGCCGGACGGCGGGATCCGTCGCTAGATGGATGAAGGGCTTCGTGCCGTCCGACCGACGAACGAGTGCGCAGGGAAAGGCTGGAACACGGCATGCAGGAGCGCAGTCTGCGGGACCTCCAGGTATCGGCCATCGGCCTGGGGTGCATGGGCATGTCCGCCTTCTACGGATCCGCCGACCGGGAAGAGGGGATCGCGACCATCCGGCGAGCCCTCGACCTCGGGGTGTACTTCCTCGACACCGCGCAGATGTACGGGCCGCTCACCAACGAGTCGCTCGTCGGCGAGGCGGTCCGGGGGCATCGCGACGAGTACGTGATCGCGACGAAGTTCAACTACCGGATGGACGACGCCGTACCCGGCGACATCAGTACGGTCGGCCCGCAGGACGGCTCGGCCGAGCACGTCCGCAGCTCGATCCACGGTTCCCTGCAGCGGCTGGGGACCGACCACATCGACCTGTACTACCAGCACCGGGTCGACCCGAACGTGCCCATCGAGGAGACGGTCGGGGCGCTGGGCGAGCTGGTCGCCGAGGGCAAGGTGCGGTACATCGGCCTGAGCGAGGCGAGCGCGGAGACCATCCGGCGCGCCCACGCCGTGCACCCGATCACCGCGGTGCAGAGCGAGTACTCGCTGTGGTCACGGGACGTGGAGGCCGAGGTGCTGCCCGCCTGCCGGGAACTGGGCATCGGTTTCGTGTCGTACTCGCCCCTGGGCCGCGGTTTCCTCGCCGGGCGGTTCACCTCGCCGGACGAGCTGGACGCGCACGACTGGCGCCGCGAGAACCCGCGCTTCCAGGACGCCAACCTGGAGGCGAACCTGCGGCTGGCGGCGAAGGTGAAGGAGATCGCCGCCGAGAAGGACGTGACGCCGGCCCAGCTGGCCATCGCCTGGGTGCTGGCCCGGGGCGAGGACCTGGTGCCGATCCCGGGCACCAAGCGCCGCACCTACCTGGAACAGAACACCGCCGCGGTCGACATCGCGCTGACCGGGGACGACCTGGCCCGCATCGACGCGGAGCTGCCCGAGGCGGCGGGTGAGAGGTACGACGAGGCGGGGATGAAATCCGTCAACCGCTAGGCACCCGCGGCGGTTCCCGCACGATGCACGGTTCGTCGCAGCCCGCCCGCCTCTCGCGTGCCTGGAGGAGCCGCCGGCCATGTCACTCGTCCGCGTCCACAACTTCTCCGTCTCGCTCGACGGCTTCGGCACCGGCGAGGGCCGGAGCCGTGACGCGCCGTTCGGCCACGCCGGCGAGAGGCTGCACGCGTGGATGTTCGCCACCCGGTGGTGGCACGGGATGACGGGCCGGCCCGGCGGGAGCGGCGGGCTCGACGACGCCTTCGTACGGCAGTTCACGCCCGGGATCGGCGCCGAGATCATGGGCGCGGGGAAGTTCGGCCACCCCGGATGGCACGAGGACCCGGAGTGGAAGGGGTGGTGGGGGCCGAACCCGCCCTTCCACACACCGGTCTTCGTCCTCACCCGTCACCCGCGCCCGCCGATCGAGAGGGAGGGCGGCACGACGTTCCACTTCCTCGATACCTCGCCGGCCGAGGCCCTCGAAACGGCCCGCGAGGCCGCGGACGGCCGGGACGTGCGCCTCGGCGGGGGACCGACCGTGATCCGCGCCTTCCTCGCCGCCGGGCTCGTCGACCACCTGCACGTCGTGGTGGTCCCGATCCTGCTCGGCCGAGGCGTACGCCTCTGGGACGGGCTGGAGGACATCGAGAGGGAGTACCAGGTGGAGGCCGTCTCCTCGCCCGGCGGAGTCACGCATGTGACGTTCACCCGCGCGGGGCTCTGACCGGGCCGGTCGCCGGTACCTGGGGCATGTCCTCGCCGCGGCCGACGGCGAGGCGTTCGTGGTCCCCGACGGGACGCCGCTGCCCATCGGCCGTATCGCCGTGGACCGGCCGGTGCGCGCCGCTGGGCCGACAAGGGGTACCAGGGCGCCGCGCCGGTGGCACGGTGCGCGTGCCCTGCCGCGGACGCCGGAGCCGGCTCTCCGCCGACCAGTGCGGTGGAGAAGGCCGGGGGCCGAAGCCCTCCCTCCGGCGATCCGGGCAGCGTGCGGCGTCAGCACGGGTGGACCGGGGGTCTCCTTGCGGGGGATCGGCAGCGTTGTACCCCCCGCGCGAGTCCGCGGTGCAGGACAGTGGAGCGTGCCTTCCCGCCTTCTGATCCCCCTGTTGCTGGCGCTGCTGGGCGCCGTGGGCTGCGCCACGGTGACGTCCCCCGTGTCCGACGACCGCCCGTACGGCTCGCGACCCGCGGAAGCCGTGGACCCGTCCCCGGGGCCGGCGGCCACGGCGCGGCCGGCCCCCCAGCCCTCGCAGCGCTCCGCGCTGGTACGGACGGGAGCCGAGCGGGCGGAGCGCCCGGCAGCGAAGGAGCCGTCTCGCGCCCGGCCCGCCCGGGGAGTTCCCGCGCCCGTGCCGCGGCGACTGCGGCCGTCTCCGGCTCCTCCCGCCGGCCGTCGGCCCGACCCCGCACCGCGCCCGCGGCCGGAACGGCACCGCTCGCCCGCCCCGCCCCGCCCCGTCCGGTCGCAGCGACCGGAGCCTGCACGTCCGGTTCCGCAGCGCAGCGTCGGGATGCGGGACCTGTGCCGCCGCGCCGACGGAATCGCCGACCCCGGCATCGTGCGCCTGTGCCACCAGGCCTACGGCTGACGGTTCCGGCGTGGCCGGCGGCCTTCGTCGTACGCGTGCGACGGGTGCGCCACCGGATGCCGGACCTGGCCGGTTCCGATCGTGCGCCGTTTTTCGGCGGGATCGTCACGGCCTTCGGCGGGCCGGCGGAAGCAGGCGCGTGGAACGACGAGCCGGTCCTGTGCCCGCGGCCGTGCCCCGGACATCGGCTTCGGCGGCCAGGGGACATGCGACCGGCCGGAAGTCCCGCTCGATCCCCGCCCGGTCGGGACGAAGACCTACGGGGCCCGCTGCGGGTGCGTCGGCGTGCGCCCGGGCCCCGGCCGAGCACGCCGACGCGGTGCGCCGTTGCCGTCCGATGACATTCGTCGCGTAGCTGTTGCAGGAGTGCGGGGCAACGGCGGAGCACCCTGGCGGGTCTCACAAGACGTCATATCGGAAGTGTCCTGGCGGGCCGCGCGAGCGCGTCCCCTCCTTCCGTATCCGGTCGTCTCGACACGCACCACATGGGGGAAACATGAACGTCCGCATCCGCGGCAACCGTCTCGCGCTGGCCGCGCTGGCCGCCGGGACCGCACTCGCCCTGGCCGCCGTCCCGGCGACGGCGGCGGGCTCTCCCCGGTTCCTGGAGCCGGGTGAGCTGCCGCCCCACCCGGCGTCACCCTGGTACGCCGGTCCGGTCACCGCCGGGCAGCCCGAGCACCCGCCGGTCTGCGTCGGGGAGGCGCTGCCGTCCGTCTCCAGCCACCGTGAGTACTGGACCGAGTACGACACCAACGCGTTCCAGGTCACCGTGGTGGAGCGCAGCGAGCAGCGGGCCAAGGCGTTCGCCGCCCTGCTGCGCCAGAAGATCGGAGAATGCGCCGAGCGGCTCATGGCGGAGACGCCCGGCCTCACGGCGACCGAGAAGTACTACGGCAAGATCGATGTCGAGGAAGGCGCGACCGTCCACGGCCTCCAGACCGTCTCGGACTGGGGCTCCTCCGACGTCGCTCTGTTCTCGGTGGGCCGGGACGGCAGGACCGTGACCTACGTCCGGTGGGCGCAGCTGGGCACCTTCGAGCACGCGCAGGTCGAGGACTTCAAGGCGACCACGGCGACGGCCGTCGACAAGCTCTACTGAGTCCCGCCGCCAGGAGCCGCCCGTCCCGGCGGGGCGAGGCGGGCGGCTTCACCCGGTCGTCCGGGCCGTCCCGGTCGGCGCCCCGGGACCGACGCCCGCACAGCACTCGGGGAGGTGCCCGCGCTCCCGGAGCGGTCTGTTGTCGGTCCCTGTCGTTATGGTCCCCGCCGTGACTTCAGCCGATCATGTGCTCGACCTGATCCGGGACGATCCGGAGATCTCAAGCCTTCTCGAAGGCGTCTTCGACCTCGATGTCTCGCGCGATGATCACGGGGGCGGGTCCGTCTGTCCTCGGGTGAGCCGCTGAGAGGGTTCGCCGGGGATGCCGCGGGCGGAACGTACTTCCTGAGCGGCCGCCCCGGCAGTCGTCGGTCCGTGGTGTACGCCGGCTCCGAGGGGCAGGCTGGCCTGATGGCCGACGACCTGACGGCCGCTCTGGAGATCGTCATCGGTCTTCCCTGCCGGCACGATTGCCTGAAGTTCTCGGGTGGGGGAGACGTCGAGGCCATGCGGATCGCGGCAGCCCACCTCGAACGGGACCTCGTGGAGTACGAGCCCGACATCGCCGAGCACCGCATCCGCGTGGCCGACGCCCTGTCCCTCGCCCCGGCGCCCACCTCGGACCTGATCCTCAGGCTCCGGGAAGCAGTTGCGAGAACCGAGCCCGATCACGTGTTGCCCGGCGGCGCGGGCGAGGACAGCGCCTATGAGTCGCTGTTCGGGACCTTCCTGCCGGACGACAATCCCGGCTGGCGCTGAACAGCCCTTCGCCGCTGTGCCCTCGCCCACCGACGAACGCCTCGCCGGGCTGCGCACCACTGTCGTGACCGTCTCGACGCGCGGCCTCCGCCGGCCAGTCGGCCGCGGTCGCAGGCAACCCCTGTGGCCGGGCCGGTCCGGCGGTGCTTCATCTGCGGCGGTCGCCGTGGTCCGACAGCCGACCCAGGAGCCGGGGGGAGCGCTGAGTTGCCGCTGTTCCTCCGGGTTCGGCAGGCATCCGATCGCCCGGACGATCCAGTCGCGTCCGGCCTCGGGGCCACCCTCCCGGCTCCCGGCTCCCGGCTTCCGGCTTCCGGCTTCCAGCGAGAGCGTCGAGCCGTGACCACCCGGCGTTCGGTGAAGCCGGCGACGCCCGTGCCGTGGAGCCCTCTTCACCGTCGAGGGCATCGGCAGCGCGGTCGACCCCGCCGCTGCCGGCCCCCGGCACCCGGCCCCACGGGCCCGCACCGTCCCCGCACTCGCCGCCACGATCACCGGGACCGCCGGCCCTCCAGGTGACGCCACGGCCGGTTCCTACGGCCGGCCGAAAGTCCCCAGGTCGCTCACGGTGCGGTGCACGGTCCGGGCATGGCCGAAGGGACCGGGCAACCCGCCGGTGTGTAGGAAGACCGTCCGCTGCGCGGGGCGGATGTCCCCGTCGCGTACGGCGGCGACGAGACCGGCCATCGCGCGCCCGCTGTAGGTGGGGTCGAGGACGACGCCCTCCGTGCGGGCCGCCGTGCGCATGGCCTCCAGGACGGGCTCGTGCAGTGCCCCGTAACCGGGGCCGACCTGGTCGGTGCGGATGCGCAGGGAGCCGGGGCGGATGCCGCGAGGGGTGAGGTGACCGGAGAGTTCGGCCACGGTGGCGGCCGGTTCGGCCACGGCGCCGCAGTGGACGCCCAGCACGCGTTCCGCACCCAGCGCGCCGACCAGGCCCGCCATGGTCCCCCCGGAACCGAGTGCCACCACGACGTGCTGCACGTCGGGCATCTGGGCGCGCAGTTCCTCGCCGCCCTCGACGTAGCCGCGTGCGCCGAGGGGACTGGAGCCGCCGAAGGGGATGAGATACGGGCGGGCCCCTTGGCCGCGCAGCCGTGCGCAGACCTTCTCGGCGGCATCGGCCAGGGACGCGGGGGCGGCGTCGCCGGCCCAGTGGACGCGGGCGCCGAAGAGGCTGTCGAGGACCAGGTTGCCGGAACCGCCAAAGGCGCTGTCGGGCGTTCCGGGGAAGACGAGCACGACGTCCAGTCCGAGCCGGGCGCCCGCGGCCGCGGTCAGCCTGGCGTGATTGCTCTGCGCCGCTCCCGTGGTCACCAGCGTGTCCGCCCCGGTGGCGAGGGCCTCGCCGACGGTCCACTCGAGCTTGCGGACCTTGTTGCCGCCGCCTCCGAGGCCGCAGAGGTCGTCCCGCTTGATCCACAGGTCGTCCTCGCGCAGGCCCAGCGCCGCCGCCAGACGGGGCGCGGGCTCGAGGGGCGTCGGCCATGCCGACAGGACGGCCTTGCCGTTCATGAGGTCTCCCAGGGGTCGTACGGGACCGGCTGCTGCGTCACACACGCCCCTACCCGGAACGGTGTCCGGCACAGCCGGCCCTCGTGAAGGCGGCCGGGACGTCCGCGGCCGGCCCTGCCCCACGTCGCCGGCGGCTGCACGCCGCCGGTGCGGGCACGGCCGTGCGGACCGCCGTCCCGTGCGGCCGGTCCGATATTCACTGCGGCGGGGGCACGCCGTCAGGCACAATGCCCGCGATGATCTCTCCCGCGGAGCAGTTGCTCGCCGCCCTCGAACCCCTGCCGCATGCCGCCCGGCTCCGGTACACCGCCGTCACCGCTCGCCGGCTCGCCGCCCGAGACGGACTGCGGCCCCTGCTCGCCGCCCTGGACGCGCTCGGCCCGTACGAGCGCCGCCTCGCCGCGCTGGCGGCCCTGACCGCGGGGGACACGGCGCACCTGGCGGCCCGGCTGGGCGACCCGGACCCGGTGGTCCGCCGGTACGCGCTGCGCGGCGCCCGGCGACTGCCCGTCCCCGACGCCGCCGTCGAGGCCGCCCACGACGACGCGCCCGCCGTGGTCCGCGCCGACCTCGCCCGGCTGCTGCGCGACGGGCGGCGGCCGGCACTCGCCGAGCGGCTGGTGCCGCGGGTGCGCACCGAGTACGGCGACCGGGACGCGGCCCGCCTGCTGCCGGGCTGCTCGACGGAGTTCACCGCACGGCTGCTGCCCGAACTCGCCGGGGCGCTCGCGTTCGAGGACTGGAGCACGCTGGCCGTCCGCCACCCCGTCGCCGTCCTCGACCACGCGGAGCGGGAACTCGCCGACCTCCCCGGCCGGCTGCGCGATCGCTGGTGGAGGCGGCACGCCACCGGTGTCGCCGCCGCCCTGCCCGCCGCGCCGGACCGCGTACTGGACCTGCTGGAGCGGTACGGCCCCGACCACCTGCCCGGTCCGGTGCACGACCGGCTGGGCGACCTCGTCGCGGTGGACGCCGAGCGCGTCGCACGCCGGCTCGCCGATCCCCGCCGGGCGGCCGCGCGGTGGGAACGGACACCCGGCCCGGCGGTCATGCGGCGGCTGGTGGCGGCGGACCCGCCGTCCCTGCCCGCACTCGCCGCCCGGTGGTTCCACCGGGCGGCCTTCGGCGTCCTGCTGCGGGCGGTGCCACCGGCACGCCGGCCCGGCTTCGTGGACGCCGTCGTCGCCGCGGGCGGTCCGCGCGGCACCGTCCGCGTGCACGAAGGGGTGCTCGCCCTGCTGCCCACCGCCGAGCGGCACGCCCGGGCCCGTGCCGCGGTCGGGACGCTCCGCGCCGAACGCCGCTCGGACTGGGACCTCTGGGGCATGCTCGCCCTGCTGCCGCCCGCCGAGGCCCGCGCCGAACTGCTGGCCGCCCTCGGTACCGGTGACGCCGAGGAGCGCGGGACGGTCTGGGACCGGCTGGTCGTCAACGCCGGCCACACCCGTGATCCGCAGCAGGTCGCGGAGGTCCTCGCACTGGCCGCCGCCCGGCTGGCCAACGAGCGCGACCCCGTACGCGGGGAGGCGCTGTCCGCCTTCGCCGACCTGCCGGCACCCCTGCTGGCGGCAGCCCTCGGGGCCGGCCCGTCCGCCGGGGACCGCACCGGGTCCGCGTCCCTGGAACGGCTGTGCCGGGACGCCCTGGCGGCCCGGGACTGCTCGTTCGGCACCCGGGACACGGTCCGGACCCTGGCCGTGACCCTGCTCGCCACCGCCGGGACAGGAGCCGCACCCGGCGACGCGGCCACCACGGGCCCGCCCGCCGACGCCCCCGGTGCACCTGCGCTGCGGACCGCCGTACGCCTCGTGGAGGCGCTGACCGCTCACACCGGCACGGTGGACCTCGGGCGTCTGGACACCCGGCTGCGCGGCAACGGGGTACGTGCCGTGCTCCACGCGCTCGGCCCGTGGCTGGACCGGGCCGCCGCCGACGGCGACGTCGTGCCCCTGCTCGCGCTGGTCACCTCCTGCGGACGCCGCGCGTACCGGGTCCCCGAACTCCAGGACCGCCTCGCCCAGGCCCTGCGCACCTGCCCGGACGGGGTCTTCGGCGAGGTCGCCGCGGCCTGGCTGGCCGACCCCGCGACCCGCGGCGACCGCGTGGCCGACCTGCTGGCGCGGGAGCCGTCCGCGGCCTTCCTGCCCCAGGTGCTCGCCGTCCTCGCCGCGGAGCGCACCGACCTGCTGGACCGCGCCCTGCCCGGGAACCCGCTCCCGGGCGGCCGGTTCCCGACGGCCGGCACCCCCCGGCCGCTGCCCCCCTTCCGGTACGCCGACCGGTGGCTGCCCCGGCAGCAGGAGGCCGCGGTCCGGCTGGCCGCGGCCGTCATCGCCGATCCCGGCCGGGGCGTCGCCGAACGGGCCGCGCTGCTCCGTGCGGTGGCCCCGGTGCCGGAACACGGCAGGTCCCTGCTCCAGCGGTACACCGCCTCCGAGCCGTCCGGAGCCGTGGCCGAGGACACCGCGGATTCCCCGGCCGGTCACGCCGGGTCCGCCCTGACGGCCGCGGCCCTGGACGCGGCCGCGCACACGGACGACCCGGCCTCGGCCCTCGGGGCCCTGCTCGACCACGCCGACGACGACCGGGCGGCAGCCGCCTGGTCCGCCGCCGCCCGCGCCGCCGCCCACGCCCGGCCCAGCCGGGTCGCGGCCCTGCTCCGCGACGTCCTGACCCGGGAGAGCGGGGTGAAGGTCACCGTCAGGAAGGCGGCCGCCCGGCTCGCCGCCCGTCACCTCCCCCCGGGCGCCGCCACCGCGCTCCTGGCGACCGTGGGCCGCACCCCGGGCGTCCATCCGGACGTCCACGCCACCGTCGTCGGCCTGGCCGCGACGCTGCTGCCGGACGAGGAGATGTGGGCACTGCTGGAGTCGGCGGTCACCGACGGGCCGGATGCCGCCCGGCGCACGCTCCTGGACGTGAACCCGGACGACCTGGCCCCGCCCCACCGGCCGCGGTACGGGGAACTCGTCGCCCGGCTGCCCTTCGTCGCCGGGAAACAGGAGGCGGACCAGGCGCTGTCCGGCCTCCGCGACTGGGCGCCGTACACGCCCGCGGCCGGCACGGCGCTGGCGCGCGTCTGCGCCGACCTCGCCTCGCCCCTGAGCGTCTGGCGGGCGACCTACGGCCTGACGGAGCTGGCGCAGTCCGCACTGCCCCACCCGATCGGTGGCGTGGCGCCCGGCAGCCTGCTGCACGACGTCGTGGACCGGCTCCTGGCGCTCATCGCGGCCGGGGAACCGGAGGGCGGCCCGCGCGGCGGGGACCTGCCGGCACGCCGTCGCCTGGAGTCCCTGCTCGGCTCGTCGGTCCGGGACCGCGGGACGTGCGCGGCCCTGGCCCGGCAACTGGCGGCCGAACCGGCGGTCACCGCGACGCGCACCGCCCTCCTCGTGCGGGCGGTCGACCTGGAGGCGGCCGAGCCCGCACTGCTGCTGTCGCTCCGCGAGCTGACCGCCGCGGTCGCCGGCCGCCCCGTCCTCGCGGTCCGGGCGGCCGAGGACCTGGAGGAAGCACACCGGTACGGCGCCCCGCTCGCCGACCCCGCCGCCGCCCTCGCCGCGCTCGGTGCCCTGGGCGGCGACGGAGGACTGGTGGAAGGCCTCCTGGCCGTCGGCCTCGCCACGGCCCTCGGAGCCCGCCAGGACTGGCCGGAGCCCTGCCGCGCGGCTGTCGTCGCCCTGCGCCGCCACCCGGAGCAGGACGTCCGGGAAGCGGCGTACGCCACGGTCCTGGGCGGAAGCTGAGCCCGCGGTCAGGAGCCGCGGGTGCTCCGCGTGGGTGTCCGGTGGAGGACGTCCAGGGTCCACCGCAGGCCGCGGTGCGGGGGCCACTGCCCCTTCGCGCGTCGGCGCCGGGGCCGGGTGAGGACGTCGGAGCCGTCCGCCGCCTGTGCCGGGTGGAGGAGGTGGGCCCGCTCGGCGCCGTCGAGTCTCAGGCACTGCCCCTGGACCAGGTCGCCCGCGTCGCCGGCGCCCGGGTCGTCGGTACCGCCTCGGCCAAGCACCACGACGCCGTCCGGGCCCTGGGCGCCGTGCCCGTCGACTACCGGGCCCCCGGCCCGGAGGACCGGCTACGCGCCCACGCTCCGCGGGGCTACGACGCGGTGTTCGACCACGTCGGCGGCGAGGGCATCGTCACCTCCTGGCGCCTGCTCGCCGCCCGGGGCACCCTGGTCTCCTACGGCACCGCCTCGACCCGCGACGTCCAGGGCTCGTCCAGGGCCCCGGTCCTCAAGCTGCTCGCCCGCCTGACGCTGTGGAACACGCTCCCCAACGGCAAGGGGGCGCACTTCTACAACATCTGGGCCGGCCGGCGCCGGCCCGGCGCCTTCCGCGCCAGGCTGCACGCCGACCTGTCCCAGGTCTTCGCCCTGCTCGCCGACGGCGAGTTGACTGCCCAGGTCGCCGCGCGCGTGCCGCTCACCGAGGTCGGCGAAGCGGTACGGCTCGCGGAGTCCGGCAGCGTCGTCGGCAAGGTCGTCCTGGTGCCGCAGGCACACGCGACGGCCGAGGTACTGCCGACAGTCCCCTCCCTCGCGTTCCACACCCACAGGGGAGGGGGCTGTGCCGGGAGCACTCAGTCGAGGACGCCGCGGGCGAGCAGAGCGCGCTTGAGCGCCCGCATCGCGTAGTAGGTACGGGACTTCACCGTGCCGGGCGGAATGCCCAGGGCGTGCGACACGTCGGTCACGCTGTGCCCCTGGAAGTACATGCCGTGCAGGATCTCGCGCTGCTGCGCGGTGAGGTCGGCCAGCGCTTCCCGCACCACCTGGGCGGTCAGCACCCGGTCGGTGTCGTCGCCGACCGGGACGACCACGTCCTCCAGACGATGGGGGACGTGAGGGCGTACGGCTCGCGCCCGGTGCTCGTCGATCACCAGGTTCCGCAGGACCCGGAACAGCCACGGGCGGATGCCGTCGGCGGAGAGGACGCGTGAGGGTCCGTGGCGCCAGGCACGTACGGCGGCCTCCTGGACCAGGTCCTGGGCGCGGTGCCAGTCGTTGTCCAGCCGCCGGGCCGCGTAGGTCAGCAGGGCCGTCCCGTGCTCGGCGTACAGCTCGCGGACGAACCGCTCGGCGTCCGCAGCCGCGCACGGTGCGGAGGACAGCGTGGCCGTGCCACCGGGTCGCTCGCCGGCCAGGACCGTCGCCTGTGTGGTGCTCATGATGTCTCCCCGTGAATGACGGACGTCCGTTCGCGGGCGCCGTGTGACGTCCGCCGGCGGATGCCCGGCGCGGCAGTCGTTGCCGGTGGGTCAGAAGAACGTGGACGTGTCGGAGTCCGGCTGCCGTGTCGTCGGCGGCGCGGTGACCGCGATGTGATCAGCCTGCGGCACCTCTTGTCCCACCTGCGGCGCTCACCGGGCATCAGGGACGGATGGAACGCCGGAACGGGGTCTCACCTGCGGAAGTGCGAACGGCTTGGGACGGCGGCACGGGACACGGGACAGGCGGTGCGCCCACCGCCGCACCCGTGCGCGGGGCGGGGGACGGCCCGGGCACGGATGCGGCGGACGGCATGGCAATGGGCCGGCGGACGGCATGGCAACGGGCGGCCGCGATGGGCGGGGCGCCGCAGCCGCCCGTCGCGGGGACGGCACGGCCCGGGGGACCGGCACTGTCGCAGGGGGATCACCGCGCAGGGAGAGAACGCCGGGAGAACGGACGGGTCGTGAGGTGGCTCCATGGCCCGGGTCCCGGTGGGCCGGGTCGGACCGGCGAGCGGGCCGCCCTCCATCGCGGTGCCGCCTACGGCTTGAGGATCCGGTCGTAGGCCGCGGCCGCCATGACCAACTGGCCGTAGCCGTTGGGGTGGGCCGCCATGGAGCCCGCGCGTCCCGGTGCCGGGGCTCCTCCATGGGGGACAACGTGGGTTTCAGGACGTCGGTTCACCCGTCACCAGGGGGAGTCCGCGGCCGCACGGTTCAGGAGGTGAACGGGACGGCGTCGGCCGGGTCGGTGTGCCAGTTGGTGGTGAGGGGCTTGTCGACGATGACACTGCCGACGTTCAGGGAGAGGGGGTTGGGGTCGTCCTCGCTGACGGAGGCGATGACCGTGCTGTATTCCGTGCCGGTGTCGCTGTTGGTGCTCTTCGGGGTGACGCCCGCGTACGCCGTCCTGCCGCCGCTGAGGGTGATCTCCCGGCCCGCGGCCTGCTCGGCCGGCCCGGCCTGGGTGCCGCCGGAGCCGAAGGCGAAGACGGGCAGGCCGGCGGGCAGCACACAGGTGATGCCGGACTCGGCCTTGACGCTGACCTGGTAGTAGCCGCCGGCCTGCGTCATGGGCTTGGCGGCCCACTGCAGGTCGTTGGTGCCGCAGCTCTGGCCGTAGCCGGACTTGTCGCCGGCGTCGGAGCCGCCCGGGGACGACGAGGAGTCGCCTGCGGCCTTGTTGTTGCTGTCGGCCGTCGACGGGCCGGTCTTCGTGGTGCCGTCGCCGCCGCTGCCACCGTCCCGCGCGGCGCTCGGCGTGATGGTGGCAGCCGTGGAGGAGGCCGTGCCGGTCCTGTCGGCGGCGTCGGTCGCGCCGCCTTCGCAGGCGGTCATGAGCAGTCCGGCGCTCAGGGCGGCGGAGACGACGAGGGCGGTGCGCGGGCGGCGGTTCATGGCAGGTGTTCCCTTCCGGTCGGTGAGCGGGCCGCGGCGTGTGCCGTGGTCCCGCGTTCTCGATCGGCACGACGGACGACCCCGCCGAGGGGTTCGACCGGGGAACGTGACCAAGACACCCTCGTCACAGGGCCGTGACACATGGCGGCGGGCGGCGGGCCGGTGCCGTTCGCCGACGGCCCGGCACGGCGCGCCCTGCGACCGGGCCTCCCGCCTTCGTGCCCGTCGCACGGGGCGAGCGATCGGAGGGCGACGAGAGGAGGATCCGCGGCGCGGCCGGGGCACGGGGCGCCCGCCGTCACGCGCGTGACGGCGGGCGTGCGACGACCGGTCCCGAGCGGCGGTCCCGGCCCGGCGGCGTGCTCACCGGCTGTGCAGCAGGAGCAGGGCGATGTCGTCGGTGTGCGCGTGACGCGGGACGGTGTGGTGGAGGAGGCTCTCGGCCAGGTCGTCCAGGGGCCGGTGGCCGTTGCCGGTGAGGTGGTCGGCGAGGGCGGTGATCGATTCGGTGAGGGAGGTGCGGGGGGTCTCCACCAGGCCGTCGGTGTAGAGGGCGAGGACCGACCCCGGGAGCATCGGCGCAGTGGTGACCGGGTACACGGGCTCGATGCCCATGCCGATGCCGAGCAGGGGGCCGGGATCGACGTCGAGCACGCGGGTGCCCGGAGTGGGCGAGGCGCTGTACAGAAGCGGAGGCGGATGCCCCGCGCTGGCCAGGTGCAGACGCCGTCCGGCCAGGTCGATGTGGATGTAGAGGCAGGAGACGAACAGGTCGGGCCCGAGGTCCGCCAGGACCCGGTCGGTGCGGGCGAGGACCTCGCCGGGCGTGGCGCCCGCGGTGGCGTGGACGGCGGTGCGGACCTGTCCCATGAGCGCGGCGGCGGTGATGTTGTGCCCTTGGACGTCTCCGATGACGGCGGCGGCGGTGGTGTCGCCGAGACGGATGAGGTCGTAGAAGTCGCCGCCGATGTCCATGCCGCGGGCGGCCGGCAGGTAGCGGGCGGCGACGTCGAGTCCGGGAACGGCCGGCAGGGCGACGGGCAGGAGGATCTGCTGCAGGCCGTGCGCGAGGTCGTGCTTGGCGTCGTACAGCAGCGCACGGTCCAGGGCCTGGGCGATGAGTCCGCCCAGGGAGACCAGGACGGCGCGGTCGCTCGCGGTGAAGGGACGCGGCTGGTCGAAGGACAGGATGCAGCAGCCGACGCGGCGGTCGGAGACCACCAGGGGCAGGAAGGCCCAGGCCTGCTTGCCGCTGAGCGCGGACGCCCGCGGGCAGGCGCGTGTCACCTCGGCGAGATCGGTGTAGAAGGCCGGGACGCCGCTCCGCAGGACGTGACCGGCGGGGGTGAGGTCGGTGTCCAGCGGCAGGCCGTCCAGGCGGGCGACGGCGCGCGGATCGTAGCCGCGGTGCCCGGTGATCCTCAGGCGCCCGGCCTCGGCGATGGAGACGACCATGCCCTGGGCGCCGAACGCCGGCAGGATCTGGTCGGCCACCACGCTGACCACGTCGGCCACGGTGACGGTCTGGCTCAGGGCGGCCGCCAAGTGGATCAGCTGGTGGATCCGGCCCGTGCCGGCGGCCCCGGGCGCGCCACCCGGCGGCGCGCCGCTGACACGGGGCGGCGGTGCCTGTGCCGGCTGGTGGTGGGGGCTGGGGGAGATGAGGGCGCTGATGCCGCTGCCGTCCGGGTAGAGCCGGAAGTCGAGCCACTGGTCGGGCGGGCGCAGCGCCGTGTAGGCGACGGGCTCACGGCTGAAGACGGCGGTGCGGTAGTGCTCTTCGTGGACCGGTGCGTCGAGCCAGGGCACCGCCTGCCAGGGAAGGGTGCCCAGAAGACGCTCCGCGCTTCCGCCGAGCAGCCGGGCCCCGGCCTCGTTGAGGTAGGTGATGCGCCCCTCCAGGTCGAGGCCGAGGGCACCCACGGGCAGCCGCTGCACCAGGTCGGCGGCGGCCAGCCCGGTCTGCGCCGGATCCGGATCGGGTCTGTGCAGCGGCACGGAAAGCGGCTGACCGGGAATCCTCCAGGGAGCGGCCGACCGGTCCAGTACCTGGGTGATGCGCCGCGCGCTGGACAGGATGTGTCCGCGTTCGCGGCGGGTCAGGGACGGCGGGTGGCTCGCGGGCCACACCAGCGCCAGCGCACCCCAGCGGCGGACCCCGTGCAGGGGCGCGAAGGCCAGCGCGAACCGGTAGGGCATCCCGGCCGCGGCGGTCGGGTACAGGCGGGCCAGGTCCTCCTGCCGCCCCACCCACACCAGGTGGTCCTCGCGCACCGCCTCCGACAAGGGGCCCGAGGCCGACACCGCCACCCGCTGCCACGGTGCCGCGGTCACCACCGGCACCCCGCACACCGCGGCCAGGACGAGGACCGGCTCCGCGGCGGGCAAGAGGTAGACCCCGCCTGCGAGGGCCCCGCTGTGCAGGACCGTGGTGCTGAGCGCTTCACCCAGGGGCGTGTCACCGTCGGGCGCACCGTAACCGCCAATGCTCACATATCAGACGGTACGTTCCGGAGGCCGTCGAGCGAAGCGCCCGCGGCCCACGGTGGCCGACGGCGGCGAAAGGTGCTGAGGAGAGGGGCGAGGACGCCGACCGGACCGGCCTGCCACGTGTTCCTCCCGGTCCTTCGGGCACTCGGCCTGACGACCGGGACGAACGAGGAGAAAGCATGCATCTTTCGTTTTTGGGACCACTGTTCGACCGCTCCGGACCGTGGGCCACGGTGTACTTCGATCCGGCCCAGAACGACGAGTCGGGGGCCAAGCGGCGCGAGCTGTCCGTACGGGAGGCGTGCCGGACGCTCGAGCAGGACGGTGCGGACGCGGCGACCGTCCAGGCGGTGCGCGACGCCCTGATGGGCATCGGTCCCGCGGAGGACCCGGCGGGCCGCGTGGTCTTCGCCGCAGGAGGGGAAGTGGTGCTCAGCCACCGTCTCTCCCGGCCGCCGCAGCGCCAGATCGCCTGCTGGGCCCCGCTGCCGCGGCTGACGCCCCTGCTGGAGCTGTCCGGCCAGGACCCGGTCTGCCTGGTGGCTTACATCGACCGGACCGGCGCCGACTTCGAGCTCCGCGGGGCGGCCGGCCCGCAGGACGCCGGGCAGGTCGAGGGGCGGCAGCACCCGGTGCACCGTACGGCCTCGGCCGACTGGTCCGAGCGGCACTTCCAGCTCAAGGTCGAGAACACCTGGGAGCACAACGCCGGCGAGATCGCCCAGGCGCTGTGCTCCGCCTACGAGGAGTGCGGCGCCGAGCTGATCGTCCTCGTCGGGGACCCCCGCGAACGGCCCGCCGTGTACGACCGGCTCCCGGAGGAAGTCCGCAAGGTCACGGTGCAGACGGAACACGGCGGCCGGGCCGCCGGGTCGTCCTCCTCTGCTCTGGAGGAGGACATCGAGCAGGCACGGCAGCAGTACACGCGTCGCCACATCGAGGAGGCGCTCGACCGCTTCCGCGCCGGACGAGTCGGCACCGACAGGCCGACGGACGCGGTGGAAGGCGTCCCGGCGCTGGTCGAGGCCGCCCGGGAGCACCGCATCGAGACGCTGCTCATCCGGCCCGACGGGCCGGAGCTGGGCCGTGAGACGTGGGTGGGCAGCGAACCCGATCAGGTGGCGACCCGCAGGACCGACGCGCAGATCCTGGGCGAAGGCGACCCGATCCCCGTCCGCGCCGACGACGCGCTGCTGCGGTCGGCCGCCGTCACGGCCGCCGACGTACTGATCGTCCCGCCCTCGGACGAGGACGGCCCCGACATACCGGCGGGCGGCCTCGGCGCCCTGTTGCGCTGGTCCTACGAACCGGCCTCGGCCTGAGGAGGACGTCCGGCAACGAGACGAGGATCCACCCGACGGAGACGAGGTGTCCGCACATGCAGCGAGGCAGCAACCCGGTCGGTCCCCGCAAGGACGACGAGATGAAGCACGAGCTGGAGGGCCGTCTGCGGTCCGGCCGGCCCACCCACGCGGAGGAGGCGTACGACCCCGAGCCGCCGGCGGACGACGACATCCGCCTGGACCGGAGCGGACCGGTGCCGCCGCCCGGTGAGGAACGGGACCGGGCCCGGGCGGAGGCCGAGGCGGAGACGCTGCGGAGCGACATGGCACGCCACCTGGAGCGGGCCGTCTTCCCCGCCGACCGCCGAACGGTGCTCGACGTCCTGGACGCGCACCACGCACCGGATCACCTGCTGGAGGCGGTGCGGGGACTGCCGGACGGCGGCGAGTACGCCAACGTGACCGAGATCGTCGATGCGCTCGTGCACGGGCGTCCGGGATAGCACTGCCCGGCTGCTCCGGCTCAGCCGCCCCGGGACCGGGCGACAGGACATCCGCCGAGCGGTGATGTCGCCCGCCCGTGGGCCGAGGGCTGATTCGGGCAGGGTGCCGGCCGTACACGCACGCGTACGGCATGCCGAAGCACGCCGTCCGGCCGCACCTCCTGCCGCAGCGCCGGCCTGCGGCAGGAGGTGCGGCCGGACGAGGCCGAGCACGTGCACGTGTGCGCGGTACCGCCGGCCACCGTCGACACCCGCTGCCCGAGCACGCGGCCGACCACACGGGCCCGCCGGGCCGACAGGACCCCTCTGCCGCGCAAGGAGTCCGCTCCGGCCGGTCACGGCAATCTGTACGCGCCGGTGCCCGGTGGAGGGGAGGCTCACGGAGGGTGGGGCGGACGCCGTCGCACCGCGATGCACCGACCCACCGCCACGGCCCCGGCGGGCGCGGTGGCGGGCAGCGCACGGCGCCCCCCCCGCACGGCCACGACGCACTGAGCGGTCGGGACGCGCACGGGCCGGTGCCTCTTCGCGGGACGCCCGGCAGGAGCGGCCGTCCCGCGCGGCGCCCCGGCCGCGAGCCGTGCCGGCCGCGGCGCGCGCCGGGCCCCGCGCAGGTCTCCGCGCGCGTTGCACGATCCGGTGACGCCGCGGCGCATGCATCCGGCGCCGTGGCACCGGTTCCACGGCATCCGGCACGGGTACGCGGAGCGAGTCCCCGACCTGAGGGAGGAGTGTTTTCCATGGCGCACACGACGGTCGACGAGGTGCTGGGCGCCCTGAAGGACGTGGACTTCCCGGCGGACAAGGACCAGTTGCTGGAAGCGGCCCGTTCCGCCGGTGCCTCCGACGAGGTGATGTCCGCCCTGCGCGGCGTTCCGCCGGAGACCTACACCAACCGCGAGGACATCGTTCGCTCGGTACGGACCGATCCCGACTCCGACCTGGGGTACACCGAGGCCCAACGCGGCGAGCAGGCTCGCCGGGGCGGCAAGCCCGGTCTGTCGCAGCATCTGCGCGAGGTGCCCAAGACCCCGGTGGAGGAGGAGCTGGACCGGTGACGACCGCGCGGGCACGCCCCGGTCGTCGTGGTGTCGCCAGGCCGCTGCCCAGGCAGGGATGACCGCCTGGCGCGCCACCGGGCGGAGCCCTTCACCGCGTGCCACGAGCGGAGCCGCTCACTGTGCGGCTCCGCTCGGTGGAGGGCGACGGGTGGCTCAGTCGGCGTTCCCGGGGCGTTCGCCCTTCGGGCCGCGGCCGCGCTCGGTGCGCGGTCCTCGGCTCCACCCTTACGGGTCCTGCTGCAGGGATTCGTCGGCGGCCGTGTTGGCGTGTCCTGGTCCGGGACTCCCGACCGCTCCGCCTCCTTACGCGCCCTGGCCCGCTTGGTGTCGTACTTCCTGCTTCCAGGTCGAGGCACGACGATCACCTCCTGGCGCCGGGTGCCCCCACCCCCACGGGCACGAACGAAGGGAGGCGAGCACCATGCCGGTGCCCGAGAACGCCCGGGCCCACCCGACGATCCAGGAGAACGCGCGGCACGGCAGGCTCACCGCTCGCCCACCGGCCGCCGCGCCGGAACCGCAGGATCCGCCCGAGCCGGGCACGCACCCGCTGGACGGCGGGGCGTTGCTGCGTGTGCCGCCGGGCACGCCGCCGTACCGGCTGGTGGTCGTGCTGCACGGGGCCGGCGGATCGGCCCGGCAGGCGCTGACCTGGCTGCTTCCGCAGGCGGGAGCCGACGGTCTCCTGCTGCTCGCGCCCCAGGCCGCCGCCGCCACCTGGGACCTGATCGTCGGAGGGTACGGCCCCGACGTGAGCGCGCTCGACGCCGCGCTGGCCGACGTGTTCCGCCGGGTCCCGGTGGGGCCGGCTCAGGTGGCGGTCGCGGGCTTCTCCGACGGTGCCTCGTACGCGCTCTCCCTGGGGCTGGCCAACGGTGACCTCTTCGACGCGGTGCTCGCCTTCTCGCCGGGCTTCATGGCACCCGTGATCCGTCACGGCCGGCCCCGCGTCTTTGTCTCCCACGGCACGGCGGACGCGGTGCTGCCGATCGGACGGTGCAGTCGCCGGCTCGTCCGTGCGCTGGTCGGCGACGACGTTCCGGTCACCTACCGGGAGTTCGCGGGCGGCCACGAAGTACCCCCCGAGGTGGCCGCGGAGGCGTTGCGGTGGTGGAGCGGGGCATGAGGCGGCGCGGGGAGGGCATCAGGGGCGTCGGGGGCGTCGGGCACGAGGTTCCCGCCGCTGCGGCCGCGGCCGGCATCGAGACCCGCGCCGGAGGCCGGTGAGCGCTCGGCGAGGGAGTGGAGGGCTTCGCCGTCGACGACACGGTCTTCGCCGCCCGTGTACCTGTGGACCCGGACACCGGGGACGCGGGCGCGCCGGGCCCGGTCGGCACCGCCGCCTTCGACGGCGCCCGCTCGCGGGGCCGCTCACGACGGGCGGCCTGATCGCCTCCACCACGGGCCTGATCCAGGAGGCCGTCACCGGACAGGACGTGACCGTCCACGGTGTCGACGGCCGACGCCCACGCCCGGATCCTGACCACGCCGGCCGGGAAGGCCGCCCCCGCGCTGCGCGTCCCGGTCGCCGCCACCCGTCCGCGGAGCGGGCCACGACGCGCTCGCCGCGTTCGGCGCAGACAGGGGGCATGGACCGTTCGATGCGGGGCATTTGAAGATCTGCTTGACGCTCCCGGTGGTGAGCCGGGGCGTCGGATGCCTGGGATGCAGCCGGTTCCTCGCGGTGAGGCGGGCCGTCCTGAGATGAGTGTGAAGGGGAGAGGTATCACCATGATCGTTCCGGCGGAGAAGGAACTGCGCGCCGTGCTGGCCCGGTTCGCCCAGGCACGCATGGAACACGACGTGCACCCCACCGGCCGCACCAGCCGGGCTCTCGAGGACGCCACGTACACGCTGTGCGTGATGACCGGGGCCCGCACCGCCGAGCAGGCTCTGCGCGTGGCGGACACCTTGCTCGAGCAGTACGGGACGGGTCGTGTGAGCGTCTCCCGGGAGAACGAGACACTGGCCGCGTAGCGGGCTGGGCCTCCTCTGCCCGCCGCCGTGCCGGGCGATGGGCACGGGGCCGGCTTCCTCGTCCCGACCGGCCCGCCCCGCCGGCCCGCACAGCCGGGTGGCACCGGGCCGGCGGGTGCCGCACGGACCAGGACCTGCTGGACTCGATCCATGGACGACGACCGGGCCGACCCCACAGCCGGGTTCCCGACCCCGCGGGCCGAACTGATCACCTTCGGTCACAGCACGGCCGACCGGGAGGCGCTGGCAAGGCTCTTGCGGGAAGCCGGCGTCGCGGCCGTCGTGGACATCAGGACCGCTCCCGGCAGCCGCCGGGACCCGGACGTGTCCCGGCAGCGCCTGGCCCGGTGGTTGCCCGAGGAGGGCATCGCCTACCGGTGGGAGCCGCGCCTGGGCGGCTTCAGGAAACCGCCGCCGGACTCACCCGACACGGTCTGGCGCAACGTCTCCTTCCGCGGCTACGCCGCGCACACCCGCAGCCCGGAGTTCGTCACCGCCCTGGACGAGGTCGTGCGGCAAGCCGGTGAACAGCGCACCGCGGTGATGTGCAGCGAAGCGGTGTGGTGGCGATGCCACCGGCGTCTCGTCGCCGACTTCGCCGTCCTGGCCCGCGGCACGCCCGTCCACCACCTCATGCACGACGGACGCCTCGCACCTCACAGGCCGACGCCGGGCGTGCGCCTCCGCGGTGACGGCCTCCTCGTGTACGACGACACCGGCTCGGCACCGCCCTGACGGCCGGCGGGGGAGAGGCCGCGTCGAACTCCGCCGGCTGCCGGGCGGAACCCGTCCAGCAGCCGAGCGAACCCGGCGTGCCCGGGCGGGAGTCGGCCGGGTCGCGGGCGTGCCGGTGGTCGGAGGCGTGGACGGCGGCCGTTCACGGGGCGCCGGTGACGCGGAACACCGGCCAGCCGATCTCCGTGCGCCACCGGGCCTCAGCCGGGGTGTCGCGCGGGCCGACGAGGTAGGTCTCGCGTACCGGCCCGGCCACGGCGAGAGCGTGGTCCGCCACCCACCTGCCGAGCTCGCCGTAGGTCACGTCGATCGTGTCGTGCGCGCCCGCGTGCACGGCGACCGCGAGTTCCACCCCCGGCAGCTCGATGCTGCGGATCCGTCCCACGGCCGGTACGGGCGCGGCGATCGGGACGTGCACGAGGACATGTCCCCGCCCCTGGGTGAACAGCGCGTTGTCGTAGAGCCCGCCCGCGGGCCCCGCCGGTTCGCGGACGACCGCGTCGAGTTCGGCCATGGCGCCCGCGTACCAGCCGAGCACGTCCGCGTGTGCGACGGTGGCCTCCACCGCGGCCACGAGCCGTGCGGGCACCTGCCGCAGCTCGACGGCGACGCCGGCCTGCTCCGGGCGCAGCAGCCGCTGCAGTGAGGCGACGGCCGCCTGGGTGCGCGACAGCTGGTCCTCCAGCCGTTGGAGGTGTCCGGCCACGAGCGCCGCGCGCGCGGCCGGGTCCTGCGTGAGCAGGATCTGCCGGACGTCCGCGAGCGGGACGTCGAGCTCCCGCAGCCTGGAGATCACCTGCGCGGCGGGGATCTGGGCGGCGTCGTAGTACCGGTAGCCGCTCGACGGGTCCACGTGGGCCGGTTCCAGCAGCCCCGCCTCGTGGTAGCGGCGCAGGGTCCGGACGCTCAGGTGGGTCATCTGCGCGAATTCGCCGATCGTCAGCACGCGTCCTACTGTGCACCCTCCCGCAGGGGGAGGGTCGAGAGGCTTGACCTTCCCGGCGCGGGAGGCCGCACGGTCACGTGCATGACCAGCACGACACCCGCTTCCCCCGATCTGGAGGGACGTCTCGCCCTCGTCACCGGTGCCGGCAGGGGCACCGGCGCCGCGATCGCGGCACGTCTGCGCGCGTCCGGCGCCACCGTGCTCGCCACGGCGCGCACAGCGCCCGAGACCGCCGCCCACCGGGACTCCTTCATCGCTGCCGACCTGACGTCGCCCGAAGGCGTCGACACCGTCGTCACGGCCGTGCACGAGCGGTTCGGCACCCTCGACGTCCTCGTGCACACCCTCGGCGGATCCCGCTCGCCCGCCGGGGGGTTCGCCGCCCTCACCGAGGAGCACTGGCAGGAGGAACTCGCCCTCAACCTGCTGGCCGCGGTCCGTCTGGACCGCGCGCTGCTGCCGGCGATGCGCCGGGCCGGCCGCGGCGCCGTCATCCACGTCTCGTCCATCCAGCGCCGGCTGCCCCTGTTCGACGCCACGCTCGGCTACGCCGCCGCCAAGGCAGCGCTGACCACCTACAGCAAGGGGCTCGCCCGTGAGCTGGCCCCGCACGGAGTGCGGGTCAACGTCGTCTCCCCGGGCGCCATCGAGACGGAAGCGGCTACGGCCCTCGTCGCCCGCATCGCCCGGTCCCAGGGCATCGACCACGCCGCGGCCTGGGAGCAGGTCCTGGCGGCACTCGGCGGCATCCCCCTCGGCCGCCCCACGCGCCCGAAGGAGGTGGCCGAGCTCGTCGCCTTCCTCGTCTCCGACCGGGCCGGTGCCATCACCGGCGCCGAGCACACGATCGACGGCGGCACCGTCCCCACCGTCTAGGCCCGCCCCCCACCGTCGGCAATACCACGCTCACAAGGAGAGACATGACCCCCACCTCGCCCCCGACCCCGACCCCGACCGCGACCGATCTTCGGCACCTGCCAGGCGTCGTCCGGGCCTGCCTCGACGCGCACGCCCGCGGCGACGTCCCGGCAGCGGCCGAGTGCTTCGCCCCGGCCGCGGTGGTCGTGGACGACGGCAGCACCTACCGCGGCCGCGAGGAGATCCGCGGCTGGCTCAGCCGCTCCTCGGCCGAGTACACCTGCACGACCACCCCCATCGCCGCCGTCCGGCGCGGCGCGCGGCACTGGAACGTGACCCAGCGCCTCGAAGGAGACTTCCCCGGCGGCGTCGTCGACCTCGACTACGCCTTCACGGTCGACGACGCGCGGATCACGGCACTCGTCATCAGCCCCGTGTAGCCGCTCCCGGGCGACCGCGAAGCCCGCTCGTACCGCCGGTGCCGGAGCCGGAGCCGCCGGCGGGCCGGCCCGCCGGCGGCGCAAGGCTCTGCTCCCAGAGGGACGGGCGCCCCGCACGGTGCCCGGCATGACAAGCTGTGCTTCCACTGCCCGACCTCAGGAGGTCACCATGACCGCAGAATCTCCGTCGCAAGAAGGTCCGGAGCCGGCCGACAGCGAGAGCCGTGCCCTGACGCCCGACGACGACGGCCAGTACGACCTGAAGGGCAAGTTCCGGGAAGCCCTCGCGCGCAAGCGAGGCAAGCAGGCGGAGGCCGCCGCCCTCGCTGCGAACACCGACGCGTCGAAGGTCCGCAGCGCGCACGGTCCGGCTGCGAGCCAGCGGTCGTTCCGGCGGAAGAGCGGCGGCTGAGTCCACACCGCCGCCGGG
Organism: Streptomyces sp. NPDC085946; assembly: GCF_044540485.1. Taxonomy (NCBI): domain Bacteria; kingdom Bacillati; phylum Actinomycetota; class Actinomycetes; order Kitasatosporales; family Streptomycetaceae; genus Streptomyces; species Streptomyces sp. NPDC085946. The sequence continues at coordinate 147,667 of NZ_JBITSF010000013.1, read as the reverse complement.
AGGGACTCGGCGCGACACCGGCCGGCAGCCTTGCCGGTGGTCTCGAACCGGGTCCCGGGCAACTCCCGGCGGCGGGCCCCGCGACAGCGGGGAAGCACCCGGCACACTCCGCGCGTGAGACGGCCCGCCGAGTTCGGCCGTCTCGTGCGCGACCGGGTCGCAGCATGCGGTCGGTCAGCTCGGCGTCCGGCCCGCCCGTCGCGGTAGCGGCCCTCACCGTGCCCCGGGCTTTCCCGGTGAAGCACCGGTGGAGTGCCGCTCCCGACGCCCCGCACGCGGCGGCCGGGGACGCCCGCTCCCGACTCGACGGCTACGCCCTCGACCGCCACCGGGCCGCGCAGGGCGAAGCGGGGGAGGGCCGGTGCCGGGCCGGCGACCGGAAGGCGCGGCGGCCGGTGTGCGAGCGGCCGGAGCGAGGTTCACCGACGAACGGGGGGAAGGACACGGCGCGCGGTGGCGCCTGGACGCCGGCGACCCGGCTATGTGCGGGACGTGCCGCACCGACGACGTCACCCGGCACCTGCTCGACACGGGCACGATCCGCGTCGCGATCGACAGCACGTTCCCGGTCGCGGACGCCCGGGCGGCGCACGAACGCGCCGCCCGCGGCCACATCCAGGGCAAGATCGTGCTCACGGTCGCTTAGGAACGCGCCCCTTCATCGCAGGAGGCCTCGCGGGCACCGTCCCCGACGTGAACTCGGCGTCCCGGACGTGAACTCGGCGTCTCCGCAGCCGTCGACACCCCGACCGCCGGAACCGCCGGACCCTCGGCGGGCCGGCCCTCACCACCCGGCTCGGTCTCACCACCCGGCTCGGTCTCACCACCCGGCTCGGCCTCACCACCGCCACCTCCGCCGCGATGCCACCGGCGTCTGCGCAAGGAGGCGACGCCGGCGTGGCCGAGCCGGCGGACGACCGCGACGGAACGCCGTGATCGATGAGTCCGGTGGCAGGAGCGTGCCGGAGCGGGCGGGAAGGCTCCGCGTCAGGCCGGGCCGAGGACGCGGAACTCGTTGCCCTCCGGGTCGGCCGGGACCGTCCGGGGGAGGGCGCCCGGCCAGCACCGGCGGGCGTCGCGCCGAGCTCCTTCAGGCGCGCGACCGACTTCGCGCGGCCGACTCCGCGCGACGGGCCGCGGACGTGGTGGCGAGTTCGATGTGCGCGCGGTCCTTCACCGTTTCGGGGCCCGGAACGGCGATGACGTCGACGCGGACGGCGGCGGGGTCCGGCCAGGCAGAACCCACGGGCGTGACACCGGCCCCGACGCCCGCGACCAGGGCGGCACCCTGGACCCGCACGCCGACAGCGGCCGGATCGCCCTGCGCGAAGCGGGCTGCTCGACGACTTCTTCCGGCCGGCCCGCCCCGAGGGGCAGGAAACGCGCCAGAGGGGCCCGGCCGGCACGACCCTCTTCCATCGCCTCCCGCAGGAGGGCGAAAGGTCCGAACCGGAGATCGACCGCGGCCGCCCGCGCGACCTGCTGCTCGACTCCCCGCACCCGGGCACCGTGCGACAGGACCACACCCTCGGGGGAGCCTCCGGCCCCGCCCGCGGACCGCGAACCCCGCACTTCGCCAACGGCGCCACCGTCACCGCCGACCTCGTCGTCGGCGCCGGCGGCGCCCGGTCCACGGTCCGGCGGGCCGTCCCCTCCGCCGCCCCCGAGTACAGCGGCGTGAGCTTCCTCGAAGCCCGGTTCGACGACGTCGACGACCGGCGCCCCGGCATCACCGAACCGGTCGGCCGGGGCAGCGCCGCGGCGGCCGACCGGCGAACGCGGCCTGTTCGCCCGGCGCAACGGCGGAAACCGCGTCCGCGCCCCCATCGTCCAGCGCGGTCCCGGCCGACCGGATCACCGCCGACGGCCTGACGCCCGAGGACACCGACGGCGTCCGCCGCGTCCTGGTACGGCGTCACGCCGGCTGGTCACCCCGCCTGCGCGAGTTGATCACCGACGACGACAGCCGTTACGTCGACCGCCCGGTCTTCGCCCTGCCGGTCCCGCACACCTGGGACCACAACCCCACCGTCACCCTGCTCGGCGACGCCGCCCACCTCATGCCCCCGCTCGGCGTCGGCGTCACCCTCGCCCCGCTCGACGCCCGCGCACTCACTCTCGCCCTCGCCCTCGTGAACACCGGCACTGTCGACGACGCCGTCCGCGTCTACGGGACGACCATGGTGCTCCGCTCGACCGAGATGGCCCGGCTCCTCGACGGCGCAGCCGCCGGACTGCCGCCCACGGGCCTGCCCGGTCTCGCCGGCGACGACCGAGCTTGACCGGACGGGTCGTCGAAGACGGTGGCCTCGCCTTCTCCGCCGCACGGGCGACCGCCCTCCACGGTCACGCCTTCCCGCGCGGCCCCGTCGCCTTCCCGCCGTGGGGGAGTGGAGTCTCCGCACGGAATTCCGGCCGTTTCCGAGCATCCATGTCCGCACCGCGCACGGCCCGGCAGGGCCGTCCGGCGCTCAGCCCTGCAGCCTGTTCGCTTCTGTTGAGAACCTTCGCTTTTCGTGAAGGTGCACGCATGTTGACGCACCCGAGACAAGCGCTCTACTTTCCACGGAAAGCGCTTGCTGACAGATGGGCCGCCGTTCCGTCAGTCCAGCGCCGCTCAAAGCGCCCTCTTCGCCATGCCCGATCACCGCTGTAGAAAGGGCTGTCCCCCGATGCGATTATCCGGAGTCCGCGCGTCCCGAGCCGCCCTGACCCTCGCCGCACTGGTGGCCTCCTTCCTGACCACCGCGCCGGTCGGCCCCGCCTCCGCCACCCCTCCCACTTCTCACCCTCCCGCCTCTCACCCTCCCGCCGTCTCCGCCGCGACCGCCGACGGCTTCGCCTCCGTCGACGCCCTCGGGCAGAAGGGCACCACCGGTGGCGCGGGCGGCGCGGTCGTCACGGCCACCACCAGCGCGCAGTTCCTCGCCTACATCTCCCGCCCGGAACCCCTCGTGGTGCAGGTCAGCGGCACGATCACGCTGCCCGCGGGCTCCCGCGACGGCATGCACCCGGTCGCCTCGGACAAGACCATCGTCGGCCTGGGCAGCACCGCCCGGCTGACCGGCGGCGGACTGCACATCGGCCTCCCGGCGAGCGACGCCGTCACCTCGCCCCCCGCCGACGCGGTGCACAACATCATCATCCGCAACCTGTCGTTCGACGGCGCCACGGACGACCTGATCAACGTCCAGATGTTCTCGCACCACATCTGGATCGACCACAACGACTTCTCCGACGGTGACGACGGCGCCGTGGACATCAAGCGCGGCTCGGACTTCGTCACCGTGTCCTGGAACCGCTTCCACGACCACGACAAGACACTGCTGCTCGGACACGACGACGACAACGCCGCCCAGGACCGCGGACGGCTGCGCGTCACCTACCACCACAACTACTTCGACGCCTCCGACCAGCGCAATCCCCGCGTCCGGTTCGCCGAGCCGGTGCACGTCTACAACAACTACTACCGCGACAACAGTTACGGCGTCGCCTCCGCCATGGACGCCGGGGTGGTCCTGGAAGGCAACTACTTCCACAGCGTCAACAACCCCGCCCGCGTGGACTTCAGCGGTGACCTCGGCCGCCTCGTCGCGCGCGACAACGTCCTCGTCGAGTGCAACCACCCCGTCGAGACCCGGGGTTCGGTCGTCGAGCCCCGCACGTACTACCCCTACACCCCGCACCGGGCGGCCGAGGTCCCGGCCGTCGTCCCGGCCGGCGCCGGCGTCGGAAAGATCTGAGGAACGGAGACGACGATGGGGAACCTTCCCTCCCTCACCCGCCGCGGCCTGCTCGCGGGCACCGCCGCCACCGCGGCCGCCGCCGCCCTGCCGGCCACCGGCGCGGGCGGGCACGCCTGGGCCGCCGCGCCCGCCGCCGCACGGCGGACGCGAGCCGCCCTGGCGGCGCAGAGCGCCGACGGCTTCGCGGGCGTCCCCGCGCTGGGCCTGTCCGGCACCACCGGCGGCGCCGGCGGCCCGGTGGTCACCGTCACCGACGCCGACACCTTCCTGGACTACTGCGACCGCAACGAGCCCTACGTGATCCAGGTCTCGGGCACCCTGCGCATCAGCAGCAAGCAGGGCGTCCGCTCGAACAAGACCATCATCGGCCTGGGCACCGACGCGGAGATCACCGGCGGCGGCCTGGACATGTACCGCAGGCAGAACGTGATCATCAGGAACCTGCGGTTCACCGGCGCCGACGACGACTCCCTGAGCATCCAGCAGTCCTCGCACCACATCTGGATCGACCACTGCACCTTCAGCACGGGCGCGGACGGCCTGATCGACATCGTGCGCGGCGCGGACTTCGTCACCGTCTCCTGGAACCACTTCCGCGATCACAGCAAGACCATGCTGATCGGCCACTCGGACGCCAACGGGAGCCAGGACAAGGGCAAGCTGCGGGTCAGCTTCCACCACAACTTCTTCGACGGCACGGCCCAGCGCCATCCCCGCGTCCGCTTCGGCGAACCCGTGCACGTCTACAACAACTACTACCGGAACAACACCCTCTACGGCGTGGCGTCCACCGAGGACGCGGGCGTGCTGGTGGAGGGCAACTACTTCGAGGACGTCGCCCACCCGGTCTACTCCGGCTACGACGAGAGCGGACCCGGCCGGGTGGTGGAGCGCGACAACGTCTACGTGCGCTGCGGGAAGCCCGAGACGCTCGGCACCGTCGTCGAGCCGCGCACCTACTACGCGTACACCCTCGACGCCCCCGCGGACCTCCCCTTCCTCGTGCCGGCCGGTGCCGGCGCGGGCCGGATCTGAAGGAGCCCTCGTGCCGGACGTTCCCCCGATCACCCGCCGCGGCCTGCTCGCGGGCACCGCTGCCTCCGCCGCCCTGGCGGCCGTCGGCGCCGCCCCGCCCGCCCGGGCCTCCACCGCCCCGGGCCGGCTCGCCGCCGCGGCGGCGCAGAGCGCCGACGGTTTCGCGAGCGTCAGTGCGCTCGGCCTGAACGGCACCACCGGCGGCGCCGCCGGGCCGGCCGTGACGGTGACCACCGGCGCCCAACTCCGCGACTACGCGGGCCGCAACTCCCCCTGCACCCTCCTGGTCTCCGGCCGCATCGAGATCGACGGCATGATCACCGTGGTGGCCGACAAGACGATCCTCGGTGTCGGCTCCACCGCCGAGATCACCGGGGGCGGTCTCCAGCTCGGTTCCACGACCAGGCCCGGCAACAACGTCATCATCCGCAACATCCGCTTCACCCACGCCTCCGACGACTCCGTCAGCGTCACCAACCGCGCCCACCACGTGTGGATCGACCACTGCGACTTCTCGCAGGGATACGACGGACTGCTCGACATCAAGCGGGAGTCGGACTACGTCACCGTCTCCTGGAACCACTTCCACGACCACAGCAAGACGTGCCTGCTCGGTCACAACGACAGCCACACCGCCGACCGGGGAAAGCTGCGCGTGACGTACCACCACAACTTCTTCGACGGCACCGACCAGCGCCACCCGCGCGTCCGGTTCGCCGAGCCGGTGCACGTCTACAACAACTACTACCGGAACAACCGGCTGTACGGCGTGGCCTCGACCGAGGACGCGGGCGTGCTGGTGGAGGGCAACTACTTCGAGAACGTCGCCCACCCGGTCTACTCCGGCTACGACGACAGCGGCCCGGGCCGGGTGGTCGAGCGCGACAACCTCTACGTCAACTCCGGTGCCCCCCACACACTGGGCTCGGTGATCGAGCCGCGGACCTTCTACGCCTACACCCTCGACGCCCCGTCGACCGTCCCCACCACCGTTCCGGCCGGCGTCGGCGTCGGCAGGATCGCCTGACCAGGAGGCACACGATGCACCGCACGGGCACTCTCCTCCTCACGGCCCTGGCCGCACTGACCGCCACGGCCGCCGCCTCCGCACCCACCGCTCCCGCGGTATCGGCGGAGTCGGCGCCCACCGGGTTCGCGAGCGTCGACGCGTGGGGCCAGAACGGCACCACCGGCGGCGCGGGCGGTCCGACCGTGACCGTCTCCACCGCCGCCGACCTCATCGCCGCCGTCAAGGCCGACGGCCCGAGGATCGTGCGGGTCAACGGCATGATCACGCTGCCCGCCGGGATGTACGACGTCAGCTCCGACAAGACGATCGTCGGTGTCGGCGCGAGTTCCGGCATCTCGGGCGGAGGCCTCAACATCGGCCTGCCCGCGAGCGACAGCGTCACCTCGCCGCCCGCGAACGCCGTGCACAACGTCATCGTCCGCAACCTGACGTTCAAGAACGCCAGTGACGACTCCATCAACGTCCAGATGTTCTCGCACCACATCTGGATCGACCACAACGACCTGTCCGCCGGATACGACGGACTGATCGACATCAAGCGGGGCGCCAGCTACATCACCGTCTCCTGGAACCACACCCATCACCACGCCAAGAACATGCTGCTGGGCCACTCCGACAAGAACGGCGCCCAGGACACCGGCCGGCTGAAGGTGACCTACCACCACAACTGGTACGACCGCACCCCGCAGCGCAATCCGCGCACCCGCTTCGGCGACCCGGTCCACATCTACAACAACTACTTCCTCGACAACAGCGACACCGGCCCCGCCTGCAACGCGGACTCGGGCTGCTTCATCGAGGGCAACTACTTCGACGACGTCGAAGAGCCCATGACGAACAGCTACTCGGGACCGGAAGGCAACATCGTCGAGCGGAACAACGTCTTCGTCGGCGACACCGGCGAACCGGTCACGGGCGGCAGCGTCGAGGACCCGGCGGACTACTACGACTACACCGTCGACGACCCGCAGACCGTCAAGGACGCCGTGACGCGGGGCGCGGGCCCGGGCACCATCGGCCTGTGACCAGGGGAAACCACCGGTTCGAACAGGCCGGACGGCATGCACGGAGGGGCGTCGTGCCCACGGGTCGCCGTGGTTCGCGGGTCGGATCCGGGGCTCGCCGCCGTCGACGTACAGGTGGGCTCCGAGGATGAAGCCGCTCTGCTCGGAGGCGAGGAAAGCCGCCGCGTCACCGAGGAGTTCAGGATCACCGGGGCAACCTCGCCGAGCAGGGCGGCGCCTTCCGCACCGTGAGCACCTCGCCCCGTCCGCGCACCCCGCGCTTGGCGGCTTTCGGCCTGACGGTCCGGGCCCGGGATGCGCAGAATGGCACGTACTGCCATAGGAGGTCGCCGTGAGTCCCCTGCGTTCCGAAAGACCCCTCCGCGCCGTCGTCCGGGCCTTCGCCGTACTGGCGCTGCTCCTCGGCTGGTCCGCCGCCACCGGACCGGCCGCCCAGGCCGGGGAACGAGCGGCGCATCGGACGGCCCTCGCGGTGCGCGGGGGCGACACCCTCTACAGCACCGGCACCCGCTGCACCGTGGGTTTCAACGCCCGCTCCGGCTCCGCGGTGCACGCGCTCGTTCCGGGCCGGTGCGCCCAGGGCGTCCGTACCTGGTACGCCGACGCCGGCCTGACCGTCGCCGTCGGCGTCACCACGGCAGTGAGCTTCCCGGGCGACGACTACGCGAGCGTGCGGTACACCGACACGGCGACCGCCTACCCCGGCGAGGTCTCGCTCGGCGCCGGCGCCGGCACCCGCGACATCACCAGCGCGGCGCACCCCGTCGTCGGGCAGTCGATCTGCCACGTCGGGCGGACCACCGGATACCGCTGCGGGACCGTCCAGGCCGTGAACGTCACCGTCAACTACGGCGGGGGAACCGTGTACGGCCTGTTCCGGTCCACCATCTGCTCCGAGCCCGGAGACACCGGCGGTCCGGCCTTCTCGGGCGGCACGGCTCTCGGCATCATCGTCGGCAGCAGCGGGAACTGCGGCTCGGGAGGCGTCACCTACTACCAGCCGGTGACCGAGTGGCTGTCGGCGTACGGCCTGAGCGTCTACTGAGGCGGCCGGGTCGGGCCGTCCGGTCGTGACGCGGTGGCATGCGGCGACCTGTGCGCCGTGAACGGCGGGGCACGTGCCGCCGAACCGCTACGGGCCCCGGCTGCCGGCCCGGAGCGTGTCTCCTCGATCCGTCGGTTCCCGGGGGCATCGGCCTCTTGCCGCCCGAGCAGGGGGACAAGAGAACCCCGGCCTGTCGTCGGGCGCGGTCCGAAGGACCCCGCGGCAGGCCGGCGGGCCCGGCAGACGGTGGAGTCCACTGACACGGCCCGGCCCTGCTGTCACCGTCGTCGGCTGCGGCCAGGACCGCGGTACTTCCGCCGACGAGCCGGTGCGTGGTCGCGGTCGAGGGTGCGACGGCTCGAACTGCGGCTCGGTCCAGGCGGCGGTGCGGTCGGAGAGCGGTCCGGCGATGGCGAGGCAGGCGTCGGGGAGTGTGTCGCGGCGGTGGGCCAGCGAGTCGGGTCTCTCCGCCTCAGCTCCCGCGAAAGCCGCTGTACGAGGCCACTTGAAGAGGGAGAACGCAACTTCGACAGAGTCCGCGGCGGTGGCTATCGTCACCTGTCGTCCGGCGGCGTCCACAGCCGCGGGGGAGTTCCACCGGGCCGAGTCGATCACGCCCACAGCTCCCCACCCGACGGGCAAGCCATCGAACCGAGTCCACGCTCAGCAGGCGAGACCGTCGGGGACTTTCCCTCCGGGCCCACTCAACCAGGGAGAAACGCATGCCCCGTCTTGCTCTGTACACATTCGGCGTCCTGAAGTCACCCCTCACCGATCCCGCCCGTCTCACGCAGGAGTTCTACGAAAGCGGTGAGGCCGTCTACCGGGAGATCGGCCGGCGCCCCGGATACATCGCTCATGCCGAAGCGGCGGACCACAGCCGAGGCACACTGTTCGGCTCGGACTGGGGCGAATGGGGAGAGTTCGCTGTTCCGGCCTGGTACGGCAAAGGCCGCACTGCGGAAACCACCGCCCTGGCAGCGACCCTCTCGCTCTGGACCGACCTGCGATCCGCCTTCGACGCCGTCTACACCGGTCCGCACCGCGCGGCGCTCAACAGGCGTCACGACTGGTTCGAGAGGACGGGACACCCGAATCACGTGTTCTGGTGGGTCACCGACGGCGCACTGCCCACCTGGCAGGACGGGGTCACCAGGCTGGAGCACCTCAACGACCACGGCTACGCACCGTACGCCTTTGCCTTCCACCACCCGTTCGATCCAGCCGGAACACCGACCGGACTCGAAGGCGTCGGGCCGAAGAGCCAGATGCACTGACCCGGACCCTGAGGGACCCGGTTCGCTGAGAATGCCCGGATCACAGCCTTCTGCGACGCCCTTCGGGCGTCAGGCAGCGGCGATAATCTGCACCTGAAGGGACCGCCGACCTCGTCGGCCGGTCGTCGGGGTCGGCGCGGCATCGTTCCCTGGCGTGGAGGATCCGGCTCCTCGTGCATGTGCCGTGCGGGGTGGGAGGGGCAGTGGGGGCGACAGGCGGCAGGGGGCTCGTCGGGAGGGGGCACGAGACGGGCTTGCTGCGTGCCGCCCTGGACGAGGCGCTGAAGACGCCGGGGGCCGGGTCGGCCCTGCTGTTGCGGGGTGAGGCGGGCATCGGCAAGACCGCACTGCTGAACTGGACGGCTCGCCAGGCGGCCGAGCGGGGATTCACCGTGCTGCGCGCGGTGGGTTCGGAGGCCGAGGCGAAAGTGGCGTTCGGGGCGCTGCGTGAAGTGCTGGGGCCGCTTGCCGACGAGGCCGGAGCCCTGCCCGGTCCGCAGCGGGAGGCGCTGGGGTCCGCTTTCGGTCTGCGCGAGCCGCTGTCGCGGGGCGGCGGTTTCCTGGTGGGTGCCGCGGCGCTCACGCTGCTCGCCGGGGCGCTGCGGGAACGTCCGTTGCTGATCCTCGTGGACGATCTGCAATGGGTGGACTCCTCGAGCGTGGAGGTATTCGCCTTCCTGCACCGCAGGACGGCCGGTCTGCCCGTGGTGATCGTGAGCGCGCAACGACCGGACGGAGCGGCCGGTGAGGGCTGGCCCGCCCGGCCGGTCGACGTCGGTGCGCTGGCCCGCGAGCACGCCGTGGAGCTGCTGCACGGGCGGTATCCCGCGCTCAGTGACTCGGCGGCCGAGCGGATCCTCCAGCAGGCGGCGGGCAATCCACTCGCCTTGCTGGAACTCCCCGCGCACCTGAGTCCGGACCAGGCGCGCGGCATCGTGCCGTTGCCGGAGCAGTTCATGCTCGGGCCGCGTCTGGAGCGCCTGTTCGCCGCCCGCCTGGCATCCCTGCCGGCGGCGGCGCGCCGTGTCCTGCTCTTGGTGGCGCTCGGCGGCTCCACGGCCGCCTGGGACGTCGCCAAGTGGCTGCGCGGTCAAGGCGATGCGCGGGGGGACGACACTCGGGTGGAGGACGTGGTGCAGCGCATCGAGTCGAGCGGACTCGCGCACCTCGACTCCCTGGGGCGGCTGGTCTTCCGCCATCCGCTGGTGCGCGGTGCCGTCGTCGCCGGTGCTCCCGAGGAGCGGCAGCGCGCCGCCCACCGGGAACTCGCCGCGGCGCTTCCGGCGGACGACCCGCGTCGGCTGATGCACGAGGCGGCCGCCGCGTCATCGCCCGACGAGGATCTCGCGGCCAGGCTCACCGAGGCGGGACAGCGCCTGGCCCGCAGAGGCGGTGACGCCGAGGCGGCCTCGCTCCTGGACCGTGCGGCGGCCCTGAGCCCCGCCCCGCTCGACCGGGCCCGGCGGCTGACGTGGGCCGCCGTCATGGGCGCACGCGGCGGACGGCTGCCGTACACGGCGAAGCTCCTCGACGAGCTGCGGCGCGGGCCGGTACCGGTCGACGTGGCGCCCCTGTTCGCCTACGCCACGGTCTACGTCGACCAGAGCCACCGGATCGACTTCGAGTCGTCCTTCACCCTGCTGCCCGGGATCCTGGACGCCTTGGCGCAGCCCGGCGCCGACTCGTTCGGCGGGCTGGCCGAGGAGGCGTACTTCAAGTTGCTGATGGCGTCGGCCTGTACGGGCGACGGCCGGGGGTGGGCCGCGCTGGCAGAGCATCGCGGACGGGTGTCCCCGACGGCCCGGCTGTGCCTGCGTGCCTGGCAGGACCCGGCGCGCACGGCGCACGGTGTCGGCGGTGAACTGCGTGCGCTGACCGAGGACGCGGGCCCGGGCCGGGCGGCCGGGTCCGCCTGGCTGGTGCTGTGGACGGCGACGTCGGTGGACATGGCGGACGCGGGGATGCGGCGGCGTTTCACGGAGCAGCACGCGTATGCCACCCAGGGCACGGTCGCGAAGGCCCAAGCCCACCAGGACTATGTGGAGGGCCGTTGGGAGCGGGCCGGCACCTGTGTGCGGGAGGCGGCGGCCGCCGAGGCGCTGGGCTACCACTACAACGCGCTGATGTTCCGGCTGCACCACGCGACGTTCCTGGCCGGGCGGGGTGACGAGGCGGGGCTGGCCGACTGCGACCGGATGCTCCGGCCGGTGGTACAGCGGGCCGGGATGAAGCTCCTGACGGACCACCTCGCGTATCTGCACGGGCTGGTCGCGCTGGCCCACGGCCGTGCGGAGGAGGCGTACGGGCGGCTGGCGGAGCTCACCCCGCCCGGAGTGCTGCCGCCCGGACTTCCCCGCTTCCACCTGCCGTTCTTCGACTTCGTTGACGCCGCTGTGCGGACCGGGCGGCATGCCGAGGCGAGGGCGCACGTGGCGGCGGCGCGGGCGGCGCGGATGGCGGAGATCTCCGCGCACCACGCCTTCCTGCTGGCCGCCGCCTCCGCGGTGGCCGCCCCGGACGAGGAGGCGGAGGAGTCGTTCCGGCGGGCGGTCGCCGTTCCGGGAGCCGAGCGGTGGGTCTTCGGGGCCGCCCGGCTGCGGCTCGCCCACGGGCGGTGGCTGCGTCGGCACCAGCGCGCCGCGGCCCGGCCGGTCCTGAGCGAGGCTCATCGCGCGTTCCGGATGCTGGGTGCCGTCCCGTGGGCGGAGCAGGCCGGGCGGGAACTGCGTGCCGCCGGGCAGGCGGTGGCGGCGGGGCCCGGGCGCCGGGAGCCGTTGACGGCGCAGGAGTTGCGCATCGCCGATCTCGCCGCGGACGGTCTGTCGAACAAGGACATCGGACGGCTGTTGCAGCTGTCGCCGCGTACCGTCGCCGACCACCTGTACAAGGCGTTCCCCAAGCTGGGGATCACGTCCCGGGCCGCGCTCGCGCGGGCCCTGCGCGAGGAGTGAGGGCGGCCGGGAGCGGTGCCGGGCGTCGCCGTGCCGCCCGGCACCGTCCGGTCAGACGGCGAAGCGCTTGACGAAGGCCAGGGCGGTGTCCGCGACCTCGCGCCATCCGCTGTCGATCGTGAGGGCGTGGCCGCGCCCCGGTATCTCGGTGATCTCGGTGACGGCGTGCTCGTTGCGGGCCTGCTTCTTGTAGGAGGCGTTGGCGATGGCCCACGGCACGGTGCGGTCCTTCTCCCCGGAGATGATCAGAAGGGGGCCGCGCCCGGGTGCGAGGGTGTCCACCTTCACTTCCGTCCAGGGGTTGATGTTGGCGACGGCTGCCTGGAACAGCGGCTCGCCCGGCGCGGGCACGGCGAACCGCTCGTACAGCTCCCGGGCCTCCTCCTCGCTCACCGCGTTGGCGAAGGAGTAGCGGAACTGGTCGTAGGTCAGCGGGACCGCGCGGTGGTAGTTGGCGGGGTTGCCGAGGACGGCGCTCGCGGCGCGCAGGGACGACAGCGGCAGGGGCAGCACGCCGCGGAAGGGGGCCGGGTCGATCGCGACGGACGCCGCCGCGAGTCCGCGTCCGGCGATCATCTGGGTGATGAGCCCGCCGAAGGAGTGCCCGATGACGACGGGCTTGCGCTCCAGCCGGCCGATGAGACCGGCGAAGTGGTCGGCGACCTGTCCGACGCTCTTGCCGGCGAAGGCCTCGGGGTGGGCGTTGGCCTCGGCCACGGTGTCGGGGTCGTCCGGCCAGCCGGGCGTCAGGGGCGCGTACCCGGCCTCCTCGAAGACCGCCGCCCAGCGCTCCCAGCTGCTGGGCAACAGCCACAGACCGTGCACGAAGACGACGGGGGTGCGCTCGCCCGCGTTGACGCGCGCGATCTGCTCGAGGTCATGGGGTGTGGTCATGCGGGGTTTCCTCACTGGGAAGGGCGGGTCAGGCAGGGGTGACGGTGTGCGCGGCGGCCTGGATCAGGCGGGCCACGTCACCGGGGTGGCTGTACAGGGGCAGGTGGGAGCTGTCGACGCCGACGGTGCGCGCCCGGGCCCGGGCGGCCTGGAACCGCTGGAGCCGGGGCGGGATGCCGCGGTCGCGCGTGGTGACCAGGACCCACGAGGGGATGCCGTGCCAGGCGGCCGTGGTGGCCCGGTCGGTGAACGCGGTCGCCGCCAGCGGACGCTGGACCGCGGCGAGCAGGCGGGCGGTCGGTTCCGGCACGTCGGCCGCGAAGACGTGCCGGAAGCGGTCCTGGCGGATGCAGAGGTCGGCCCCGGCCGATCCGTCGGGGGCCGGGGCGGGCACGGCGGTGAGGGCGGCCTGGAGTTCGGAGCCGGGGAACCTCGCGGCGAGTTCGCCCAGCACCTCTCCCGCGTCGGGCATGAAGGCGGCGACGTAGACGAGTGCCTTCACGTTCGCGGCGCCTGCGGCGGCTTCCGTGATCACGGCACCGCCGTAGGAGTGCCCGGCCAGGACCACCGGCCCGGTGAGTGAGGCGAGCACGCTCCTGAGGTGGGCGGCGTCCGCGGCGAGCCCGCGCAGCGGGTTGGCGACGGACCGTACCGGATGTCCGGCTCGCTGCAGTCGCCTGATGACGGGGCCCCAGCTGGATCCGTCGGCGAAGGCTCCGTGCACCAGAATGACCAGGGGCCTGTCGTGGCCGTGTCCGGGGTCGTCCCGCCGGGCGGCGCTCGCCGGGGTCGTGCCCAGGCCGGCGGTGGCGGCGACGGCGGCGCCCGCCATCACGACGCCGCGTCGGCTCATCGGCAGGTGCTCGGTCATGGTGTCCGCTCCTCGGTCGCCTCGGTTGTCAGCGGCACGCTAGGGGCGGGGCGCCGCGGGCCGCATGACCGCGGGCGCAGTCCGGTGTGCTGCCGGTGCACGGCGAGGAGCGTCCCTGGCCGGGTGGGGTCAGTGGGGCCAGGGGTGCAGGGCCGCGTGCAGGGTGTCCGTCGTCTGGATGCGCGCGGCCCGGGAGGCGGCGCTGCCGCGCAGCGCCTCGAACAGGACGAAGCCGTGCACCGTGCCGTGGTAGCGCACCGAGGTGACGTCCACGCCGGCCTGCCGCAGCCGCGCCGCGTAGTGCTCGCCCTCGTCGCGCAGGACATCGGCCTCCGCGGTGACGACCAGGGCGGACGGCAGGCCGGTGAGTTCGTCGTCCGTCGCGCGCAGGGGCGAGGCCGTGCTGCTGTACCTGTCCGCCGGCCGGGGGGCGTACTGCTGCCAGAAGTGGCGCATGGCCCCGTTCCCGAGGAAGTAGCCGTCCGCGAAATCCCGGTACGAGCCGGTGTCCATGCCCGCATCGGTGACGGGGCAGACCAGCACCTGGTGGACGAACCGCACCCCGCCGCGCTCCTTCGCCAGAAGGGTGAGGGCGGCGGCGAGGTTGGCGCCCGCCGAGGCGCCGAGGAGCGCCACCCGTTCGCCGTCCAGCCGGCAGTCGCGCCCGTGCCGGGCGATCCACCGGGCGGCCGCGTAGACCTGTTCGACGGCCACCGGGTAACGGGCCTCGGGGGTGCGGGCGTAGTCGGGCACGACGACGGCCGCGTCGGCTCCGAGGGCGAGGTCCGTGAGCAGCCGGCCGTGCGCGGAGGCGTCCGTCAGCATCCAGCCCAGGCCGTGGAGGAACAGGACGACCGGCAGCGGCCCGTCCGCGCCCACCGGCCGCAGGATGCGCACGGTGATCCTGGCGCGGCCGGGAGCGGGCAACGACAGCCACTCCTCGCTGACGTGGGCGTCCTGTCCGGGGCCGCCGAGCAGCCGCGCGACGCCGTCCCGGGCCGGCCCGGGGTCGGTGCCCCGGGGCACCGTCGGGCAGACGTGGTCGCGGACGAAATCCCGTACCGTCCGCTCCAGTACGAGGGGCGGCTGCTGCGGCCGGGGGGAGGGGGACACGCGAACTCCTCGTGGGTGACGGCGTCCTGCACGAGTGCCGCCTCCACGTACCGGAAGCCCGACGGCACCCGGACGACCCTAGGGACGATCACGGCATCGCACGTGTCCCGGAGCGCACGGTGCCATGACCGTCCACGCACGGCACCGCGCGGCCGGCCCGTACCGCCCCGTCGTGCCGGGCGGCCCCGTCAAATGACCTGACGGCCGCGGCGCCGCCCGGCCCAGACTGGTCCCCTCGGGCGTGAGCCGGGCAGGGCGTCCCGGCTCGCGCGGGAAGCGACTCGAGGAGCGGACGTGCGGCCCGTGGTGAGTACGGAGAGTCTGCCCGACGCGGAGCGGGCCCCGGCCTGGGAGCGGGCCGTGCGGCACTGGCTGGCTCCGCTGAGCGTGTCCGCGCCGCCGTCGGCGCGGCCCTTCGAGGGAGCGCTGTGGTCGAGCGACCTGGGCTATGTCCGGGTGCTGTCGGTGCGGGCCGATCCCCTGCGCCTGAGCCGCACCACCCGGCTGGTCACGGCCGCGCCGGACGACCGGGTGGCCCTGGTCGCCCAGGTGTCGGGAACCGCGGCCCTCCACCAGGACGGCCGCAGCACCGCCGTGCGCCCCGGTGAACTGGCGCTGTGCGACCTGCGCCGGCCGTTCTCCTTCGAGCAGCGCGAACCCTTCCGCCTGCAGGTGCTGTGCGTTCCCGGGCACGCCCTCGGTGGCTCGGGCAGCCGCGCGCACCGGGTGACGGGACGCGCCGTCCCGACCGGTGAGGGGGTGGCGGCGCTTCTCGGGCCCTTCCTGTCGGCGCTGGTGGCGCGGGCCCACCGGGTGGCCGGGCCGGTGGGGGACCGGCTCGCGGGGAACGCCGCGGACCTGCTGGCCACCCTGATCGACGAGCAGAGCCCGGACGGCCGGCTGCCGGGCCCCGCCCCTCGCGAGCAACTGCGCACGCTGATCCGCCGGTACATCGACGACAACCTGCGGAACCCGGACCTCTCTCCCGCCCGCATCGCCGAGGCGCACCGCATCTCCGTCCGCTATCTGCATCTGCTCTTCGAGGACGAGGAGACGACCGTGCGCAGACTGATCCAGCGACGGCGGACAGAGGCGTGCGCGCGGGAACTCGTACGCCGGGGCACGGCGACTCCGACGATCTCGGCCGTGGCCCGCGGCTGGGGGTTCCGCAACGTGGCGCACTTCAGCCGCTCGTTCAAGGCGGTGTACGGCCATCCCCCGCGCGACTGGCGTGCCGCGGGGACCCAGGTGCCGGCCCCGTGACCTCCCCCGCCCGGCCGTCGGCCGCGGCGGCGCGGATCCGGCGCCACTCGCTCGGTGACATGCCGTACGCGGCGCGGAAACTGCGGCTGAAGTGGGCGGCGTCGGCGAAGCCCCAGCGCCGTGCGACCGCGGCGAAGGAGAGGGTCCCGACGCCGTCCGGCCGGGCGAGTTCCCGTCGGCACTCCTGCAGACGGCGTTCGCGGATCCACCGGCCGAGGGTGGTTCCCTGACCGGCGAACACCTTGTGCACGTACCGCACGGACACACCGTGCCGTGCGGCGACGCGCTCGGGACCCAGGGCACGGTCGGACAGGTTCTCGTTGACGAAGCGGCGGATCGTCCGCGCCATCACCGCCCGGTCGTCCGGCCCGGCTCGCCCCTCGTCCGCTGCCGTGCGCTCCACGGCCAGGGTGCCCAGCAGGTCGGCCAGGCTGCCGGCGATGCGGTGCGCGAGGACCCGGTCGTAGGACGGTGCGCGTGCCGCGACGGTGGTCAGCACGGGGGCGAGCAGCCCCGCGACACCGGTGCCGGACTGCGTGCTCACCCCCCACAGGCGGGTGAGGTCCCGCTCGGGGAGGCCGGCCCAGTCCCTGGGCAGGAGATGCAGATGCAGCCGGAAGACGTCCGGTTCGCGCAGCTCCCAGGGCTGTGCCGGGTCCACCACGAAGACGTCGCCCGGCGCGAACGGCTCGAGGAGACCGCGGTGCGACAGGACGGCGCGGCCGCACGACTGGGTGCCGACGGCCAGCAGCGGGGCGTCGCCGGCCCGTGGTGGGAGCGTCATCCGCAGGACGTCGGGTCCGGGGCCCTCACGGGTGACGACCCGCACGGCCCCCAGGGCGTGCGGGGCGGGTCCGTCCATGATCTCGCTCGGCTGTCTCATGCGGTCCAGCCTGCGGCGGGTGCCGGGCGTCCGGTCAGGTCGAATGACGGGTGTCCGGGCCGCGCTCCCGGGCACGGCGCCCTCACGGCGGCTCGTGCCCGCCCAGGGCGCGGGCCACCCCCGCCCGGCTGGTGATCCCGAGCTTGGGATAGATGCGGTACAGGTGCCCGGCGACGGTTCTCGGGGACAGCTGCAGGCGGGCGCCGATCTCCCGGTTGGTCAGCCCCCGGGCGACGAGGTCGGCGATGCGGCGCTCCTGCGCGGTCAGGTCCCCCACGGGGCGGGCCGCCGCCGTCGGCGCGGGCTCGTCACAGACTTGCAGTTCCTGCCCGGCGCGGTCCGCCCACGGGCCCGCGGCGAGACCGGCGAAGGCGCGGCGGGCCGTGTCGAGGTGCTGCCGGGCCTCGACACGGCGCCCCTGGCGGCGCAGCCAGGCCCCGTGGTGGAGGCGGACCCGGGCCAGTTCGAACGGCCAGTGCGCGGCCCCGGGGGAGGCGTACACCGCCGTGCAGCCCGCGTCGACGTCGTCGGCGACCATCGCCTCCGCCGCGCGCAGGACGAACGCGTGGTGCGCCGAGATCCGGCCCAGACCGGCGGCCCGGCCCGCCACCACGTGCCGGAGGGCCTCCTGGCGGCGTCCGGTGTGGACGGCGGACTCGACGAGGTCGAGGAAGACCATGTTGAGCTTGGTGACACCGGGCGGGAAGGTACCGGGCGGAGTGATCGAGGAGGTGTGGCCGTACGCGGTCTCGTGGTCGCCGAGGGCCAGCGCGCACAGGGCCTGCATGGCGCGCAGGCGCTGGAGGACGAAGGTCAGCCCCCGGGCCGCGGCCCAGGGGCGCAGGGAGGTGACGAGGTCCTCGACGGCCTGCCGCTGCCCGCGGGCCGCGAGGACGTAGCCCTCGGTGTAGCGCAGGACCGCCTCGTTGAGGCCGAACGCCCTGACCCGTGCCGCGGTGGCTCCCTCACGGGCCCGTTCGACGCACCGGTCCCAGCGGCCGCGCAGGTAGTCGCCGTACGCGCAGACGTTGCCGAGGAAGGCCTGCGTGGAGTACGAGTGGCGGTGCGCCAGTCGCCGGAACAGCGGTGCCTCGTCGTCGAGGCCGTCGAGCCCGGCGGCGGCCCACAGCAGCAGCCAGAACTCGCCGGCCTCGGCGTCCTCGGAGAAGGTCTCCAGCGCGGCGTCGAAGCGCTCCTGGGCGCCGTGGGCGCGCCGCACCGGATCGCTCCAGACGTCGTGGGCCAGCCGCGCGAACGTGCCCGTGCCGTCCAGGCGGACGGCGATCGCCTCCCAGACCCGGGAGTCGGCGGTGTACCCGGCGGCGAGGTAGAGCATGAACAGGCTCGGCAGCCGCAGGGCCGCGCCTGCCGCGCCGGGGAGGCGGTCGAGCACGGCGGGCAGCAGTTCCACGGCGGGTGCCATGTCGCCGTCCGCGTGCAGGCGGACCAGGGCACGGGTGAAGTGGAGCAGGTGACGGCTGTCCTGCGGCACACCGTGGGCGAGGGTCTGGTCGAGCAGCCGGGACGCCCGGTCGAGGTGACCGCTGGTCGACGACGCGCAGGCGGCCGCCACGAGCCGGCGCCCACGGCTGTCGGCATCCGCGCTGAGCCCGGCGGCGCGGGCGTAGAGGAGGGCCGCTTCGGTGGCGCCGCCGCGTGCCTGCGTCCGCGCGGCCGCCTCGTCGAGGGCGGCCGCGAGCGTCTCGTCGGCCGCCACGGTGGCCGCTGCCCGGTGGGTGAGGCGGCGCAGCTCGCCTTCCGGCAGCACCTCCGCCAGGGCCGCGTGCGCCCGCCGCAGTTCCGTGCCCCTCGCGGACTCCACGAGCGAGGACCGCACCAGGGGGTGCCGGAACCGGACGTGCCGGGTGCGGGCGTCGACGACGAGGAGTCCGCTGTCTTCGGCGGCCGCCAGGTCCTCCGCCACCGTGCCGGCACCGGCGGCTTCGGCGGCCGCCACGACGAGGGACAGTGCCTGTCCGTCCCGGCCGGCCAGCGCGCACAGCAGCAGGAGGAACCGCGCGGAGGCCGGGAGGGCCGTGACCCGCCGGGTGAACATACGGCCCAGACGCTCGCCGAGGGGCAGCCGCTCCGGCAGCGGCAGCCGTCCCGAGCGTTCCTCCGCGCGGAGCTGGGCGGGCAGCTCGGCGAGGGCGAGGGGATTGCCGGCCGACTCCTGCAGGATGCGGTGGCGTGCGGGGTCCGAGAGCCCGGGGTGGAGCCGGCGCAGCAGGGCCCGTGCCGGTTCGTCGCCGAGCGGCCCGATGCCGAGGACGCGGACTCCGGTGGTGTCCGTCGCGGCGAGCGCCTCCTGCCGTACGGTCGCGAGCAGGACGACCGGCAGGGCGGCGAGCCGGCGCTGCACGAAGTGCAGGACCTCGGCGCTGGAGGCGTCGATCCAGTGGAGGTCGTCGATGAGCAGTGCCGCGGGCCGGCGCCGCGCGACCACGCCCAGCAGGTCCAGCGTGGCCGCGGCGACCGTGTAGGGGCCGGCCGCCTCGCCGGAGCCGGTGCCCAGCGCCCGTTCCAGTGCCGCCCGGGCACCGCGCGGCAGCTCCCGCACCTCCTCCGACAGCGGCCACACCCACTGGTGCAGGGCGGCGAACGGCAGGTTCCGCTCGCCTTCGGCACCATGGATCCGCAGCAGCCGCAGCCCG
This sequence comes from Streptomyces sp. NPDC085946, assembly GCF_044540485.1. Lineage (NCBI taxonomy): Bacteria > Bacillati > Actinomycetota > Actinomycetes > Kitasatosporales > Streptomycetaceae > Streptomyces > Streptomyces sp. NPDC085946. The sequence goes on along the minus strand of NZ_JBITSF010000013.1, from coordinate 127,880 downwards.
CGGTGCGCGGCGAGTTCGCCGGCCTGTTCCAGCAGGACCGTCTTGCCGGCCCCGGCCTCCCCGCACAGCCAGACGGCCCGCCCGGCGCCGTGCACCGTCTCGATCGCCTCGCGCAGCAGTTTCCACTGCGCGCCCCGCCCGAGCGCCTCCGGGTCCAACCGGTCCGGCGCCGCACCCGTCCCCTCCACCACGAGAGCCCCCTTCCGCACCTGCCCGCCCGGCCGGCGGCAGTACGGACATCCTGGGTGCTCCCGGACGGCCGACGGCCGCGGAACGGCCGGTCGTGCGCGCTGAGGCATGCCCTCGTCGTTGCAGGTCAAGCCTCTGGGCACGAGCACGGGGCGCCGCCGCGGCCGACGGCCGGGTGGACCGGGGGAGGACCGCCGGGCACGGGGCGCCGACGGTCGCGGTCCGGTGCGGGGGAGAGGGCTCAGCCGGCCGCGCCGGGCCCGAGGAAGTGCTTGGCGTACACGACGCCCAGACCGTAGGCGCCGGCGTGCTCCTTGACGATGGCCATCACACCGTCGTACGTCCGGGCGCGTGCCCAGTCGCGCTGCAGCTCCAGCAGGACCTGGACCCAGGTCACGGTGACCGCCCCGGCGCGGCTCATGCGCTCCAGGGCGTGCTCGTGGGCCGCCGGGGTGACGCCGCCGGAGGCGTCGGCGACGACGTAGACCTCGTAGCCCTGGCTGAGGGCCGACAGCACGGGCAGGACCAGGCACACCTCGGTCCACAGGCCGGATATGACGATTTTCCTGCGGCCGGTGGCGCGGACCGCGTCGACGAGGTTCTGGTCCTCCCAGGCGTTCATGGTGGTGCGGTCGATGAGCTTGTGATCCGGGAAGACGTCGACGAGTTGCGGCAGGGCCGGGCCCGAGAACGACTCGGCGGCCACCGTGGTGATGACGGCCGGTACGTCGAACAGCCGGGCCGCCTTGGCGAGACCGACGGTGTTGTTGATGATCGCGCCGCGGTCGCCGCTGCCCGTGCCGAAGAACATCTGCGGCTGGTGGTCGACGAACAGGAACACGGAATTGTCCGGGGTGAGCAGGTCGGGGCTCGGCACGGCGGTGACGTCGTCGAGGCGGAACTCGGGCATGGGCGCTCCTGGAAGGACGTGGGTGGGTAAAGGGCCGGACGGCACCGGCGGCCGCGCGCACCGCGCACCGCGCACCGCGAGGCCGTGGCCTTGGCCGTGGCCGTGCGCGGAAGCCGGCTGCCGACGCCGGGTTCTGACGCGGGCTCAGGCGCTGTGGAGCGCCTTGCCCAGGGCGGTCACGGCGAGGGCGATCGCCGCTTCGGCGCCCCCGGTCTCCCGCAGGGCGTCGAGCATGACGAAGTCGTGGACGACGCCCTGGACCCGGACCGCGGTGACGGGCACGCCGGCGGCGCGCAGCTTGTTGGCGCAGGCCTCGCCCTCGTCCCGCAGGACGTCGGCCTCCGCGGTGATCACCGGGGCCGGCGGCAGCCCGGTGAGCTGCTCGCGGGTCGAACGCAGCGGGGAGGCGGTGATCCGGGCCCGCTCCGTCTCGTCGGTGGTGTACTGGTCCCGGAACCACTTCATCGCGTCCCGGCGCAGGAAGTGGCCTTCCGCGAACCGGTGGTAGGAGCCGGTGCCGAAGGCCGCGTCCGTGACCGGGTGGAAGAGGACCTGAAGAGCGAGGCCGAGGTCGCCGCGCTCCCTCGCCGTCGGCGTCAGCGCGGCGGACATGCGGCCGCCGACCGGGTCGCCGGCCACCGCGGGGCGAGCGGCGTCCAGGCCGTGGGAGGCGCCGTCCCGCACGACCCACCGGGCGACCTGTGGTTCTGCCCGATGGCGACGGGGCAGCGCACCTCGGGCGAGCGGCCGTACTCGGGGAAGACGGCCGCCGCCCGCGCGCCGACGGCCGGTTCCCGCACCAGGCGGTCGTGGGCGCGGGCGTTGCCGGACACCCGGCCGGCGCCGTGGAGGTAGAGGATGACGGGCAGCGGGCCCTCGTGCCCGGCCGGCCGGACCAGCCGGACCGGGACGGAACCGGTGGGGCCGCCGTCGACCGTCACCCCCTCCTCGTCCACGTCGGGCTTGACGACCGTCCCGGACCGCACCTCGTCCACCGCCTTGCGACCGTCCTCGACGGGGAACCGGTACGGGAACGGGGGATCCGCCGTCGCCGCGGTGAACTCGGCCGCGGCCGTCTCCAGGACCGGCCGGGTGCTGCTGTGCTCGACGGACATCTCGCTCTGCCTTCCTCGCACGCGCTCTGCGTTCTCGGGTGTGGGCTCACCGTAGGAGTCGCGGGAATCGGCTTGTTTGCCCGGCGTGCACACGAGTTGTCCCGCCGGGCACGGCCGGTGCGGGACCCGTGCGGACGCGGCCTGCTCCCGCCAGCTGCTGGGCGGCATGCCGTACACGGTGCGGAACAGGCGGCTGAAGTGCGCGGCGTCGGCGAACCCCCAGCCGCGGGCCACGTGGGCGATGGTGAGCCGGGCGCTGCCCTCGCGCCGCAGGTCCTCGGCGCACTCCTCCAGGCGCCGCCGCTGGATGAGGCGGCCCACCGTGACGTCCTCGTGCTCGAAGAGCTTGTGCAGGGAGCGCACGGACATGTGGTGGGCGGCGGCGATGGACGCGGGGCTCAGGCCCGGGTCGGCGAGGTGCCGGTCGACGTAGGTGCGGATCTTCTCGACGAGCGGGCGCCGGTCGGCGGCCGTGTGCGTGGCCGCGCGCGCGTGTTCCGCGAGCAGGGAGACGACCAGGCCGGTGATGCCCCGGGCGAGGTGCCGGGCGACGGGCTCGGGGCAGCGGCCCGTGCGGTCGGCCAGTGCGCCCAGGAGCGCTGTGAGGACGGTCCCCGTGGGACCGTCGGGAGCGGCCGTGAACAGGATGGCCCGCTCGGCGCTCTCGGCCCACGGACCGAGAGCGGAGCACGGCACGAGGCACGCCGTGAGCCGTACGCCGGGCGGGAGGCCGAGCGCGTACGGGCGTGCGGCGTTCCACACGACGACGTCGCCGCCGCGGAAGGACACCGTCCGTCCCGCCTGGCTCAGCGACCCCCCGGCGGGGCCGGCGACGGCCACCGCCAGGTGCGCGGCGGCCCCGCCCGCCGCACGGGCGGCGCCCCGGCGGCGCGGGGCCTCCTCACCGGCGGTGACGAACAGCAGGTGCCCCAGGGGCTGCGGGACCGTGGAGTCCTCGCGGGCCGGTGTCCCCCGCACCACGACGGTCGCCGCGGGAGCATCCCCGGGAACAGCCGTCCGCCGGCGCGCGGGCCGCGTGCCGCGCGCCGGGTGCCCGGCCGTGTCGATCACCTTCGTCAACGCGCCCTCCCACCGGCCCAGACCCACCGGTCGGCCGCCGCCGGCCGCCCGTCTGCGGCCAGCCTCGTCCCCGGCCGGGGCCCGGGGCATCGGCACGATGACTGCGAAGTGACTGCCGGGGGAGCGCCGCTGTTCCCTCGGCGCACCGCTCCTGCTCCCCGGGCGCACATAAAATGCTTCTTTCGCACACATGCGCTGGTGGTGGGGGGCATCGGGTGTCCGGCAACGGCCTGGTCGGCAGGGCGAGGGAACTCGGCGTGCTCGACGCGTTCGTGGACGAGCTGCCCAAGGAGGGCGGGGCGCTCGTGCTCCGGGGCGACCCCGGCATCGGCAAGTCGGCGCTGCTGTCCCGGGCCGCGCACCGGGCGGAGCGGTCGGGCTGCACGGTCGTGTCGGTGTCCGGGGTGGAGGCCGAGACCCACCTGCCGTTCGCCGGACTCCACCAGCTGACGCGGACCCTGCTGGACCGGGTCCCGCGCCTGCCGCCGGCGCAGTCGGAGGCACTGCGGGCCGCCTTCGGCATGTCCGAGGCGTACGCCGCGGACGAGGCCCCCGCCTTCTTCATGATCGCGCTGGCGACGCTCAGCCTGCTCGGCGAAGCGGCGGGCGAGACCCCCGTGCTGCTGGTCGTCGACGACACGCAGTGGCTCGACACGCCGACCGCGGACGTCCTCGCCTTCCTCGCCCGGCGCCTGGGGGCCGAGCCGCTGGGGCTGCTGGCCGGCGTCCGCACCGGGCACACCACCCCGCTGGACGCCCTGGCCCTGCCGGAACTCCGGCTGGGCCCGCTGCCACAGCCCGACGCGGCGGGCCTGCTGGACGCCGTGGAGCCGCGGCTGGACCCCGCGGTGCGGCGGCGAGTCCTGGACGCCGCCTCGGGCAACCCGCTGGCGCTGATCGAGCTGCCCACCGCCCTGCGCGCCCGGGTGACCACCGACATCCTGACGTCCCCGGCCGTACCGCTCACGGCACGACTGGAGCAGGCCTTCGCCTCCCGGCTGCCCGCCCTGCCCGCCGGCACGCGCAGCGTGCTGCTCGTGGCGGCCTCCGACGACGAGGGCACGCTGAGCGAGGTCTTCGCCGCGGCGTCCCGGCTCTCCGGTTCCGCTCTCTCACCGGCGGTCCTGGATCCCGCCGTCCGGCACGGCCTGGTCACGGCCGACGAGCGGCACATCCGGTTCTGCCACCCGCTGGTGCGCTCGGCCGTCCTGCAGGCGGCCCCGCTCGCGGAACGCCTCGCCGCCCACCGCGCGCTCGCCGCCGTCCTCGACGCGGACTCCGACCGCCGTACCTGGCACCGGGCCGCGGCCAGCGGCCGCCGCGACGAGGCCGTCGCCCGGGAACTGGACCGGACGGCGGCCCGGGCCGAGACGCGCGGCGCTCCGGCCGTGGCGCTGACCGCCGTGGAGCGGGCCGTCACGCTCGGCGAGGGCGGCCCCGCCACGGCACACCGGCTGCTGAAGGCGGCGGAGCTGTCCCTCGAACTCGGCATGACCCGGCGAGCCGCGACGCTCCTGCAGGACGCGGCACCCCTGGAACTCGGCGTGCTGGAGCGGGCCCGCACGGTGCTGCTGAGGGAAGGGCTCGAAGAGGACGTGTCCCGGAACGTCCCGCGCCTGCGCCTGCTCATCGCCACGGCCGAGGCGGTGGCCCGGGAGCGGGATCACGGCCTCGCCCTGCGGATCCTGCGGGCGGCCGCCCGCCGTTGCTGGTGGTCCGACCCCGGACGGGAGCTGCGGGAGCGCCTGGTGGCCGCCGCGGAGCGGCTGCCGGTACCCGACCTGCACCCCGAACTCGTCTACGTCCTCGCCGGCGCGGCTCCGCTGGAGCGGGGCGACACGGTGATCGAGCGGCTGGAACGCCTGCAATGCGACGGCGGCTACGACGCCGCAGCCGCCGCCACACTCGGCACGGCCGCCACCATGGCCGGCGCCTACGACCTCGCCCCGGCCTTCCTGCGCCACGCGGCCGCCGGGCTGCGCGCCCAGGGCCGGCTGGGGCTGCTGTCCCAGGTGCTGGTCTCCCTGTCGTTCACCGCCGCCCACGTCGTCGACTGGGAGTCGGGCCTGCCCAGCGTCGCCGAGGCCATGCGGCTGGCGGAGGAGAACGCCCTGCCCCGCTGGCTCACCGGCGCGCGCATCGCGCGGGCCCAGTTCGCGGCCGTGCTCGGGGACCTGGAGACGGCCCGGTCAGCGATCAACGACGCCGAACGGCACGGCCTGTCCGTGGCCAACCCATCCAACCTCGCCTTCGTGCAGATCACGCGCGGCCTGATCGGACTGGCCGCGGGCCGCCAGGAAGAGGCGTTCGGCTGCGTGTGGCGGGTGTTCGATCCCGCCGACCCCGCGCACCACCCGTATCTCCGGACCATCGCGATCCCGGTGCTCGCGGAGGCGGCCGTGACCGAGGAACACCGCGCATCGGCCCGCGCCGCGCTCCGTCGGCTGGACAGGTCCGCGGCCGCCACGCACGCGGGGCTGATCAGAGCCGGACTGGCCTACGCGCACGCCCTGCTGGCCGACGACGAGGACGCCGAGGCACGGTTCCGTACGGCGCTCCGGCTGGACCTGTCGAAGGATCCGTTCACGCGGGCCCGCCTGCTGCTCGCCCACGGCACCTGGCTGCGGCGCAGGCGCCGGGTCATGGAGTCCCGTACCCCGCTGCGGATCGCCAGGGAGTCCTTCGCCGCCCTGGGCGCCGAGCCGTGGCACGAGCGGGCGAGGCAGGAACTGCGGTCGGCCGGCGAGTCGGGCACCCAGCGCACCGCCGCACGCTGGGACCTGCTGACGCCCCAGGAACTGCAGATCGCCCAGCTGGCCGCGGAGGGGCTGTCCAACCGGGAGATCGGACAGCAGCTCTACCTCTCTCCCCGCACCATCGGGGCGCACCTGTACCGGATCTACCCGAAGCTGGGGATCACCTCCCGCGGCCAGCTGCGGGAGCGGCTCGGGCCACCGGCGTCCTCGTGACCCGGCCGGGCCGGAACGGACCGTTTCACAGCGTGCGCCGTACGCCCGCCTGACGCTCCAGGTCGCGCAGCTGGACGGCGAGGTTCCCCTCCACGGCGTCACGGGCCGGGCCGCGCCGCCCGATGGGCAGCACCTCCTCGCTCCGCATGTCCTCCAGCATGAGCGCGAACGCGGCGTACATGGCGACGCCGGCCAGGAGCAGGCCGAAGGCCCCGGACACCGGGCCCAGCCAGGCGGCGCCGGTGAGGTTGAACAGCGCGGCGACCGTGAACCGGGGCACCGCGACGCACAGCACCGACCACATCGCGCGCTTGCGGTGCGCGACGGTCGCCATGAGCAGGGCGAAGAACGCGAAGACCAGGTTGAGCACGCCGAGCACCCGGGTGCCGGACGGCGGATCGAGCGCCAGGACCAGCGCGCTGGCCAGCCAGGTCCCGGAGAAGCACGCCATGAGCGTGGCGGCGAGCACGTCCCGCGCCCCGAACGCGAGGACGCTGACGATGAGTTGGAGCAGGAACGCCGGCAGGATGGTCAGCGCCACGGCGCGTCCGGCGTCGTCGCCGAGCAGGCGCAGTTGCATGCTGCCGACGACGACGGAGGCGATCGCCACCGCGAAGAAGCCCACCGGCATCGGGGAGGCGATGGGGCGCAGAGTGATCCGCGTCATGGAGCGCAGATCCGGCTCGAAGTGCCGGCCTCCCGGCTCGGCCCGCTCGGCGGGCGGCTCTTGGGTGTTCATGTGACTCCTCGTGTCCGGGGGTACGTGGTGTCGCCGCCGTCATCCGCCGTCATCCGCCGGCGGCGGTCCGCCGGGCCGGCCGGTGCAGGACGGCGCGGGCCAGCAGACCGCTGCCGACCCCGGCCGCCACGGCGAGCGAACCGGTCCACGCGGGCCAGGGCAGCAGCCCCGGCGCCGCGTCGAGCGACCACGTGCCGGGGCCCGACACCGCGAGCGCGGCCGGCACCACGATGAGGACGAGCGGGTACTCGTACCCGTCGTTCCGCACCCACGGCCCGTGCCGCCACTTGACGGTGAGCGCCACCGTCATCACGCCCACGGCCGCGGTCGCCGCCGGCGGCGTCAGCAGGCCCAGGGCCAGGAGGAGGCCGGAGCCGATCCGGCCGCCGCCGGCGGCGAGCGCCGTGAGGACGCCCCCGCGGAAGCCGTCGTCGCGGAACTCCCGGACACCGGCCCGCAGTCCGCGGCCGCCGAGCCGGTGGCTGAGCTTCTGGACGCCGTGCCCCGCGATCAGGAGTCCGACGATCACCCGCAGGAGGAGCAGTCCGGTGGTCATGGTGAGCACTCCTGGGCGGTTCGTGAGGGCGGCCGTCCGCCGGGCGGCCGAGGGAAGGGGACGGGAATGGTCAGAGCACGAAGCAGGGGTCGAAGACCTCGGTGCGCGCCTCCGGCGCGTGCCCCCGGGTGACACGCCACTGGCGATGCCGTGCGGACTCGGCGACGGCCTCGGCGAGCAGATCGGCCTGCCGGGCGCCCGTCGGGCCGGTCCGCGGTGTCGCCTGGTAACCCCCGAACCGGGCGACGGGACTCCAGGCGGGGCCGAGCGGGTCGATCTCCTCCTCGAGCCCTTCGTACTCGGCCGCCGCGTGGACGATCCGGCCGCCGACGACGGTGAGGACGGACTCGATGTGCGGGATGTCCCCGGCCGGTACGGCGAAGTAGTCCTCGGAGAGGACGGCGAGGTCACCGAAGCAGCCTTCCCGGAGCATGCCCTTGACGTCCTCCTCGCCCGTCAGGCGCGCCCCGCCCCGGGTGTACAGCTCCAGGGCCGTCTCGCGGCTGAGGCGGTCGTCCGGCGGGCAGAGGGCGAACCCGCCGACGGTCCGGCCGGTGACGAGCCAGTGCAGGGCGACCCAGGGGTTGTAGGAGGAGACCCGGGTGGCGTCGGTACCGGCGCCCACGACCAGGCCTTGGTCGAGCATGCGCCGCACGGGCGGCGTGCGGGCCGCGGCCTCGGTGCCGTAGCGGTCGGCGAACACCCGGCCCTGGAAGGACATCCGGTTCTGTACCGAGACCGCTCCACCGAGCGCGGCGATCCGTTCCAGACTGGCGTCGCTGACGGTCTCCGCGTGGTCGAAGAGCCAGCGGTTGCCCGCCGGGAACAGGCCCTCCGCGGCGAGCCGTTCGAAGACGCCGAGGTCGCGGCGGATGGTCTCGTCATAGGTGGCGTGGAGCCGGAAGCCCCAGCCGTTCTCCATCAGCAACCGCACCGCCTTCTCGAACTCCTCCTCATAGCCCGCGGCGAGTTCGGGGCGGGGCTCGGCGAAGTTCTCGAAGTCGGCGGCGGCCCAGGTGAGGTTCTCCCCGGCGCCGTTGAGCCGCAGCCAGGAGTCGCCGTCCTGCGGGCGGACCGTCTCGATCCACCGGCTGAGGTCCGCGATCTCCTGCCCGCCGGTCTGCGGGAAGAGGTGATAGGCGATGCGCAGGGTCAGGTCTCCGGCGCGGGCCAGCTCGATCACCGTGCGGTAGTTGTCGGGGAAGTTCTGGAACCCGCCCGCCGCGTCGATCGCGGAGGTCAGCCCGAACCGGTTCAGCTCGCGCAGGAAGTGCCTCGTGGAGAGGCGCTGTTCGTCCGGCTCCAGCGAAGGCGCCTTGGCCAGCGTCGAGTAGAGGACCAGCGCGCTCGGCGCGGCCAGCAGCACACCGGTCGGGCGGCCGTCCCGGCCGCGGACGATCTGCCCGCCCGGCGGGTCGGGCGTCGCGGCGGTGAAGCCCGCGGCCCGAACGGCGGCCCGGTTCATCAGCGCCGACTGGTAGAGGTGCAGCACGAACACCGGCGTGTCCGGGGCGGCCTCGTTCAGCTCGGCCACCGTCGGCATCCGGCGCTCGGCGAACTGGTCGGCCGTCCAGCCGCCGACAACCCGGACCCACTGCCCTTTCGGCGTGCGCCCCGCCTGTTCCCTCAGCATCGCCAGTGCCTGCCGCAGCGAGGGCACGCCGTCCCAGCGCAGTTCCAGGACGTAGGTGAGACCGCCGCGGATCACGTGGAGGTGGGAGTCGTTGAGGCCCGGGATCACCCGCCGGCCGAGCGCGTCGACGACCCTGGTCGCCGGCCCCACCAGCCCGGCCAGCGCGTGGTCGTCCCCGAGCGCCACCACCTGCCCGTCCCTGATCGCGACACCACGGGCATGCGGCCGGGCCGGGTCCCCGGTGTACACCTTGGCGTTGCGCACGAGCAGTTCGGCGGGCTCGGCGGGCTCGTGGTCATCGGACCTCGGCACCACGCCCATGACCGGCATGCTGGTCACGTGGCTCACCTCCGACGGGGTCGTCGGGCGTGGAGTGCGCCCGGTCGGTTTCCTGGGTTGCCGGAACCGTAGGAGGGCGCGGGCGTGCGGTGTTCTCCCGCAGCGCACACGGGTTGCCGCGGGGAGCACGGCTCGCCGGCCGGCCCGCCACAGCGCGTGCGGGCGGCACCCGGACCGGACACCGCCCACCCACGGGCCGTCGGAGCGCCGCGGCTCCCGGGAAACCGTCCACGAACGGTATCGCCGCTGGTCGGCGGACGGCCCTTGGGACCGGAGCCCGCAGGCGCTCCGGGCCGACGCCGATCCGGCCGGCCGGGGCGACGGGGGCGTGACCGGTGTCGACCCGACCTCCCGCAGGGCCCGCCGGCACGCGACCGGCGCCCCAGGACGGCGATGACTGCGATGGGTCGGGATCAGCGTTTGACACGGCCGCGGACGGCGAGGACGGCCAGGCCCAGGAGGACGGGTTCGGCGAGGCGGGAGGTCATCTCGGTGTAGGTGCCGGCAGTGGTCAGGTCCTGGCCGGAGGAACGGAAGGCCACCGAGTTGATCACCACGCGCAGACTCTTCTCGAACCGTTCGGTGGTCACGCGTCGGGTCAGCGGGCCGGTGGGGTTGACCGGGTCGGGGGTGTCCGTGGTGAGGACGACTTGCTGCCCGACGGAGACCTGGCGGCCGGTGAGGGTCGGCTCGGGATCGTCGACGGGCAGGCCCCACAGCATCATCACCGCGACCGTGACGGCCATCGCCGCCCCCAGCCAGGCCAGGGCGCGGGTGGCGCGCAGCCCGTACCCGGACAGGGCCCAGTAGACGGTCAGCAGCGCGCGCTCGCCCCGGGGCCGGGCGGTGTCGTGGCGGCGCATCTCGCACTCGCCGTAGTAGAAGTCGGCGGCGTCCGGCTCGTTCTTGCCGTCCTCCAGCGACTTGCGCAGCTGCCGGTACAGCGCCGCCACCGCCGCCGGCTTCAGATCGGGAGCGTCCTGCTGCGGGCCGGCCCAGCCCAGGGCCGTGGCCCGGTCGGGACGGCGGGCGGCGCGCACCCGCCAGTGGTGCTCCTCGGTCAGCGTGGTGCGCCGGCTCCACCGCCAGGGGAGACGGCGGCTCCAGCCGGTGGGGGTGGTGGCGAAGGCGCACCAGCCGTCGACCCTCAGCTGATCGAGGTGGACGGCGCCGGCGAACCGGCACCTGCTCAGGTCGATGTCGTGCAGCGCCAGGTGCGCGGCATCCACTCCGCCTATGGTGCTCAGGCGCACGCCGGGCTCCAGACCGGACAGCTCTGCCTCAAACAACAGCAAGCCAGCATGTGCGGACGCAGGAATCCCTGCGGGCAGGGGAAAAGGAGTGGGGCGGGCAGCGACCAGCACCGGGTACTCGAAGATCGCATCCCTCAAGTCCAGCTCGGCGTAGCGCAGCTGCAGCGTGGCGGTTGATACCCACCGCGTGCGCGCACAGCTCACCTGGCGGGCGGCAATCTCCACCGTCACCGGCTGCTGGAACACAGCACCATCCAAGATCACCCGCTCATCGCAGACCAGCGGCCCCAGATGCGACGCCCCCTCAAAGTGCGCTCCACCGAACTGGGCGGTGCTGGAGAAGGATGCCCAGCTGAACTGGGCGGTGCTGGAGAAGGACGCTTCGTCGAACCGGGCGATGCTGGAGAAGGACGCCTCGTCGAAACCGGCCTGGTCGGAGAAGGACGTGCCGCTGAACTCGGCGGTGCCGGAGAAGGACGCCCCGTCGAATTCGGCGGGGCCGGAGAAGGACGCCTCGTCGAACCGGGCGCCGCCAGAGAAGGACGCCTGCTTGAACCAGGCGGTGCCGGAGAAGGACGCTTCGCTGAACTGAGCAACGCCGATGCGAGGGGTGTCGGTGGTGGGGTCGTGTAGGGCGTCGAGTAACTGGTCCAGCAGTTCCGTAGTGAAGGGGGTGCCGCGGTGGTCGATGTTGGTGCCGGGTGACAGGGCCGCGAGGTAGGCGGCGCGGTCGGCGTCGTTCAAGTGGGCCAGGCAGGCGGTGCGGCCACCGACATGGATTCCGCGGCAGCCGACTGGATCGGCCGGGGTTGTGCCGTGGCCGCAGTGCGGCCAGGCCGGCGGCGTGCTGGACGGTGGTTGGGGCGTAGCAGTGGTCACGTCTCAAGGACGTAGCAGTGGCGTCAGGCAGTTGCCGGACCAGGTCGCAATGGGGCAGATGACTGAGCTGTGGTGCGCTGCTGAAAGCTTCGGTGCAGTCCGGTATCGGCCTCGGCTGTGGAATATTCCGTCGGAATACGCTCCTCCCCCCAGGTGGTGAGTGCGGCAGACGGCGGCCGGCTCAGGTCTCCGCTCTCCAGCCGCTCAGGGAGCTGCTTCGTCATACGGCCGTCCATAGCCCACGTGGAACGGCATGTGTGCCCCGAAAAACACAAAAAGCCCCATTCTCCGGTGGTATTCGGAGAACGGGGCTTCTGCGTCCGTTGTCTACCTGTTGTGGCTGGAGACGGCGAGCAGGCTGTGTCCGTACGCCTGCATCCATGCTTGGTGGGCGTCGTGGTCGGGGTTAGCCGGGGTGGTGGGCCAGATGCGTCGCCAGGACGATGCGCCCGGCCGCGGTCTCGTAGAGGTTGGCTTCGGCGAGCTGCTCCCAGTACCTGGTCGATCCGCACAGGGCGACGATCGTCGGACGGGAGACGGCCTCGCTGGTCTGGTGCTGCATGAAGATCCCTTCGTGAGAGCGGGCGGCACCGGTGGTGCCGCCCGCACAGGTGCTGCTTGGTAATCCGTCGGCGCGGGGCACCGGATACGGGCGGGACGGTCAGCCCGTGGCGGGAGGGGCGCTGTGGCCGTGGGCAGGGGTGCGCTGTACCCGCGGCAAGCGGACGTGGAGGTGCTCGACCTCGACCGCACGGCCATGCGCCTGGAGTGCTTGGGCAAGCAGCTCGGTCAGTGCGCTGGCCCTGTGCCGGCGGCCGGTTCTCTCGCTCATTGCGAGTTGTTGCTTCCACTGAGCGGTGTGCATCGTGAAGTCGCAGGTCACGGGTCTGGTGTGAATGGCGAGACAGTCGGCTGGGGCGGCCCGTCGTCAGCCCCGGGTGGCCCGGTTGGCGGCGTAAGCACGGCTGACGGTCGGGCATGACCCAGATATGTCAGGAACCCGCCACCTGGTGATCTTGGGGTCCTGTGGGTGGCGTGCTCCTTGACGAGGCGGGTCCAGCTGATTCCGCAGGGCTTGCCGCATGTAGATGTAACAATTCTAGTTACAACTAGAACCGAGGGGTGCGGGAGGTGGAGTCTGACGTGAGTGCCAACAGCAGGCTGACCGTCGCGGCGCACGCCCTCGTGGATCGGGTTGTATCGGCGGCGCGGTCACGAGGTCGCCACCTCCGAGCAGATCGCGACGAGCGTCAATACCAACCCCGTGGTGATCCGTCGCCTGCTGGGTGAGCTGCGCAAGGCCGGCCTGGCCGATTCGCGGCGAGGTGCGGGGGCGGGCTGGATGCTCGCGCGGGACCCGGCGGCGATCGCTCTGCTCGACGTCTATCAGGCGATCGAACCGGGGCCGATCTTCGCCCTGCATCGCGCGACACCGGACCCCGGGTGCGTCGTGGGGCGCGGCATCGGGCCGGCGATGGCCGCCGTGTACGGCGCGGTGGAGGCCGCCCTGTGCAGGGAGCTGGCCAAGACCAGGCTGGAAGACGTGCTGCGGGACGTCTTGAAAGCCGCCTGACCTCGGACCGTCGACTTCCCCGATCGAGGGGAGTCGCATTCCACGCCCAGTGGTGTAATCAAAACAGTTACACCGGCGAGAGATGGAAGATAAGGACAAGGACGATGACAACAGATACTCAGACCTCGCGGACCGTGGCCGAGACGTTCCTGGAGCGCCTCGGCAGGCAGGACGCCGACGGCATCCAGGAACTGTTCTCCGAGACGATCGACTGGCACGTCCCCGGCAGTGACGCACTGCCCTGGACCGGGCGCCGTACCCGCCGGGAGGAGGTCGCGCCGTACTTCACCACGATGTGGCAGCACTTCGCGCACGGCCAGAGCAGGGTCGTGCTGGAGCGCTTCCTCGTCGACGGTGGTGACGTGGTGCTGCTGGCGGTCTTCACGCACACCGCCGTGGCCACCGGCACGGAGTTCACCACACCGGTCGCCATGCACCTGGCGGTCGAGGGTGGCCGGATCGTTCGCCTGCACCTGTACGAGGACACACTGACCGTCGCCGAGGCGTTCAACGCTGGCTGAGTGGAGGGCACTCAGGGGACGTCGACCTAATTCCATGGAAGGACGGCCGGCTCCTTTCTGTGCTCGGTGGTGAGGTACCGCCGCGACCGCCCCGGCCCGCCGCTGGGGGGTGCCCCTGTCTCTTTGGTCAAGGTCGTGGGTCAGGATGGCGGCATGACGACCTGGTTCCGTACCTGCTACGAGGACGAAGATCTGTGGCTGTATTTCGAGGCCGATGACGAAGGCTGGGCAGCGCGACAGGTTGAGGTCCGGGGGCAGGACTCGCGTCCGGTGACGGCGGCCTCCTTGGAAGAGGTGCTGCTGTCGGCGTTCGCTTCAAAGTGCACCGGGTGGTAGACGCGAACGTGCACCACGCGCCATGGCCGGCCTTGCGGGAGTGTCATGGAGTGGCATTGCCGCCTCGGCCGAGATCCTTAAGGAACTGCCGTTGGTCGTCCAGGAATCCGTCCGCGAAGAGCGAACGGGGGGAGAAGAGCGCGGTGAGCGTGGTCTTGAGGTCCGACTGCTCGATGGACCGTTTGAGCAGTGAATGGGCCGCGTCCGGGTATCGCTTGACCGTCAATGCACCGCCTCCGTCCAGCGCCTTGCGGTAGCCGCGCTCGGTGTCGGCGGTGTCCACGTTGATGTCGTGGCCTGCGAGGGTCAGTAATACGGGTACGCCGCGCAGAGCGCGGAGATCCTGCGTGGCGTCCGCAGTGTAGTTCTTGGAGATGAAACCCCAGCGATCGGCGGTCATGCCGTCCGTGTCCCCGCCCATCGCCCTGACGTACTCCTCGAAGGTCGCGTCGCGTTCCAGCAGCCGCCGGGTCGTCTCGCTCCTGGTGATTTCGGCCTTGGTGCGGGTCGCCGACGCGCCGTCGGCGCGCAGCTCGGCGAGAAGGTTGTAGCGGCCCTGCTGGAGCCAGTTGATCGCGGGTGAGACGGCGATGACGAAGCTCACGGGCGTCTTGGCGGCGATCTTCGGCACGACCCAGCCCGCCTGACTGGCGCCCCAGAGCCCGATCCGGTCGCCATCGATGTCCGGGCGGGCGCGTGCCCAGGCGATGGCCGCGGCTGCCTCGTCGGCCCGGTCGTCCATGGACTGGTCCAGCCAGTCGCCGGGTGCGCCCGCGACGCCGGGCTTGTCCCAGGAGAGGGAGGCGTATCCGGCCTTGGCGTTCGCTTCCCACATGGGCTTGTAGCCGTCGTCGTGGGTGGCGCCGATGGGGCCGTCGCCGTGGACGTACACGACCAGGCCATGGCGCTCGCGGCCGTTCTTGGGGGTGGCCAGTACTCCGTTGAGGGTGTGGCCGCCGTGGCGTATCGAGACCCGCCGCACGTCCATGTCGTAGGAGTTCTGCCTCAGCACCACACCGGTGAGGCCGGCGGCCACGACCAGGGCGGTGGCGAGTGACCACACGGCGGCGCGGAGCCCGCGCCTTCGGGGCTGGATCTTCGGGCACATCAGAGCTGACCGCCTCTGTTCGGGGTTATGCGGCACCGAAACTATCACCGCAAGCACGGACGTGGAAGAAGTGATAGTTTTCGTGTGAGGCTGGACGAAGAAGTGGGGACACGGACATGGGACTGGACGCGACGGGTGCCGGCACTGGGCCCGTGACGGTACGGCGGGGCGTTCCAGCGGGAGCCGAGCAGCGGGCGGCGGAGCTGTACTGGGACGCCTTCGGCCGCAAACTCGGCCCCGCCCTGAACCCGCCGGACAAGGCGGTGCCCTTCCTCACCGCCCACCTGAACGCCGACCGCGCGGTCTGCGCGCTCCTCGACGGGCAGCTCGTCGGCCTCGCCGGCTACCAGCTCGGCGGCCGGGCTCTCACCGGCGGCTCGGCCGCCGCCGTACTGCGCGCGTACGGACACCTGCGGGGGCTGCACCGACTCCTACCCCTCGCCCTGTTCGAACGCAAGCCGACCCCCGGGCAGCTCGTCATGGACGGGATTGCCGTGGACCCAGGCATACGCGGCTGCGGCGTCGGGAGCCTGCTCATCGAGGAAGTGGCCGCCGTCGCGGTGGAGCAGGACTGCCGGGAGGTCAGACTGGACGTGATCGACACCAACCCGCGCGCCAGAGCCCTGTACGAGCGGCGCGGTTTCACGGCCGTACGGACCCAGCACACGCCGTACCTGCGCGGGCTGATGGGCTTCGGTGCGGTGACCACCATGCACCGCCCCGTCGGAACGAGAGGAACGACAAGGCCGTGAGCGCCGAGACGGACCACATCGAGGTCCCCACCCGCATGCTCGTCCACGCGCTGATCCGCGAGGACGGCACCGTCGGCGCGGACGAGCTGTACACCGTTGCCAACACCCTCGGCATGAGCGACCAGCAGGTACGGCTGTGCATCAAACGCCTCGTGGCCGAAGGCCGGTTCACCCATGAGGGCCGAGGCCGCAAGGCGAAACTGCACGCCACCGAAGACACCACGCGTACCCTCGCCCCGAACGCCGACTTCCTCCGGCACGCGTTTCAGCAGGACGCCGGGCTCGCGCCCTGGGACGGTGTCTGGCACCTGGCCGCCTTCGCCGTGCCCGAATCGGCCCGCACGGCCCGGGACTCCCTGCGCGAGACGCTCGTCCACCTCGGGGGCGCCCCGCTCCAGGGCGGACTGTACGTCTGCGCCAACGCCTGGGAACCGTACGTCGAAGAAACGGCCCACCGCCTCGGCGCCCATGGCGCGCTCACCCTCCTCACCACGACGGACCTGCGAAGGGGCGCCACCCAGGAGCCCGCCGAACTCGCCCGCCAGCTGTGGCCCCTGCAGGAGATCGCCGAGCGCTACCACCGCCTCAGCCGCCTCGCCCAGCCCCGCCTCGCCCGGCTCACCGGCTCCGACCGGCTCTCCCCCTCCGCACTCCTCACCATCGCGGTCGAACTAGCCGCCGAACTCACTCGCGCCATGGAACCCGACCCACTCCTGCCGCCTCAACTCCTGCCCCAGCCATGGCCCGCCACCCAGGCCCGGGAGCTCATCGCCCGGTGCTGGACCGCCCTGCATCACCGAGAACACGGCGAAGCCCGCCCGGCCCTCTTCCGCCTCTACGCCGACATCACCCGAGAAGTAGCAGACCGTGCCGGGCACTGAAAAAGGGTGAGGCCGGATCTCTTCCAGGACGGGGATCATCTGCGGTGGGTCTCCCCACTGGCCGGGCGTGATGACGAACCCGAGCGGGCGGCACCCGCCTTCCCCGGCGAGGTGGATCTTGCTTGTGAGCCCGCCTCGCGAGCGTCCCAGTGCCTCATCGGGACGGTGACGCGCCGGACTCTTGCGCAGACCTGGGATCTTCGGTGCGCGGGTGGAGGCGCCAGCTGCGTGCTGATGAGCGCGGCAGGTCGTGGAATCGACGCTGACCATGCTCCAGTCGATCCGGCCCTCGGCGTCGGCCTGGACGGCCCGCAGGAATCTCTCCCACGTGCCGTCCGCCGACCACCTGCGATGACGGTCGTGGGCCGTCTTCCAACTACCGAAGCAGGGAGGCAGGTCCCGCCAGGGGAGACCGGTCCGCTGCCGGAACAAATCCCGTTGATCACCCGCCGGTGGCACTGCCAGCGACCACCCCGCCCGCGATTCACCGGCAAGTGCGGCTCCAGCCGAGCCCACTCCTCATCCGAAAGATCTCCCCTCCCATGCCCCACGGAACGAGTTCCCAGCAGGGGCGTCACACGACCCATCGGACAGCCCTTAGACGGGGCATCGTCGCCTGTGCCTGCGCGGGCAGCCCGAGCCCGCGGGCCTGGCGGATCCGCCCGAACAGCTCGCGCTCCACCGGGCGCTACTCGGTGCGCAGCGCCGTGGCCGTACGTGCCCCGGCGGCCCAGCCCGCCGGGATCAGCGCGCCCAGCATCGCGATCACGACGCCGCCGAGCCCCAGCAGAAGCAGCCGGGATGGCCCGTACACATCGAGGACAAGCGACGGCAGGCTGGTGCCCACGGCACGCCCCATCATCGGCATGACGACGTGGTGCAGCGCGTACCCCGCGGGCACGCCGAGCAGCCCACCGAACACGCCGATCACGGCCACCGAGGCGAGCACGAGGCTCAGGGTCTGCCGCGGCGACATGCCGATCGCCTTGCAGACACCCAGGTCGTGGATGCGTTCCCGGGTGTCGAGGACCACGGAGTTGAGCACGCCGAGACCGGCCACGATGACCAGCATGAGGGTGAGCAGCACCGCCATCGCGGCCATGATGAGGATGACGCCGTCCTGCCCGGACTCGGAGCCAGTCGTGGCGTCGCCTCCCAGCGGCTGTACAACCGCGGCGACCTTCTGGGCGTACTCGTCGGCGGAGACGCCGGGCTTCGTCTCGACGAGGAAGGTGCTGGGCTCGGCCAACTTGAAGTCGGCCATGTCCGCGTGGATCTCCAACTGGCTGCCCGACGTGTCGAAGGACTCGCCCACGATCCGCAGGTTCGCGGTCTCCTTCTCGGAGGCCACCCGCACCGTGTCACCGAGCTTGGTGCTGGTCCTTTCCAGGAAGCGCGAGGGCACCACGACCTGTCCCTTGCCGGTGATCCAGTGCCCGGAGAGCAGCTCGTAGCTGCCGACGCGCGAATCGCCCTCGTAGAGGCTGACCTGGACCGATCCTGAGACCCCGGCCACGGCGACCTCGGTCTGGGCCTTGCCGTAGTACGACTCCGTGCCCGGCTGCGACGTGATGGCGGACCGCACCGTAGCCGGGTCGGCGGCCTTGGGCTTCTTGGACGTGCTCGCATCGCTGTTCTCCACGGGAGGCGGATCTCCCGCGTCGCCCCCCACAGGAGGCGGCGGCGAGGGAGCGACTTCGATCGCCTTGGTCGTCGTGACCGTGACCGCGGCACGGTTCTCGGGGTCCTGCGAGGTGCCGATCGCGTTCAGGGATGAGGTCAGCCCCACCGCGAACGTCGTCGCGACGGTGCCGAACGCCACCGCGAGCAGCATCGCGAGGGTACGTACCGGATGTGTGAAGGGGGTGGCGAGACCGTAGGTCACCGGCCGCGGCAGCGGCAGCATCCCCATCGCCCGGTGCGCCCACTGGCCGCGCCCCGTGCGCGGCGCCCGGCCGACCGCAATGGCCTCGACCGTGCGCAGCCTACTGGCCCGCAGCGCGGGAATCAGCGCCGCGAGCCCCACGACGACCAGGGCGGCGGCCGGCACGACGACGTCCACCCACCAGGCCACCGAGAGCGAGACGCCGCCGTACACCGACTCGGTGTCGGACAGCAGCGGCACTGCCAGGAGGTTGCCCAGGACTACACCCAGGGCGATGCCGGCGACGGCCGGGATCAGCGCCTGGGCCACGTAGGCGCGTACGACCTCGCGCGGAGTGAAGCCGATGGCCTTGAGGATGCCGATCCTGCGCAGGCTGGTGCCGACCGCGCCACTGATCACGCTGCTGACAATGATCACCGACATTACGATGCCGAGCGCGCCGAAAGCCATCACGAACGGGACGGTCGCCGCCGCACCCTGATCAGCGGCGCGCTTGGTGTCCAGCCAGGACTGGGTCCCAAGGAGCGCTCCGGACCCCACGGAGGCGGCGAGCTTCCCTCGGCCGGCGAGGATCTGCTGCTTCGTGCTCGCGGAGTCGAAGCGGTAGAGCATCTGACTCGAGACCGGGTTGCCCGTCGATCCCAGCGCGTCGACCTGCGCGGGGTCCGCCCAGGCGTCGGCGGTCTTGCTGGCCGACACGGCGAAGCCGACGATCGAGAGGGTCGGGGCGTCCTTGGCGTTCGACGCCTTCATGGGGGTGCCGATCCCGATGGCGGGTCCCTCGAACGACGCGTCGAGCACGATCTCGCCGGGCTTCTGCGCCCACCGGCCCGACTTGAGATCCACCCGGTCCACCGCGCCGCCAGGACCGGACCGCCCTACCAGGGTCAGCGTCGGCAGACGGAAGCCCGACCGGTCCACCGGGCGGACCGCCGTGGACGGGTACGGTCCCGCGCTCGCGGCGACGCCGGGCAGCTTCCCGGTCCTCGCCAGCTGCGCCGCACTCGCCTTGGCCGGATCGAACTGCGCGGTGATGTGCGAGCCCTGCTGCTTCTTGAAGGCCTTGTCGAAGGGCGCGGCCGCGGCGACCATCAGCGACCCGGCGACCACGGCCGAGGCCACGGCCATCATCGTGGCCACGGCGATCACCACGGTCTGCATCCGCCGCCGACCGACGCCGGAACGTACGACCCGGCCCAGCGCGCCGGTACCGAACAGGCTCATCGGACGGCCTGCGAGTACGTGTCGAAGGCGAGGTGACCGTCGACCAGGTGGATCGTGCGGCTCGCGCACGCCTCCGCCAGCGTCAGGTCATGCGTCACCAACACGATGGTCTGTCCGGCGCGGTGCAGATCCATCAGCAGATTGCGGACGTCGTGGCCCGATGCGGTGTCCAGCGCACCGGTGGGCTCGTCGGCGAGCAGCAGCGCGGGCCGGTTGACCAACGCCCGGGCGACCGCGACCCGCTGGCGTTCACCTCCGGACAGCCGACCCGGGTAGGCGCGGGCATGCTTCTGGATGCCCAGCATCTCCATGAGCTCACCCGCGCGGGCCGCGGCCTTGCGCCGACTGGTCCCGGTCAGCTGGGCCGGGAGCTGAATGTTGTCGGTAACGGCGAGGTCGTCGAGAAGATTGAAGAACTGGAAGACCATGCCGATGCGCTCGCGACGGAACTTGGCGAGGGCATGCTCGCTCAACTGGTCGATCCGTCGGCCGGCCACGATCACAGCGCCATCGGTCGGCTTGTCCAGGCCGGCGACAAGGTTCAGCAGCGTGGACTTGCCGCTGCCGGAAGGGCCCGTCACGGCGAGGGCCTCACCCTTGGCGACGCTGAGCGTGAGCGGTCCGAGCGCCGGCGCGCCGGCGCTGTCGTAGCGCTTCGCCACACCCTCCAGTTCGATCACTTGATGCATACGAGTTGTCCGTCCTTGCGGTCCTGAGAGGCACATGCCGTTGCCGGTCCTGCGAACCTAGAGGTGCCGCGTATGGGGCGCGTCGGCCGCGGAACCAACAGCAGGTCCTCCCCGCGGAGGATTCGGCCGCGGCGTCATCCCTGAGAAGTAGACCTCCGGGGCAATGCCCTGGCCGGACAGGCGGACGCAGGCCGGGCGCAGAGCGCAGCACAATGCACGGATGGAGACGGAAGACCGCCGTAGCTGGCCTCAGCAACTCATCGACGCGCTACGCCCGGAGGCGAAGGCCGCTCCGCTGTCCCGGCGAGCGGTGCACGCCGATGTGGTGCTGGCGTTCGTACTGACCGTCATTGCCCTGTTCGTGGCGGTGCGCTATCCCGGCGACGGGCCGGTGAACATCAACCCCCCTACGGTGGACGTCGGAACCGGGGTCCCGGCCCCGCCCTCGCCGCCCGACCCTGGTCAGGTGCCCGTGGAGGAAGAACCCTCCTCCGTGCCCTGGGCCTTGATCGTCCTGTCGACGCTGCCGCTGGCAGCCCGGCGCCGGTATCCGCTGACCTTGTTCGTGGTGGTGCTGGGCGCAGCACTGGCCATCGGCAGCTCCGCCTCCTGGATCACCGTCCTGGCCTGCGTCATCGGCGCCTACAGCGCCGTCGTATACAGCCGTTACCGGACAGTGGCGATTGCCGTCCTGGTGATCGCCGCCGCGCTGTCCGGTTTCGCCTTCCGCAACGCGGAACCCGTGCTCCCGGGATGGTCCAGCCCGGGATTCGTGCTCCTGGTGGCAGGGATGCTGGCCAGCCTCGTCCGCTTTCTGCAACTGCGGCTGGCGTCCAGCCGGGACCGGGTGACAGAACTGCAGGCCGCTCAGGAGGAGGCCACGCGCCGCGCCGTCGAGGAAGAGCGTGCCCGCATTGCCGCCGAACTGCACGATGTTGTGACCCACAATGTGAGCGTGATGGTGATCCAGGCCGGCGCGGCCCGCAAAGTGATGGACATGGCGCCCGAGCAGTCGAAGGAGGCACTGCTGGCCGTCGAGGCGGGCGGTCGGGCCGCCATGGCCGAGCTCCGCCACGTGATGGGCCTGCTGGCCGCCCCGGACCACGAGAAGCCCGACGGCCTGGAGCCCCAGCCGGGGCTCGCACAGCTCGACGCGCTCGTCGCACGAGTACGCGCCGCCGGCACGCCCGTGAGCGTCGGGGTGTCGCTGCCGCCGGATCCGCTGCCACCGGGGGTGGACCTCGCGGCGTATCGCGTCGTACAGGAGGCGCTGACCAACACGATCAAACATGCGCGCGGCGCGCAGGCGTCCGTCGCCATCGACTACACCGACGCCTGTCTGGAGATCGAAATCACGGACACCGGTGGCGCCAAGGACTCCCCGCCGGTGCAGAGCAACGGCCGTGGCCACATGGGGCTACGCGAGCGGTTGGCCGTCTACAAGGGCGAGCTGACGACCGGACCGACGCCGACCGGCGGCTACCGGGTGACGGCCCGCATCCCGCGGAGCGCGGCATGACCGCGGACCGGCCACCTCTGCGCGCCGTCATCGCCGACGATCAAGCCCTCGTACGCACCGGTTTCAAGATGATCTTGGCCGCGGACGGCATCGAAGTGGCGGCCGAGGCCGCCGACGGGGCCGAGGCTGTCGCAGCGGTTCGCCGTACGCGGCCCGACGTCGTCCTCATGGACATCCGGATGCCGGAGATGGACGGCATCGAGGCCACCAGGCGCATCATCGGCGACGCCGGCCCGGCCAAAACGCGGGTCATCATCCTCACCACATACGACCTCGACCACTACGTCTACGCCGCGCTCACGGCCGGCGCCAGCGGCTTCCTGCTCAAGGACGTCACCCCCGAACATCTGGTCTCCGCCTTGCGCCTGGTGCAGACCGGCGATGCTCTCCTCGCGCCCACGATCACTCGTCGGCTGATCGAGCGCTTCGCCCGTCACGACGAGCCGCAGACCATCGCCCCGCACCGCGATCTGTCCGGCCTGACCCCGCGCGAGCTCGAGGTGCTCTGCCTGCTCGCGACGGGCCTCAGTAATGCCGAACTCGCCTCCCGGCTGTTCCTCAGCCCGACTACGGTCAAGAGCCACGTCGGCCGCATCCTGTCGAAGCTGGACCTGCGCGACCGCGTCCAGGCCGTCGTCTTCGCCTACGAGACGGGGCTGATCGCCCCGGGCGGGGGCGCCTAGCTTTGTGATCTATCCAGTGGGTTCGTCGGCGGACCGTCGTCGGTAGTGACAGCGCCCTGGGCCAGCCACACCCTGGCACCACGTCAGATACCCACATGCCCGACAACGTGACAATGCCCTCGGCGGTCATCCCCCGATCACCTCCGGCTCGTGCACCTCGTGGTCGGCGGTGTTCTGCGGGTCGTTGAGGTCGTCGTCCGGATCGTCGTCGGTGTTGGGGCCGTGGACGGTGCAGATGATGTCCTCGCTGTCGTCCAGGTCGCCGTCCAGCGCCCGGAACAGGCAGGTGACGCTGTAGGCGGGCGCCCAGGCGTAGCCGGGGCATTCGTCGTCGTGCGGGCAGGGCACCATCACGTCGAATCCGATGTCGCCCTCGCCGTCGACGTTGGTGCGCAGGGCGAGGGTGAGGTGCTGCTGGCCGAGGCGGATCTCGCCGACCCGGTCGCCGCCGGCAACGTCGGAGCCGGGCTTCCACCGCCACAGCGGCAGGATCTCCGGGCCGAAGACGCGGCGTACGAGCAGCAGGTCGCCCAGGCCCATGCGAGTGTGCGCGTGCTGCCGACGCAGACGACGCCATAAACCCCACCGTGTTGGAACCGGCAGTGTCGCGAACCGATCCGATGGCTGTCACTTCCCGGTCGCGCCGGGCTCCCCGCGAATGGATTCCTGGTAGGCATCCGCGTAGGTGGGAGAGTCCTTGATCAAACCGTCGCAGAACGCGGCGACGTCGGTACCGATGAGTTCCACAACTCCCTTGCCTGCGGCGACGCCCTCCTCGAAGAAGTCGACGATTCCAGTGAGGAGGGACCCGTCGGACAGGCTGACCGGTCCGACCTTGAACAGGTACTTCTGCATCTCCTTGTAAACGATTTGGTAGTCCGGCGGGAGGGCCTTGACCCGGGCCACGTGCGCCCGCCACTGTTTCTTGCCTTCGATGATGTCCTTGATGCTCACGTCAGCCTCCCAGCCGGCTAAGTTTCCTCGCGACGCTCCTGTTCAACTGCTCGCGCCACCGGTCGCGATAAGTCCGGGCCCCTTCTCCGCCGGCAAGCGCGGTGCAGAAGCCTTGGACGTCGTCGCCGAGCACCTCATGGACGCTCTGCCCGTCCGCCGCTGCTACTTCGAGCAGCCCCAGAGCGGCGTCGAGGATCGGAATGAGGTTGCGGCCGGTGAAATCCCCGTAGGGGAAGAGGTGGGCGATGATCTGGCCCCACGCCGCCCGGTAGTCGTCCGGCAGGGCCTCGGCCCGGACTTCGAACGCCTTCCATTCCCTGGTGAGATCGCTGCCTGTGACCTTCTCCCAGAAGTTCATCCCCCGCCCTCCTTGAGGCTGTCGATGCGTGATGAGAGGTACTGCCATTTCGTCCAGAACTTCGCGAGTTCCTTGCGTCCGGCGTCGTTGAGCGCATAGAACTTGCGCGGCGGACCGACCCCGGAGGGTCGTTTCGTCACCTGAACGAGCCCGTTCCTCTCCAGCCGCAGCAAGATGGTGTACACGGTCCCCTCGATGACGTCGGTGAAGCCGAGCTCGTTCAGCTGGCGGGTGATGGCGTACCCGTAGGTTTCCTCCCTGTCGATGATTTCGAGCACGCACCCTTCGAGCGTGCCCTTCAACATCTCCGTCAGGTCGTCCATCGCGGGTGCCCTTCAGCCACTGTGGGTACTACGTGCTACCGAGTACCGCTATACGGTATCACCGAGTAGTGGAACGGCAAGGTCTCCGGTGGACGCAACCACGGAACCGATCGCTGGGCGAGGGACCTGGTTCCGTCGAACGCTGACGCCCGGTCATCGGTTGAGCTGAGGGGCGGGCCGTCTCAACTCAACAAGCTGAACTTGACAGAGAAGTCGTCGCTCACCCAGCCGCACAGCGAATCGAGGGAGAGGACCTGCGAGGCCGGCCACGTGCGGGCCAGGGTGGACTTGCCCGCGCCGGAGGCGCCGATCAGCACGATCAGCGCGCTCTGCGGTAACTGCGGATGGGTCAGCGAGGTCATACGGAATCTCCTTGCGGGTGAAGGGCGCGGGCGGCCCAGAGCAGGCGCTGCCCGGCGTCGTCGGTGAGCAGGGCGGCGGCCTCATGCAGGGGGCAGGAGGCGTCGCCGTCGCGGTCGGGCTCGAGCTGCTCCGCCCGGCGGGCGGCGGCGCCGACCAGCTGCGCGAGCACGGGTAAGAAGCCGCCGGGCACGTCGGTGTCCTCGTGGAGCTCGCGCAGGATCGCGGCGAGCTCGACGCCGTTCATGTCGTCGGCAGTCAGGTCGTCCTGGATCTGCTGCAAGGCGAGCTGGGCGATGCCGAGCAAGGCACGCACGCGGTCCAGACGGGTGCGGGAACGGCCGGTCACCTGGTGGTCGCCTTGGTCGTGGCGATCAGGGCGGCGACCGTCTCCCAGCCGTGGTGCCAGGCGGAGTCCGGGTGGAAGGCGCCGTTCATGCCGAAGTCGGCGAGCTTGTAGAAGTTGGTCTTACCGGTCTTGGTGGCGATCTTCTCCAGCAGGCCCTTGCCCGGCACCCGACGGTCCGCGGCGTAGTGGGTGCTGAACGACACCGCGAGCGCGGCCGCGGCGGCTCCCGGGTGGACCCTGATGCCGAGCACGCGGGCGCCGGCCCCGGCCACGAGCGCCTGCGTGGCCGTGTAGGTCAGGCAGTGGAGCAGGCACGCCTTGCGGCCATCAGCCGTGCCGTGGGTGGTCTCCTGCCCGGTGACCGGGTCCTGGTAGGTGACCGGATGGTCGTCGGAGGCGCCCTTCACGCGGGCACAGAAATCCGACTGGACCCAAATTGTCGCTGCTTTCTTGGCGTGTCTCACATTCCTCAACTCCCGTTGATCGGACGTGGGGTTAGCAGTTGATGAGGGTCGTGTCGCGGACGTACCGTCCCGCCGCGTGTTGGTGCACTTCTTCTCTGCCGAGGGCTGGCAGTCCTGTGGGCTCGATGGCGAGCCGTTGATCCCTGAGCGGATGCCGGTGCTGTTCGACGACGACTTCCTGTTCGAGGACGAGGGCGGCCCCAGGGCGACGCGGGCGGTGAATGCCTGGCTTCGTACGCTGCCGTCGAGCGGGGCGCCGTCGCCGACTTCGTGGCGGGCGTACGCGCTGGCGGCCCGGGACTGGCTGATGCATCTGCGGCGGCACCGTGTATCGGTGTTCGGTACGCGGCAGGAGCTGGTGGCCGCGCTCGGTACGTACCCGGACCGTCGACTGTCGGGGCCGTTGGACGAGCGGCTGGAGTTCTCGTCGTGGGAGTTGCAGGTCACGGCGTTGAGCCGCTTCTACGACTGGGCCGAGGGGGAGGGCCTGGCCGCTGCCCGCCGAGCCGATCGAGGTGCCGATCCCGTGGGTGGTCCCGGAGCTGGCGGCCAAGGGGCGGAAGTTCCGCACGACGTGGATCGACTACGCCTCGCTGGCGGCGGTGCACGCCTACATCGCCCTGGACAGGGAGATGTCGCAAGGGTCGTGGCGGCCGGAGAGGCCGCTGGTGGTGGAGGAGGCGGACTTCACGGCGGCCGGGTCAACGGCTGGCGCACACGCTGGGCGGCGCTTCGGCCGGAGGAACGGCTGCGGCTGGTCGGCCCGGAGGGAGGCTCGCTGCTGCTGGCGCTGAGCTACGACGGGCGGCCGTTCGTGGACTGGGGGACGCCGTTTCGTCGCACGGCCCGCCGCATCCGTGAGCGCTTCGAGCCGCGGTTTCCCGACGTCGCGCCGCACCGATGCCGGCACACCTTCGCCATGGCCACCCTGGAGAAGCTAGCGGAGGGCCACTACCGGCAGGCCGCCCAGCTCGCCGCGGCGACCGGAGATGCCTCCGGGTTGGCGCTCTACCTGCTGAAAGCCGATCCGCTGCTGATCCTGCGGGACCCGCTGGGGCACTCCAGCGTGGTCACCACGGAGGTTTACCTCAAGCGCCTGGATGTGCACCGGATCTACCGCGCGGCCTGGGAAAGGACCCGCGCGGTCATCGATGCGGCCGCGTTCGCCGAGGCCGACGCCGAGTTCGCCGAGGAGGTCTGATGCCGGCCGAAGCCCTGCGCGATCCGCTCGCGCTGAAGCTGTCCCTGCCTGGCGGGACGTCGACAGTGATCGTCATCGGTGACCTGCCCAACCCGAAGCTGGCGGCAGATCTGACCGAGGGCCTTGCCGCCTCGATCCATCCCCACGGGCCGCTCGCCAAGCTGACCACGGTGAAGAGCTTCAGCTACACCCTGCGCCGGATGGTCCGGGAACTCGCCGAGGACGGCTTCACCGGTTCTGCGGCCGAGCTGACCAGAGCCGTGCTCGGGGCGTTCTGGTTGCGCTCGCACTACCTGATCGAATACCGCACCCGCACGATCCTGCGCGCCTTGGACACCCGGCATCAGGTGCTGCCGGAACCGGTGCGGCAGATGGTGTTCGGCAAGAACTACACGCGCCCCACCCTCAACGGACCGCTTCCGCCCTACGCGCCGGCCGAATGGGACCGGCTGATCGACCTCTGTAAGCGGGAGGTGCGCCGCCTGGGGGAGGCACAGCGGGCGATGGTCGCACTGGCCGAGAGCGGGCAGGATCCGGCAGTCGGTGGCTGGAGCGAGGTGAACGGGGCCTGGCTGATACTGCGGATGGTGCCGGTGACGCGGACGGAGGTCGCCGCTCGCCTGGGCTTGACACCGAGGACGTTCACCGGGCGGCACCGGGGCATCGAGCGAGCCAGGGCGGCGCTGTTCCCGTCCCACAAGGACGCGATTCCCTTCATGCTGCTGCTGGCGGCCTGGACCGGCATCGTCCCGGACGGGCTGACCGGGCTGGAGGTGTCCGGGATCCGTTGGACCGGGAGGCAGGCGACGCTGCTGTCCTACACCAAGGGCCGCACGGCGGACGAGAGCTTGGTGTTGTCGCCACGGGCGTCGCGGCTGCTGGAGCAGTGGCTGCAGCACAGCGCCCTGCTGCGCAGGCATGCCCCGGCCGAGCTGGCCGAGCACGTGTGGCTGGTGACGCGGCAAGGCAGGCTGGCCCGCGCGGCCTTCGAGGAGTACATGATGCGCGGGTGGGTCAAGGCCCGTGATCTACGCGGTGATGACGGCGGTCTGTTGCGCATCGACCGCCGGCGCCTGCGGACGACGTTCATCGCGCAGCGGGGTCAGCGGCAGTGGTCCTTGCGGACGACGGTCGATCCGAACCACTCGCCTCAGGTCGAGGGTGATCACTACATGTCGGCCTCGACCCCGGCGCAGAAGGCGGTGGTCGAGGAGATCGCCCGGGACGCGCAGGGCGATCTACTGCGGCGCGCGAGTGCCCCGCTGGTCGTCGACGAGGCGGCCAGCGCCGTCGGGCTGCCTGAGGAAGTACGCCGCCTGGGCCTGGCCGAGGGCGCCTTGACTGAGTTGCTGTCGGGTGAGCGGGACGTGTTCAGCGGGGCCTGCGCCGACCACTTCGCCGGCCTGCACGGACCGAAGGGGCAGCCGTCTCCGGCCCGGCCATGGGTCTGCCTGCTCTGCCCGCTGGCGCTGTTCGCCCCGCGTCACCTGCCGAATCTGCTGCGGCTGAAAGCCTTCTTCGCGCGGCAGTTCCGCCAGATGCCGCGCGAGCACTTCGCCGCTGTCTGATCGGGCGTGAGATCCATGGCGGCAGCCTCTCAGAAGTGCCTCGCACAACACGCCGGTTTCGGAAGGACTTTTGCGAACGGTGACCTGCGGAGACGTGATCACTCCGGGCCTCTCGCAGATCTCTCACAGATGTTCATTTGTGAGAATGCCGAGAAGTCGAACGTGCAACCGATCGACGCGCCTTGCCCGGCGCCACGTCGTGGCGAGGACCGAACTGTGTGCTCAGGCGGGCTGACGGAGTGCGCTGACCAGTGCGCGCGGGTCGTCGGCATGGAAGCGGATGGTGTGGGCCTCTTCCGTTGCGCCGAGCGGGCGGGTGAAGGGGAGTGGCCGGTTCAGCTCCAGGGTCACCGAGGTCTGGCTGCCCACGATCAGGTCGAGGACCCCGTCCTCGGAGAGGGCGATCAGACCGCCCTCGGGATAGCGCCGGTCGACCCGGACCGAGGCGACCGCGTCCGGCGGTACGGCGAGGTCGAAGAGGGCTCCGTAGCGGATCCGCAGAGAACCGTCGGGGCGCACGACGTGCGGTCGGGTGACGCAGGCGGCGTGCAGTGCCAGTACGAGGACGACGCCGTACAGGTCGAGTACCAGGATCACCCGGTGGACCACCGGCCAAGGGATGAGGAAGGCCAGGCCCACCGTCTCGATCACCATCACGAAGAGCAGCCCGTACATCATCGCGGTCTGGGGCCCGGTGTACGCGGCAGCGAGGTCCCCGGGGCGCACCCCGTGCGTACCGCGCCGGATCCACCGCCCCAGGGAGGCGAGGGCGCGCAGTTCGTGGAGGACCAGGCGGCGGACCGTCACCGGCACCGCCTCCCGTACGGCGGCTCGCCGCGCTGCCCGGCGATCCGCGCCGAGGGCGCGCGCGGCGACGTACAGAGAGCGCAGCACCCAGGCTTCCAGCAGCAGCACTGCGAGCACCAGCGCCTCGGCGCCCGCCAGGGCCCACCCGGGCGGCCGGACCCCGGCCACCAGGCAGGCCGCCAGTGCCAGTTCCCCCGGCAGTACGGCGGCTACCGCGACCCGCGCCGCCCGTACGCCCCTTGCCCGGCCGCTCATCCCCGGCCCCTTTCCACGAAAGCCTCCATGAGCCGGCCCACGACTTCCGCCTGCGCTGGGGTGTACTCGGCGAGCAGCGCCTCCTTCAACCCGGTCACGACCACCCCGTCCTCGGGGATCGCGGCGAACAGCTCCTCGGGGACGGCTGCCATCAGGTCAGCTGCCAGGGGTGCGATCCTCGGATCGTCGGTGGTGGCATCGGCGAGCGCGTCAAGGCGCTCATACAGTTCGACAACCGCGAGATCGGCGACCAGCGTCCCGAGCAGCGCGAAAATCTTTTGGTTACCGGTGCCGGTGGCGTCCAGCAGCGTGAGGTACTCGTGGTCCTTGGCCGCGCTCGGCGAGTCTGTTCGGGGGGCCTGTGCCAGCAGTGCGGCGAGGGCGGGTGAGACGGGCCCGGTCGCGCCGGGCGGCTCGGCGAGCAGGGCGCCGAGCCGGCAGCGGCGCTCCCTGATGTCGGCTTCCTGACGGGCCAGGTCGGCGTCGAGTTCTTCCAATATCTCTCTCAGTTCGCGCCCCGCATCGTCGGCGAGGGCGTCGCGCACTTCATCGAGGCTGAGGCCGAGTTCGGTGAGCCGGCGCACCCGGGCGAGCAGGACGGCGTCGCGGACGCTGTAGGCCCGGTAGCCGTTGGGGCGCCGCTCCGGCTCCGGAAGCAGCCCGACATGGTGGTAGTGCCGGATCGCCCGGGTGGTGAGCCCCACGAGCGCGGCGATCTCTCCGATTCGCATGCCGCCAGTACAAACCCTGCCGTTGCGTCAAGGTCAAGCGGCGAAAGCATCGTCGGGCGCAAAACGGTTCAAGCGCGTCTACACACCGGCGTGGTTCGGCCTCGCCAGCGCACGTATCTGGCCAGCCTCCCTCCCGCTACCCCTCGTCGTCCTCGTCGAGTTCCACTGTGTCCGGGTTGCGAAGCGGGCGTAGGGCGCCACCAGCCGGGGTGGAGGCGGTGAAGCTGTAACGGCCCAGGACGTTGAGGTTGCGGTGCTTGAGCGGGGACAGGCGGGCGATGTCCTCGTCCCGGATCTCGTGGCCCTCGGCACGGAGCTGGGCGACGGCGGCGTCGATGTACCGGGTGGTCCAGAGCACCATCGCGTTGAGGACCAGGCCCAGTGAGCCGAGCTGGTCCTCCATCCCGTCCCGGTACGCCTGGTGAATGGTGCCGCGCTTGCCGTGGCACACGTCGCGGGCCAGCTTGTGCCGGGACTCCTGCACGGTGAGCTGGCGGTTCATCTGGCGCCGGTAGGTGTCGTCGACCGGGTCGACGACGCGGAGCAGGTGCTCGGTCTTGGCGATCCGGCCGTACTCGGCGAATGCCTGCCCCAGCGGGGTCGGGTGGCCTTCGCGTCCGAACATCCGCAGTAGGTCGTAGGCGGGAACCTGGTTGGTGACCAGGGAACCGGCGACCCGGAGCATGTCCGGCCAGTGAGTGATCACCTTGTTCAGGTTGACCCGGTTGCGGGCCAGCGGCTCCAGCGGCCCGTACGTGCCGGTCTCTACGCCGGGAAAGGACGCGCGCCAGAACCGTTGGTCGTCCAGGTCTTTGAACCGGGGGCTGAAGTTGCAGCCCAGGACGCGGAAGATGCCGAACACGATGTCGCTGTACGAGGCGTTGTCGGTGGCGACCATCTCCGGCTTCACCCCGCCGTCGAGGTTCAGCAGGGCGTCCAGGATGTGCAGGGAGTCGCGCGGCGTGCCCGGCACCACCATCTGCCCGATGCCCACGACCTGGTCGTTGACGGCGTTGAGCCAGGTGATGCCGCGCTTGAACCCGAAGTACTTCGGCGACGGGGCAGCGTTGATGGTGCGGACGGGAACGACGAACCGCAATCCGTCGACCGAGGCCAGCAGCCCGTCTCCCCAGTACCGCACGATCGGCATCTGGCCCTGCGCCTCGATCAGTGCGGCGTTCGCCGCGGCGATGGTGTCTGCCCGCAGGTAGAACTGGTCGACGTGCACCAGCCGGGAACGGTGAAGCGCCTCATGCGCGGGGTTGATGACCGGGGTCAGGCCGATGTTGCACGCCTCCGAGACCAGGAGGGCCACCAGTGAGGTGGTCAGGTCCTTCATGGGGGTTGTGCCGTCGCCCAGATGTACGAAGGCGTCCAGGAACCCGGTCCAGCCGTGCACCTCGAACAACAGCTCCGGCAGGTCGATCTTCGGGAGCATCTTCTCCACCCGCCTCCGCAGCCACGTCAGGGACTTTGGCTCGCCCAGCGCGCCGAGCTTGGACACGTTCAGCTTCGCCCGGCCGCCCGGCGGGACCTCGACGGTGACCTTCGTGTCCTGCCCAGCCGTCTCCAGCCGCTCCGCCATCTGCTTCCACGCCGCATCCAGCGCCGTTACCAGCGCGGCCAGGTGCTCCTCGACCGGCATATCCAGGCTCAGACCCGCCAGAACGTCCTCCCGAACGGCCTCCCACTCCGTGCCGTCCAGCAGCCGGGCGCGCGGGTCGGACCAGTGGTGCGAGGGAGAAGCGAACACGTCCCGCCGCTGAAGCGCGCGGTGCAGCTGCTCCAGCACGCACACCACGTATGCGTCCCGGTCCACGGCCCCCGGCGGCAGCTCGGCGTTGGCATACACCGCCTTGCGCCACGCGGCCGGCACCAACTTGTCATCGACCTCGCGCGGCAGCAGTGGCTTGTCCTTCACCCGCCGCCGCGCCAGAGCGGGCAGCCGCTTCACCCCGGCCAGCACCCGCTTCCCGCCGGTCGCCGCGTCCAGCGCCTTCGACTCGCCCAGCAGCGACAGGAACGGCCCCACCGTGTTGTACCGGGTGGCCAGCGCCGCCCGCATCGCGACGGCCGCCGAGTCCTCGTCCTCCGGCACCAGCGAGACCACCAGCACGGCCGCACTCATCACCGCGGCCCGGGGCGCGACCTCCTCCACCGCCCGCCACAGTGCCGCCGCATCCAGATCCGTGCCGTGCGCCTCGACCAGCTCCAGCTCCTCGAACAGCACCTTCGCCGCCCGCGCCAGGGTCCGCGACGCCTTCTCCAGCTGCGGCAGCGTCGGGAGCCGCTCCTTGTCCGTCGCCCGCTTCGCCGTGCTGATCAGCCTCGTCGCCATCAGCACCGAGAACAGGTCCAGGGCCTCATCGATCGCTTTGGCCTCAAGGTGGCGCATCACCGCGGTGAGCATCGCCGTGCGCTTGGGCTCTGCGGCCCGCTCCAGGCTCGCAGCCTTCGACCCCAGCCCGTAACGGACCAGCGCCGCGAGCCGGTTCGGCGGGATCTGCGACAGCTTCAACCGCCCCAGCTGGAACGCACCGATCTCGTCGACCCGCTCCAGCGACCGCGCGAACGCCGTGCCCGTCGTACACGTCGGCGGCCGGCGCAGCCGCTCCAACTCCGAGTACCGGCCGCCCTCCGGCGTCGCCAGCGTGGCCACCAGATCCGCCGGCAGCGCAGGGCCCGCGCGGTGAGCCGCCCTGGCCACGGTGGCGTGCAGCCGCTTCTCCGCGATCGTGCGAACCTCCGACACCTGCCGGGCCAGCACCGAGACACCCGGCAGCAGCACCCGGTTCCGCCGCAGCCAACCCACCGCCCGGTTGAACAGCGCGACCGGCCCCTCCGCATGGGTCCACGCCCGGCCGTGCAGGAACGTCCGGAACTTCCGCCCCCACACCGCATCTTCGTACGGGTGGTAGCCGTAGGCGTCCCGGATCTCCCACGCGTGCTCGTACGCCGTCTTCAGCCGCTCGGTGTATCGCTTCACGCACGACGGGTCCTGAATGCCGAGCTGTACGGCCAGGTGCTCGACCACCGGTCACGGCACCACGAGAGGGTCCTCCAGAAACAGCCCCACGTAGCGGACCGTGCACATCTGGAGAGCGAAGCCCAGCTGATGATGCTTCGTACGCCGCAGCGCGATCAGATTCCGGTCGACATCGTCCAGGAAGAAGAACCGCTCCAACTCGGGTCTCGTCGGCTCCTCGGCGAACTTCCCGTACGCCTCGGCCTGATCATCAGTCAAGAACTCCACCGGCATGACGCGGACCGTAGCCAGGCCCCACCCGTGATCGACGATCTTTCGGCGAACCCCAGTTCTGGGGATGATCGCTGTGCTAGCCGATCATGATCGTTCTCAGCGCCAACGGCTGTACCGATGTTCCCCAAGGCCGGAGGTCAAGGGCAGCAAGGGCGGACGACGCCCCGCCCTCACAGGCGAGACGATCGCCGACGTACGCACCGCCTACCTGGAGGGCCAGTCCATAGCTGCCCTAGGCAGTGTCTTTCCGATCATCCGATCGTTGGACTGGTCGTGAGGGACGAGGAGATAACCGACGCTGCCTGGGCGGTGCTCGAGCCGTTGTTGCCGCCCGTGGGCCGGGCCCGTGGACGGTGGCGGGATCATCGCCAGGTCCTGGAGGGCATCGTGTTCAAGTTCCGCACCGGGGTGCCCTGGAGGGATCTGCCGGAGCGGTTTGGACCCTGGCAGACCGTGCACGGTCGCTTCGCCCGCTGGGCCGCCGACGGAACCTTCGACCGGCTCCTGGCCGCAGCCCGGCAGCGGGCAGAGGTGGACTGGCTGGTCGCGCTGGACTCCACGATCGTCAGGGCCCATCAGCACACGGCGGCCAAAGGGGGCTCGATGAGCGTGGGCTCGGACGCTCCCGCGGCGGACTGACCAGCAAGATCCACCTGGCTTGCGACGGGCGGGGCCGGCCGCTGTCCTTCACGGTCACGGCCGGCACGCGAAACGACTGCACCCAGGCCGAGACGGTCATCGACAAGATCCGTGTCACGCAGTCCGGACCGGGACGGCCCCGCGTCCGGCCCGAGCGGGTCGTGGCCGACAAGGGCTACTCGGCCCGCTCCTTCCGCGCCTACCTGCGCAGACGCGGCATCAAAGCGACCATTCCTGAGCGCATCGACCAGCTCGCGGGCCGACGCCGGCGCCGCGAGCGCCCCTGCGGCTTCGACAGGGCCGTCTACCGCCGCCGCAACGTCGTCGAACGCTGCTTCCACCGCCTCAAGCAATGGCGCGGCATCGCCACCCGCTACGACAAACAGCCCGGCCGCTACCTTGCCGCCATCACTCTGGCCAGCACACTCATCTGGCTCGACACGTGATCGACAAGACGCTACCTAGTACTGCAACAGTGTTTGCCGTGACTGTTGGCCAGGTCGGTCGTTGGTGTGGTCATGGGTGGGGACCTTGCTGATGTCAGGCTGTGGGCGGGTGAACTGAGCGCTCTGCATGAGCGGTTCGTGCACCGGTTCAACCGGGAGGAGCCACGGCAATCCGCTCTGGCGTACATGCGAGGGCTGATCGCGCCGCTGCAGCGGAAGAACGGCTGGACGCTTGCGGAAGAGGCCGGGCATGCGGGTCCCGACCGCATTCAGCGGCTGCTGAACCGGATCGAGTGGGACGCCGACGAGGTCCTGGACGACGTGCGTGACTACGTCGTGGAACACCTCGCAGACCCAGATGCCGTCCTGATCGTCGATGACACCGGCTTTTTGAAGAAGGGCGTCCGTTCAGCCGGCGTGCAGCGGCAGTACTCCGGGACCGCCGGGCGCACCGAGAACTCCCAGATCGGGGTCTTCCTCGCCTACGCGACCGGCCGCGGACGCACGCTGATCGACCGCAGGTTGTATCTGCCCACGTCCTGGACGGACGACCGGGAACGGTGCCGCCGAGCCGGCATCGACGACAGCGTCGCTTTCGAGACGAAGGTGGCAATGGCCAGGGCGATGGTCCGCCGGGCCATCACGAAGAAGATCCCGTTCGGCTGGGTGACGGCGGACGCCGCCTACGGCTTTTCCAAGGGCTGGCGGTCCGAGCTCGAGCAGGCGGACGTCTTTCACGTGATGGCCACCACCCGGCACGACACCGTCGTCACCCGCTGGGCGATCGATCACCCCGTCCACGACCTGTTCCCCGGCCTGCCGCGGCAGAAGTGGAAACGCCGCTCGTGCGGTGAAGGGGCCCACGGCCGGCGGATCTATGACTGGGCCCGCGTCGAGGTCCGGCCCTGGCATCGCGAGGACCGCCAGCACTGGGCGCTGGCCCGCCGCAGCGTGAGCAGGCCCGAGGAGATCTCCTACTACATCGCCTACTGCCCCGCCGGCACCACCCTGGACGAGCTGATCCGCGTCGCGGGCAGCAGGTGGGCGGTCGAGGAATGCTTTCAGACCGCGAAGCAGGAATGTGGCCTGGACGACTACCAGGTCCGCCGCTATCCCGGCTGGCACCGCCACATGACCCTGGCCTTGGCCGCCCACGCCTGCCTCACCGTCCTGCGGGCCCGCCAGCTGGACACGGACAAAGCAGAAACGGATCCTCCCAGCTCATCGACCTCAGCCTCGCCGAGATCAGACGCCTGATCACCCGACTCACCGACCGCCGCCCCGCCCCGGTCGACCACATCCTGCACTGGTCGACATGGCGACGACGACGCCAGCACCAGGCCCGCGTCAGTCACTACAAGCGACGCGGACACAGTCCCTGAACTGGTCAGCAATCAGCACAAGCACCGTTGCAATACTAGCGGGCGGCCGGGGTCTGCGGGGCCGGGGCGGCGGACCGTCCGGACGGCGGACCGGGCCGGGACCCCAGGGACGACGGCGCGGGCACGACATGGCGAACCGACAGCGGCCGGGGCCCGGTGGCGCGAGCCGGGGCTCGGCACGGGCTGGGCGAGCGGCCTCGCTGGGCAGTGGCGGTGGCTGGGCTGACAGGCACGAGACGGGACCGGGCGGGCGAGACGCATGCGCAGCGATCGTGCTGGGCCCCGCGCCCTGACATCTGTCAGGGACACCTGCTGGGTTGCCCGGCCGTACGGTAGCCGCGGCGTAGACGCGTGCACGGGGGCCGTACCGGCCAATGTGGTCTGCACCAGTCGACTGACGACAGGAAAGGGATACACCATGCCCATCTTTTCGGCACTACGTGACCGTTCGTCCTTCTCCAGAACCGCCCACGTACTCGGCGCCCTTGCGGCAACCGGGGCCTTGACTTTCATCGGCTCGCCGGCCGTGGCAGCCGGCCAAGGCTCCGGAGACACCCACTGCGTGACCGTCATCGACGGACTGGAGCCGGGCGAGAAGACCTCCGAGGTCATGTCCCGGGAGTGCTTCAGCGGCCCGGGCGCCGCGGAGCGCGCGGATGGCGCCGTTCCTGCCGCGGCCGCGGAGACCCAGCTCATGATCTGGTCTGAGCACTCGAACTACGGCGGAATCTACGACCGGATCTACGGCTACGACGGACCGTGCGACTCCGCCGGTTACGCCTTCACCCCCAGCACCTGGTGGCAGCAGCGGCTCTCCTCGTTCCAGGTCTTCGCCGGTTGCAATCGCTCGTACCTGAGCGGCCCTCGGGGCAACGGCTCCTTCAACGGCCACGTCCCCTACGTTGGCGACACGTTGAACGACGCCGTGACCTACATCAAGATCTGGAACGGCTGACCTCGGCAGTACGGCGAGCGGGGCGGCCAGCGACCATCGACCTGCCACGCAGGGGAGTCCCCGCGTACTCGGCGAATTTCAGGGGTCGTTGCAACACAAAGGTCAACTGGCTGTAGCCAGGAGCTTAGCGAGACGCTCGGCTGGGGTTTCCCAGCCGAGCGTTTTTGCGTGATCGGCTGTTCAACTCGGCGGCGACGGCCGCCAGGTCCTCGGGAGTGTGAGCGGCCAGGTCGGTGCCCTTGGGGAAATGCTGCCGCAACAGACCGTTCGTGTCCTCGTTGGAGCCTCGCTGCCAGGTACTGGTCGGGTCGCAGGAGTAGACCGGGATGTCGGTGGCGACGGTGAACGCCCAGTGGGCGGCCATTTACGAGCACTGGTCCCAGGTCAGGGAGCGCCAAAGGTGCCGTTGGAGGGTCCGGACGGTCCCGGCGAGCGCGTCGCGGGTGGCGATGGCGGTATGGCCGACGGGCAAGTGCACGAGCATCAGGTAGCGGGTGGAGCATTCGACCAGCGTGCCGATGGCGGACTTGCTGTGCCTGCCGATGATTAACACCGTGTCCTATGTGGTGGCGCTCTGGGGTTTGATGAATTGTTGAATGAGATGTGTGTAGGCGCTGGCGCCCGCGTGAGTGGTCTCAGGGGAGGGGGCGTTGACGTGGTTCCAGTGAACCTTTTCCATCTTGATCAGGTGGCGAGTTCGAGGGCGACGACGGCTCGGCCGGCGGCTGTGATCCGGGTGGTGCTACAGCGGAGCTTCCGCAGGAGCTGCCAGGACTTGAGGATCGCCATGGCGCGTTCACCGAGGCTGCGGATCTTCGTGTGGTCCCGATGGTGACGTCGGCGCCGGCCGCGTAGGTGCTTGCCACGGATCGGGACGCGGATCGCAGGGCCGGCGCCCTGGTATGCCTTGTCGGCCCAGCACTTGATGTCCTCCGCGGCGAGGGCGGCGGGGATACCGTGGGCCCGCGCCGCGGTCAGGTCGTGTGTGGCTCCCGGCAGTGCGTCCGAGACCCAGATCAGGTGTCCGGTGGGATCGGCGAAGACGTGCACGTTCATCCCGTGGTACTTCTTCTTCCCGGAGTAGTACGGCCGGTCTGCGGCGATGCGGTCGATCGGCAGCACAGTGCCGTCGAGGATCACGTACGCCTTTTTCCGGACAGTCGTCATGGCCTGTTCCAGCCTGGGCGCGAGGGCGGCCAGGAGGTCGACGGCCTCGCGTATGTAGCGGTAGGCCGTGGCGATCCCGATGCGGAAGCCTGCGGCGAGGCGGGCATAGGTGTCGCCGCAGCGCAGGTGTGCCAGGACGAGCAGGGCCTGCCGGCCGCAGGTGAGGCGACGCCACCGGGAGCCGATGCGACGGCGGTGAACTGCGAGGAGACCGGAGAGGTGTTGCAGGGTGCGGCTGGACAGAACGATGCCGGACGGGTGGACAAGCACGCGAAAGCTCCTGGCGGACTGGTGATCTTGGTCGTGAACCCGTCTACCAGGAGCTTTCGTCATGCCCGCCGCCGGGACTGCCGTCCAACCACCCGTCAGGTTGGAAACGGCCCAATATATGGAAGAGCTCCGTAAAGCGCACGGCCGCTAACATGCAATCACTACTCAAGCAGTGCAACGCACAAAGGGTTCCCGCATGAGCTTCGCCCTCACGCCAGCCGCACCTCTCAACGCCTTCGGCCTATCCGGAGTCGTGTACTTCCCTCACTACGAATCCCCGGACAATCAACTCGACACACGCACTGCGGAATTCCTCAGCCAAGTCGGCCTCCCGCACGATGAAACCTTCAAATCCAAGGCGAGTATTGGTCAGGAAGAGTCGATCCTCCTGGCCGACTGGTACACCCCTGAGGGCGGAACCCTGCCCGAGGAATGTCACTCATGGCTCGTCCTCGGCTACTTCGTAACCTCCATCATTGCACTTGACCCCGCCATCAGGAAAGTGTACGCATTCGGCGAAGGTGAACCCCTGAATTCCTACACCCAACTGCATCGAGATGTCGAAAGCTTCGTCCACGCCCTGAACCTGCTCAAAAAATTCGACGAACATGAACGCGACGACCAGGCCGACATCGACGAACAAGTAGAACACCTGCGTGCACGCATGCACGACTTCGACGCGACTCCTTTCGGAGATGACCAATCCCAATGGAACCTCATCCCCGACGAGGTCATCGAAGGTATTTGGTAAGCCCTAAGACGTTGTCTCGCGTGGCAAGTTCCTCGGCTTCTTGTGGCAGCTCAGAGCACTGGCCATGGACAGACTTCGGCTCTTCCGGTCGTTGCGGTCCACGCACGGGATCTTGAGGCCGCGAGTAGCTCATGGCAGGCTCATGCCGCATGATCGATGAATTCGCGAAAGACAACCTGCACGGGAGACTGCGGCGGGACCGTGAGGCGCTGCTCTGGAAGCTCGACGGCTTGTCCGAATACGACGCCCGCCGACCGTTGACAGTGACCGGGAGCAACCTCCTCGGTCTGGTCAAACACGTAGCCAGCGTCGAGGCCAGGTACTTTGGCGAGGTCTTCGACCGCCCTTTCCCGGAACCGCTGCCCCGGTGGCAGGACCACGACGGCAGCGATCTGTGGGCGACTGAGGGCGAGACCCGCGATCAGATCATCGAGTTCTACCGGCGCACGTGGGAACACTCGGACGCGACGATCAACGAGCTTTCCCTCGATGCCCCCGGCCACGTGCCCTGGTGGCCGGATCCTCATTCCAACACGAACCTGTTCGCCGTCATGGTCCACGTCCTCGGCGAGACCAACCGGCATGCCGGGCACGCCGACATCCTGCGCGAAGGCGTCGACGGCCGAACCGGGATGCGCCCCGAACATGAGATGCAGGTCGATGAGGAAGCCCGCGCCGCCTACTACGCGAAGATCGAGCGGGCCGCCAGATCGGCCGCATCGGCCAGAGCATAGAGGGCTGTGCCATGTGACTTGAGGTTCGAGCGGCATGATGGCGGCCGTGAGGGCTGATCTGTCGAAGCGTCTGGTTCCATGGGCTCTGGGAGCTGGTCGCCCCGCTACTGCCGTCGTTCGCGGCTCGACCGCAAGGTGGCGGGACCGCTCCGCGTGACGAGCGGGCGGTGTTCACGGCTGTGGCGTACATACTGACGAGCGGGTGTGCGTGGCGGTATCTACCGGAGTCGTTCGGTGTATCGCCGCACCGCGCACCGTCGGTTCAGCGTGTGGACCGAGGCCGGGCTGTGGCGCAGACTGCACCGGGCGGTGCTGGACGAACTCGGCGCCAGGGGTGAGTGGACTGGTCACACCCAGCAGGCCCACTATGTGATCAAGGGAGTCGCGGGCGGCGACCGCCACCGCTACATCAACACCCACTACAGCAAGAACACCTGGGTGGAACTGGGCGTCTACCGCTTCACCGGAACCCCGCGAGTGGAACTGACCAACACCACTGACGACGGCACCGCGGACGAGGACGTCGCCTGGGACGCCGTCGCCTTCCAGCCGCTGTCGGGCACACCGAAGCACATGGTTGTCGCCATGGGCGGCTCCTATACCTCCGGCGAGGGCGCCGGGGCCTACTCACCCGAGTCCGACAGGGACCACGGGACGAGCACCTGGAACGCCTGCCGACGAAGCCCTCACGCCTGGCCCCGCAAGGTGACCCTCCCAGGCCAGACCAGGACTATCGGCACGCTCGCTGACAGCTTCGACCCGGCACTGGGCTTCCAGGTCACCGCATGCTCCGGAGCCGAGACGGCTCAGATGACCCAAGGAAATCCTCACGCCTGGGGGTTCGACGGGAACTTCTACGAAAAAACGCAGATCGACTCAGGGGCGCTCAGCACGGACACCACCTCGGTCATGCTGACCATCGGCGGAAACGACGCAAGCTTCGACAACAAGATCCAAATGTGTGTCACGCATGGCTGCCCCTCTGAGGCCTCGATGAAGGCCGACATCGAGCCGCGGTGGCCGAAACACGTACCGTGCTGCAACAAATTCATGCCCAAGCGCCGAACGCGACGATCTCGCTGATGGGGTACCCCCTGCTCTTCAGTCGAACTCAGGCGTGCTCGATCTTGGTGAGTGCCTCCCAGCGCGTCATCTTGAACAACATGGCCGAGTGCTTCGAGGACCAACAGCGTAAACTGGCCCTCTCCATGAGCGCAGATAACGTCCAGTACCGATCTCCCCAGCCGGCGTTCGAGGGCAAGCGCATCTGTGACTCGCCGGAAGGGATCAACGGCGTCGTGGTTGGGTCGAACGGTGACGGCGACTTTCACCACGACGACAAGAACACCCAGCTCTGCTGGTGGTTCACCGGAGACACCTGCCTCAGCCGGGAGAGCTGCCACCCGAACCAGACAGGCACGAGCGCCTACGCACAGGCATTCATAACGGCCGCCCCGACGGCGGCCGTCAGATCAGAGGATCAGTGAGGACAAGCATGTCTGACCACGGCACCGTAGCGCGGCAG
Source organism: Streptomyces sp. NPDC085946 (assembly GCF_044540485.1). Lineage (NCBI taxonomy): Bacteria > Bacillati > Actinomycetota > Actinomycetes > Kitasatosporales > Streptomycetaceae > Streptomyces > Streptomyces sp. NPDC085946. The sequence goes on along the minus strand of NZ_JBITSF010000013.1, from coordinate 86,549 downwards.
CGCCGCGTTACGGTGCTGGCCCCCGGTTGCCTCATTGCCCTCATGGCGCCCATCGTCGCCGTACTGATCGCGGCCCTAATCCTCATGATCGCGGCCCACCGCCAAGAACGCACGAATGAACGAAACGAGGCAGAAGCCGCAAAACGGACCGAAGTGCTGGTGCGGTCCTATGCACGTGCCGTGATGACAGCCTCGCCGTACCTCGACAATCCCGAGGTCATACACAACATCGCCGAGAAGCACGACGGCACGCTCACCTCCTACCGGCGCTCGAAAAGCCAATTGACCACGACCGTCCGCTTTTTCGGGGACTATGAGTATGCGACCATTTTCGGCGCCGAGCACTCCCGGGCCTACTGGTGCTATTCCGTCGTATTCCGCAAGAATGCCGCGGGCGATCTGCAACAGAAGATAACTCCGTTGAAGAAGTGTCATACCTCCCTTTGATCCTGGTGGACGGAATCGTTATTCACTACGCGGGCGGGTACAGACGGCAAGCCCACCGAGTGAGCGGAGCGGTGCGGCACAGGCCGGAGTAATAGGAGTATCCGCCGACAACGTGTTCACCGCGGGCGGCGTTGTCCATGCTCTGCTTGTGCCGCAACGGTTTTCCGCCGCCGGCCTTGCGCTGCCTTGCAGTGGCCTCTGCCGGACTCGGCGTGGCCGCGTGCGGCAGCTATCCCGCGGTCGCCACCGTCCTCGCCGTCGCGGGCCTGCCTTGGGCGCGGCGCTGTCACATTATTGGGTGCGTGGGTCTCTGACCGCGTATCGGGGTGTGGGGAGGGCCGGGTTTCGGGCCGGTGCTCAAGCCTTGGCGGGCTGGTCGGCGGCGCCGGTGATCTGATCCCAGATCGCGAAGCGGATGGCCATCTCGGCTCGGTGGCCGGGGGCGCTCATCAGGTGGCGGCGGGGTCGGAAGTGGGGTGAGATGCCGCTGAACGCGGCCAGGAACCGCTGGGCTCCGCCGACGCTGCGGAAGCCTTTCATGGCGCGTTCACGCTGCCGGGTGGGCTGATGACTGTTCTCGGCCCGGTTGTTCAAGCCCTTGTGCGAGCGGTGCTCGACGGAGGGCATGACCTCGCGGTGGGCCGCGTCGTAGGAACGGAGCTTGTCGGTGACCACCACCTGCGGCACCGAGCAAGTCTTCTTGAGTGGTTTATGGAAGAAGCGCCTGGCCGCAGCGGTGTCCCGCCGGTTCTGGACCAGGATGTCGAGCACGTTGCCGTCCTGGTCGACGGCCCGCCACAGGTACCGCTGCTGGCCGTTGACCCTGACGAAGACCTCGTCCAGGTGCCACTTGTCCCCGGGCCGGGGCTGGCGGCGGCGCAGGCCGTTGGCGTAGGACTGCCCGAACTTCGCGCACCAGCGGCGGATCGTCTCGTGGGTCACCATCACGCCGCGCTCGAGCCTCAGCTCCTCGACCTCGCGGAAGCTGAGCGGGAAGCGGAAGTACAGCCACACACAGTGCGCGATCACCTCGACCGGGTACCGGTACCCCTTGTACGACGGCGGTGCGCTGCCCACGGACGACCTCTCCCAGCACGACCGACCAGAAAATGATTCCACCCGGTCAGCCAACGTGACAGCGCCTTCGAGGACGAGGCAGGCTTCACCCGGAAGCCGCCCCGGGGACGGACCTGGGGTCGGCGAGGGCACACCCCGGTCGTGACCGTCAGCGGGCACCGCTCGGGTCGCCTGTCGGTGGCCGGACTGATCGCGATACGGCCCGGCTCGTGCACCCGGCTGTGCCACCGCCTGCGCACCCACCGAGCGGGCAGCAGCGCACGCCGCAGCATGGGCGAGCGGGACTTCATCGCACTGATCGACGGCGTCCACCAGCTCCTCAAGGCACCCATCGTGCTGGTCTGGGACCGGCTGAACACCCACGTCTCCCACGCCATGCGCGAGCTGATCGCCGAGCGGGACTGGCTGACGGTGTTCCTGCTGCCCGCCTACGCACCCGACCTCAACCCCGTCGAGGGGGTATGGGCACACGTCAAACGCAGCCTGGCCAACCTCGCCGTGGTCGCCTTGGACCGGCTCGAAGCCCTCGTCCGCAACCGGCTCAAACGCCTCCAGTACCGGCCCCACACCCTCGACGGCTTCACAGCCGGCACCGGCCTGACCATCGACGACCCAACCTCACCCTGACAAGCCGAAGTCAGTATCTGCGGGACACCCACCGGTCGCCGTAGCGGCGCAGCTTGCTTCCACGAGCGCCACGAGGTCAGAACGCGCTGCTCAGCCGATCGGTCCGTCACTATGAGCGGCCCGTACCGCTGGTTCGAGCAGCGACAACGTCCGCTGCTGCGCATCGAGGGCAACGCGGATACCGACCGGCATCGGCAGATTCGGGCCGGCATGTCCAAACTCGACGTTGCCCAGGACCGGGATGTCACGGTCGCCGAGGACATCGAGGACGATCTCGGACAAGGTCGGGGACGCGTCAGGCCCTCCGAGCCCGTCGATCTCGTGCGGAACTCCCACGACCATGCCTGAAATCCGGTCGAGGATGCCGCTATGCCGCAGCACCTGTAGGTAGCTCCACACATGCGACGCGTGGCCGCCCATCTCCTCCCAGAAAAGCACCGCACCGTCGTACCATTCGAGCGGCAGGGCGTAACGAGTCGCCTGCGCCAGTACGATGCGATTGGTCAGCCCGCCGATCAGCCGACCTTCGGCGCGACCGGCACGCCAGCATTCCCACGACGCGGTGGCTGGCAGCGCACCGATCGCCTCAGGGCCGGTCAGCAGCGTCGAGTAGAGCTCCTCAAGCTCTGCTTGGCGCGCTGCGGGTGCAGCCTGCCAGTGCCCGCCGAGTCCAGGGGTGGCCAGATCGGCGTGAAATCCGACTAGGCCCGTGCGCGCGTAGAGCACCAGATGCAGCAGCGAGATGTCGCTGTAGCCGAGGATCGGCTTGGGGTCGGCAGTGATCGCCTCAACGTCGATCAGGTCGAGGTAACCGAGCGCCGTGTGGCCACCGTCATGCGCGATGATCGCGCGCACCTCGGGATCACGCAGAAGAGCGTTGAGCTCCTCGGCGATGTCTACCGGCTGAGCCGCGCTCCACCAATGGTGCCGCCCTGCTTCGAGTAGCGGCGCGAGACACACGCGGAATCCCATCCGCTCGAGCACGGCTACCGCCTGCTCAAGCCCAGGCTCGTGTCTGACATCGAGCGGCCCGGACAGCGACGCGATGACGACGAGGTCTCCGGGCGTCAAGGCGCGAGGTCGAAGTGGCTGAGGCAGTGCAGCACGGGTCACCGAGGCAGTATCCCGACGCCAACAACGACATGCTACATATTTACGGATCCTCTCTTGAGGTTCCCCCGTTGCTCGGAAGGAGCTGATCAGCTGGTCAGAGCGGGTTAGCGGGGTTTCAGGTTCACTCGTTCGGCCGCTGCCTGCTCGGCGTGGTGCTGCTCTTCGAACTCGACGGGGCTGAGGTAGCCGAGGCGCTTCTGGATGCGCCGGCTGTTGTAGAACCCGTCGACGTATTCGAAGAGCGCGAGGTTCGCCTCGGCCCGGGTGGCGAAGGTGCGTCCGCGCAGGCCCTCGGTCTTGATGAGCATCAGAGGTTCTCCGCGAGGGCGTTGTCGTACGAGTCCCCGACGGAGCCCATGGATGCCTCGATTCCTGCCCGCACCGAGCGTGTGGTGAGCTTCATGGACGTCTACTGGGCGGATTCAAGTGGTCGTCGCAACACCTTGATCACGGAGGTGTTGCGTGGGAAGACCACCGGGTTGGACGGCGAGATTGAGGGGGCGTCCGGCGATGCGGTCGCCGGGCCGACCTTCGGTCCGTCGATGTGGAGCGGGCTTTCTGGGCGAAGATCGCTGAGGGGAGGGGCAGCGAGGACGCGGCGGTCTCGTGCGGTGTGTCCCCGGTGGTGGTTCGCGGTGGTTCCGTGAGCGTGACGGCATGTCGTCGATCTAGCTCAGCCCGCCCTCGGGCCGGTACCTGTCCCTCACCGAACGCGAGGAGACCGCGCTGCTCAACGCCCAGGGCGAAGGCGTACGCGAGATCGCACGCCGACTGGGCAGAGACCCGTCGACCGTCTCACGGGAACTCCGGCGCAACGTTGCCACGCGTGGCGGACAGCTCAGCTACCGGGCTTCGACGAGAGGACATGCGGTGAAGCGTAGGACAGCCGCTCCGCCTCGCCCTCTGCCGAAAGTCGTAGCGGTCTTCCGGGAGACCGCTACGACTTTCGCCGGAGTCGCGCGAGGGCCGGTGCGCGGGAGGCTGGCGGCCGATGTCCCGAGAAACCCGAAGGAACCGGCACGTGAATCTGAACCTGACCATCGAAGCGACGTACGTCCTGGGCCCCGCCGTCGTCGTCTTCCTCGTGGTGGCGGCCGTGCGCCTGCGCCGGGCGCGGCCCGGCTGGACCGGCCTGCACGGGGTCCTGCGCGCTGCCGCGTGCCTTTACGCCGCGGTCGTACTGTCTATCACTGTCCTGCCGCTGCGGGTGACGTGGGGCGAGTACGCCAACCAGATGCCGTGGTGGAACCAGGTCAACTACGTGCCGCTGGTCACCGTCGACGTGACCGCGGTGCCCAACGTCCTGATGTTCGTGCCGCTCGGCATGCTGCTGCCCCTCCTCACACGGGTGAGCGGCACGGCCCCGGCCGCCGGGGTGAGCGCACTGGCGAGCCTGTGCATCGAGGCGACGCAGCTGCTGTCATACGTGCTCTTCCACAACGGCCGCTTCGTCGATGTCAACGACCTGCTCGCCAATACCCTGGGCGGGCTGATCGGCTATCTCCTCGTGCACCTCGTCCTCGCCAGGCCTCCGGCCCGCGAGTTGCTGCGGCGGTTCGCGCTGCCCCGCTCCGCCGCGGGCCGTCCGGCCGTGACGGCGGCGGCCGCCTGATCGAGCGCCGCCGGTGGCCGCGTCCGCCTCTCCAGGAGCGGCGCTCTCCGGCGGCGGATCCGGTGCTGCGGATGAGCACCTGCACGACCGGGTGCTCGCCGCTCACCTCGCCGCGCTCATCCTGAGCCGCGCACGCAGAGAACGCCCCCGACCGAAGGAAGCAGGCGGAGGTGTGAGCGGGCGGTGGGGTGACAGTGGTGGGGCGTCAGCGGATCGTGGTGTGGATGTCCGGGTGGCGGGTGCAGGGCGGGGTTGTGGTTGCTGCTACGGGGGCGGTCCGGTGAAGGGCCGCCCCGGGGTCAGAGCAGGGCTTCGACGGTGATGGGCAGGTCGCGGATGCGGCGGCCGGTGGCGTGGAAGACGGCGTTGGCGACGGCGGGTGCCACGCCGACGGCTACGACCTCGCCCAGTCCCTTGACGCCGATGGGGGCGGCGTCGAGGTCCGCGCCGCCGTCCAGGTAGACCGCCCGCAGCTCGGGGACGTCGGCGTTGACGGGGACGAGGTAGTCGGCCAGGTTCGCGTTGACGATCCGGCCGTCGCGGTGGTCGGTGACCGTGTGCTCCAGCAGCGCCTGACCGATGCCGCCGACCATGGCGCCCAGCGCCTGGCTCTCGGCGAGCTTGGGGCTGACGATGCGGCCCGCGTCGTACACGCCGAGCATCCGCCGCACCCGCACCATGCCCAGCCGGGCGTCGACGGCGACCTCGGCGAACGTCGCGCCGAAGGCGTACATCGACGACCGCTCCGGCTTCGAGGGCGGCGTGAAGGAGCCGAGCACCTCCAGGTGGGTGCGGTGGTTGCGGGCCAGGAGCCGCTCGTAGGTCTCCGTGCGCGCAGGGTCGTCGCGTACGCGCAGCCGGCCGCCGAGGACGACGACGTCGTCGTCCTCGGCGCCGTACAGGGGGGAGCCCTCGTCTCCGACGGCCAGCCCGATCGCTTGCCGCCGCAGCCTGTCGCATCCGTCCTGGACGGCGGAGCCGACGCTGGCCATGGTGAGGGAGCCGGCGTGGGGCGGGGACACCGGCATGCGGGAGTCGCCGAGCCGGAAGGTCACCTTCCGTATGTTCAGGCCGAGGGCGTCCGCGGCGAGCTGGGTCATCGAGGTGTAGGTGCCGGGACCCATGTCACTGGACGCGGACTCCACCAGGGCCGTGCCGTCGGCGTCCAGCCTGACCCGGGCCTGGGCCCCGAGACGCAGGGTGTCGTAGCAGCCGACGGCCACGCCGGTGCCGATCAGCCAGTCGCCGTCGCGGGTGGCGCGCGGCGCGGGGTCGCGCCGGTCCCAGCGGAAGACGTCGGCGCCCACCCGCAGGCACTCGCGCAGCCGCCGTGTGGAGAACGGCAGCCCGTTGGAGGGGTCCTGCGCCGTCTCGTTGCGCAGCCGCAGCTCGATCGGGTCGATGCCCAGTTCGTGAGCGAGTTCGTCCAGGGCCGACTCGATGGCGAACGCGGCGGTCGCGTAGCCGGGGCCGCGCATGTAGGTCGGCGTGTTCACGTTCAGCGGCACGGTCCGGTACGTCTGGCCGACGTGGGGGGTGGCGTAGAGCATCCGGCCCGGGGTCACCGTGCCCTCCAGGAAGTGCTCGTACGCGGACGTCTCGGCCCTGATGCCGTGGACCGTCCCGGCCAGCCGCCCGCGCCGGTCGCTGCCCAGGCGCAGCGTGTACGTATAGGCGGGCCGGTAGCCGACCCCGTGGTAGAGCTGCTCGCGGGTCAGCACGAGCTTCACCGGGCGCCCGGTCACGCGGGCGGCCAGGGCCGCGACGGTGGAGTGCGGCCAGACCCGCGCGGCGTTGCCGAACGCGCCGCCGACGAAGGGCGAGATGACGCGCACCGACTCCGGCGGGATGCCGAACACGGCGGCGAGTTCGTTCTGCGCCCCCTGCACCCACTGGGTCTTGTCCCAGACGGTGAGCCTGTCGCCGTCCCAGCGGGCGATGGTGGCGTGCGGCTCCATGGCGTTGTGGTGGACGCGGGCGAGCCGGTAGACGGCCTCCAGCCGCACCTCCGCGGCGGCCAGTGCCTCCGTCGGGGTGCCGCGCTCGTAGTCCTGTGGGGGCAGGGGGTCGTTGACCGGGAGGTCGGGGGCGGTGAGGTCTGTGGAGGGCCGTTCCGCACGGTACGAGACGCGCACCAGGTGCGCGGCGTGCCGCGCGGCCTCCAGCGTCCGGGCCACGACCACGGCGACGGGCTGCCCGAAGAAGCGGACCCGGTCGTCCTGGAAGACGCGCAGCCGTTCGCCGACCGGTGGGTCCATGAACGCCCCGGGGTTGTCGCGGTACGCCAGCCGGGGCGCGTCGAGGTGGCTGATCACCCTCAGGACGCCGGGCTGGGCCAGGGCGGCACGGGTGTCGACGGCAGTGATGCGGCCGAGGGCGATACGGCTGCCGACGACGACCGCGTGGACCGCGCCCCTGACGTCGTGGTCGGCGGTGTAGTCGGCCGTGCCGGTGACCTTCAGCCGCCCGTCCACCCGGGAGAGCGGTGCCCCGACGGCCGCCTGCGGCTGGGGACTCACCCGGCACCCCCCACGGTGCGGAGCTGGCGTTCGACAGTGCGTTCGAGCAGGTCGACCTTGAAGCGGTTGTGCTCCAGCGGACGGGCTCCCTCGGCCGCCCGCCCGGCGGCCTCGGCCCACAGGGCGTCCGAGGGCCGCTCGCCGACGAGGTGCCGTTCGACCCCGGGGAGCCGCCACGGAACGGTGCCGACGCCGCCGGCGGCTACCCTCGCCTCCCGGATCACCCCGCCGCGGACGTGCAGCGCGACGGCCGCGGAGGTGAGGGCGAACTCGTACGACTGCCGGTCACGCACCTTCAGATAGCCCGACCGTAACGGGCGCGGATGGACCGGGACCTCCACTGCCGTGATCAGCTCGCCCGGCTTCAGGGCCTGCTCGCGGTGGGGGGTGCGGCCGGGCCGCAGGAGGAAGTCGGCCAGGCGCACACCGCGTGCGCTCCCGTCCGGGGCCAGCAGGTGCACGGTTGCCTCCAGGGCCGCGAAGGCCACAGCGGCGTCGGAGGGGTGGGTGGCCACGCAGTGGTCGGAGGTGCCGAGGATGGCGTGCGTGCGGTTGAAGCCGCCCCGTGCCGCGCATCCCGCGCCCGGGTCGCGCTTGTTGCAGGCGGCGGTCACGTCGCGGAAGTACGCGCAGCGGGTGCGCTGCATGAGGTTGCCGCCGATGGTGGCCATGTTCCGCAGTTGCGGGGAGGCGCTGAGCTCCAGTGCCTGCGAGAGCACGGGGTAGGCGGTGCGCACCTCGGGGTGGGCGGCGGCCTCGGCCATCCGCACCAGGGCGCCGATGCGCAGGCCCCCGCGTTCGGTGCGGGTGACCCCGCGCAGCGGCAGGCCGCTGATGTCGACCAGGGTGCTGGGGCGTTCGACGGTCTCGCGCATCAGGTCGACCAGGGTGGTGCCGCCGGCGACGTACCGGCCACCGCGCCGCCCGGCGGCCAGCGCGCCCCGGGTGCCGGAGGCCCTGATGTAGGAGAAGGGGTACATGGTGGCCGACCTCATTTCCCGTGTGCGGTCCGGTGGACCGCCTTGACGATCCCGACGTAGCAGCCGCAGCGGCAGATGTTGCCGCTCATCCACTCCCGGATCTCCTCCGCGGAGCCGCTGTGGCCTTCCTGGATGCACCCGATGCCGGACATGATCTGGCCGGGCGTGCAGAAGCCGCACTGGAAGGCGTCCTGCTCGATGAACGCCTCCTGCAGCGGATGGAGTTCGCCGCCCTCGCCCGGGGCCAGACCCTCGACGGTGGTGACCTCGGCGCCTTCCAGGCGTATCGCCAGTGTCAGACACGCGTTGACGCGGCGTCCGTCGACCAGGACCGTGCAGGCCCCGCAGGCACCGGCATCGCAGCCCTTCTTGGATCCGGTCAGACCGAGCCGCTCGCGCAGCAGGTCCAGCAGCGACGTCCGGTTGTCGATCGTGATGGCGTGCCGCTCGCCGTTGACGGTCAGCGAGACACGGCCGCCGGGCGGCCCGCCGGCGGCAGCCGGTGCGGCACCGAGTGCGGGCGTGCCCGCGGCCAGGCCGCCGGCGACGGCGGCACCGCCCACCGCGGTGGTCGTCGCGATGAACGTGCGCCGGGACGGCGGCGGGGACTCGGCAGGGAGAGGAGCGGCCGGCCCGGTGGGTTCGTTGGGCATGTGTGTGCCTTCTGCTCGGTGGTGGGGTGACGGCGGGCTGTGCGGGGCGGCGCGCACGCGGACCGGGTCCGCGTCGTCGTTCCCCCTCGGCGGTGAGCCGACCGGCGGTTCGGGGTTGTCCGCGGCTGGGGCCGCCTTCATGACGTGGTCCTGAGGGCGGTGGTGTGTGTGCGTCATCGGGCGGCCGGCTCCTGCGGGCGCTCCTCGCTGCGGGCGGACCCGGTGCCGGTGCCCGGCCGGCGCCCGGGCTGTCCCGGCTTCCCGCGTTCCTCGGTCTTTCCACCGGGCGGGTCCGGGGGCGTCGGTGTACCAGGAGGGCATGGCCGGGCTGCTGCCGCCGGGAGTGGGCCTCGCCGTCTACCGCATCGTCCGGGAGGCCCTGAACGATGTGGCCGAGCACGCCGGCACCGGCAGCGCCCAGGTACGCCTCGTCCGAGACCGCGATCGCGTGACCATCATCGTCGCCGGACGGAGTTCTCCTGGGGGAGGTGCTCGTCGGCGAGCGCCGAGCGGGTCTCGTGCAACGATGCCAGGAGCCGCAGCCGGTCCGCGTCGACGCTGCCCGGTTCGGCGGTGTAGGCCAGCATGAAGGGTCCGGGCTGGCCGGGCAGTTGATAGGTGTCCCAGTCCAGGACGATGTCGCCGATTCCGGGGACCCGGAAGGTCTTGGTCCCGCTGACCGACGCCCGTACGTCGTGCCGGGCCCACAGCCGCCGGAACTCCGCGCTGCGGATGCTCAGTTCGCCGACGACCGCGGTGGCGCGCGGGTGGGTGGGGTCGGTGGCGACGGCGGCGCGCATCATGCCGATGCAGTCCAGAGCCTGCCGCTCCCAGTCCGGGCAGCTCCGCTCGCCGGTCAGCGTGTCGTCGAACAGCAGCAGGAGCATGTTGAGCCGGTGGGGCGGGTGGGCGTCCGGGCTGCCGAGCAGCGCCTCCGCCATCGGGTTCCAGGCGAGCAGGTCCAGGTGGCGGCCGAGCACGACCGCCGGGGTGTCCATCACCCACAGCAGCCGGCGCGTACTGTCCGGAACCTTCTCGGGAGCGCGGTCCACACGGGCCGGCACAGGCCGGCGGGCGGCGCGGGCCAGGGTGAACAGGTGCCGGCGTTCCTCGTCGTTGAGGCCGAGCGCGCCGGCGAGCGCGTCTAGGACGTCGTCGGACGGGCGTACCTCCCGGCCCTGCTCCATCCGCTGGTAGTAGTCGGTGCTCAGCCCGGCCAGCAGGGCCAGTTCCTCGCGCCGCAGCCCGGTGACCTTGCGCCGGCCACCTGGCTCCAGGCCGACGTCGTGGGGGTGCAGCCGACTGCGCCGGGCACGCAGGAAGTCTCCGAGTTCACGGGCGTACGGATGGGTCATGCCGCAAGTGTGCCGCCTGGCCGGGTGCCCAAGGTAGGTCCCGCAGACCCAGGCAGGCGAGAGCGACCGAGCCGGCTCGCGTTGCCCCTAGCGTCGACGGTCCACCCCACCGACACCTCCAGGAGCAGCAGATGACCGGATGGACCGCCGACCGCATCCCCGACCAGCATGGCCGGACCGCCGTCGTGACCGGCGCGAACTCGGGCCTCGGCCTGGTCACCGCCACCGAACTGGCCCGCCGCGGCGCCCGTGTCGTGCTCGCCGTCCGCGACACCGCCGCCGGACGGGAGGCCGCCCACCGGATCGGCGGCGACACCGAGGTGCGCGAGCTGGACCTGGCCTCCCTCGATTCGGTACGCGCGTTCGCCGCGAAGCTGGCCGCCGACCACCCGGTGATCCACCTGCTGGTCAACAACGCCGGCCTGGTGCTGCTCGGCCCGCGCCGCACCTCCGCCGACGGCTTCGAGCTGCACCTCGTCACCAACATGCTGGGCCACTTCGCGCTGACCGGCCTGCTGCTGGACAACCTGGCCGCGGCGCGGCAGGCCCGCGTGGTCAGTCTCAGCTCGATCACCCACAAGAACGCGCACCTCGACTTCGATGACCTGATGTTCGAACGCGGCTACCGGGCCGCTTCCGCCTACGGCCGGTCAAAGCTCGCCACCACGGTCTTCGGCATCGAGCTGGACCGCCGCCTGCGCGCCGTCGGATCGCCGGTCGTCAGTGTGCTGGCCCATCCCGGTCTCACCCGCACCAACCTGACACCGCGTGCGTGGGAGCACCGCGGCCGACTCGGGCGGTTGATCGCGCGGTTCGGTCTGCTGGTCACCCAGTCGGTGGAGCAGGGCGCGCTGCCTCAGTTGCACGCCGCGACCGAGCCCGGTGCACAGGGCGGCCAGTTCTTCGGGCCGTCCGGGCTCTGGGAGACCCGGGGCCGGGTCACCGAGGCCCGGCTCGGCCGGGAGGCAGCCGATCCGGCCGTCGGCAGGCGACTTTGGGCGGCGGCCGAAGAACTGACCGGCGTCACCTGTCTGTGACCCCGCAACAGGCGATGAACCGGTCACCCACGGCCCCCGGCGGAGCTTTCGAAACAGCGGCTCGACCGCTTCGGCAGGAGGACCTCGGCGCGGGTACCGCAGCCGTCGGCCGGACCGACGCCGGCGTTCCAGTGGCGGAAGCGGTCACGGCTGCAGCCCTCGCAGGACTTGCTGCCCACGGGCAGACGGGCAACGGCGCGCAGCAGCGGTTCGCCCGTGGCGTCACCTGTGTGAGTGCACTAGTACTGCAACGGTGTTTGCCGTGACTGATGGCCAGGTCAAGGGCTGTGTCCGCGTCGTTTGTAGTGACTGGTGCGGGCCTGCTGTTGTCGTCGTCGGCGCCAGTGTGACCAGTGCAGGATGTGCTCGACGGGTGTGGGTCGGCGGTCGGTGAGGCGGGTGATCAGCCGTCGTATCTCGGCGAGGCTGAGGTGGATGAGCTGGGAGGATCCGTTTCTGCTTTCCCGGCACCCAGCTCGTGGGCTCGCAGGACGGTCAGGCCGCCCGCCCACAACCTGACATCAGCAAGGTCCTCACCCATGACCACACCAACGACCGACCTGGCCATCAGTCACGGCAAACACCGTTGCAGTACTAGGTGCGGTCGCGGGGGGGGGGGGGGGGGGGGCCGCCCCCCCCGGCCGCCCCCCCGCGGGCGCCCCCGCCGGCCGCCCCCCCCCCGGCGGCCGG
>NZ_JBITSF010000013.1:0-74429 GCF_044540485.1 Streptomyces sp. NPDC085946 | reverse complement strand
AGAACGGTCCTCCCCAAAGCCCACACCCACGCCCCCCCTGGCCACCCGTCCCGCAAACCCCCGTTGCTGATTGGGGGGGGGGGGGGGGGGGCGCCGGGGGCCCCCCCCCCGCGGTTCACTGCCGGTTCGGACCGCTCCGTCAGCTGCCGCACAGCGGGACGTCGGGCAACTGGTTGTCCGGATGGCTGATGTAGATGTTGGACATGTAGCCGCCGTACTGGGGCAGGTACGCCCACCAGTCGTTGCTGTAGGGCGGCACGGAGACGAGCTGGCCCTTCTTCTGGCAGCCCACCAGCACCTCCACACCGGCGGGCAGCCTGGTCAGCACGTTGTTGTCCCCGATCGCAGGCTCCCGGCGCACGTTGACGTCGGAGCTCCAGGTTCCGTACCACTTCCCGGACACGGCGACCGAGCCGGGCACGTTCAGCGAACGGGTCAGACGGCCGATGTCGGTGTAGGCCTTGCCGTAGGTCGTGCCGTCGGGGTGCAGGGTGAGGACGGCGACGATGGAGCGGTCACCGGATCCCACGGTGCCCGTCGTGTGCAGCGCGGGTCGCGTGAGATCCACGGCGGCGGCCGCGAGCGCACCGGGACCGGGGTCACTCGCAGGCGCCGCCGCTCCGGCCGGTGTGGGGCTGCAGGTGCCCTGCGCGTAGCGTCCCGACCAGCCCTGTTTGACGGCCCACGGCCGGCCGAACGCGGACGCGATGCCGAAGTGCTGGTCGAAGCTGTCGGACGCGCACCTCGTCGACTGGCGGAGGTTGTCCATGATGAGGTCGCGGACGGGCGCCGGGGCCTTGTCGAGGATGTACCGGTACGTCGTCACCGTGTCCCGGGCCGACATGGCGGTGTAGCCCCACATGCCCTCGTGACCGGCAGGCGGCGGCACCGTGTCGACGAGGCCGAGCCGGGCGACCATGCGAGCGACCATGGCGTTCCTGCCGAGAGCGTCCCAGTAGTGGTCGGCGGCCGTGTCGCTGCTGCTGCGCAGCATCGCGTCCAGCCGCGTACGGTCGGCTGCCGGAACGATGTAGTCGGGTCCTCGGTTCCAGAGGAAGTCGAGTGCCATCAGCAGTTTGACCACGGAAGCCGAGCGAAACTGCATGCCCGGGTTCACCTGTTCGGTGAAGGCACCTGTCTGCCGGTCGAAGACGGCGACTCCGGCGGTCACTCCGGGGGGCACCTGCGCGGTGCTGCCCAGGATGACCGGGGACGTGCCGTCGGGCCGTGCCGGTGCCGCCGAGGCGGGGGAGAGGCCGGCGCCGGCGAGCAGCAGCGAGCACACCACCGTTGCCATCATGAGGAGGTACCGGGGCGTACGGACCGGAGCAGGTGTGGCGGTGAAGCGCATGGAAGACCCCCCGGCCTTATGGAATGTTGCATTCGGTCATGCCGGGCCAGGGATCGGTGGAGGTCCACACGTCCACCGCGGGGATGAACCCCCAGCCCTGACGGCCGCCTTCACCGAGGGCCGACCGGTCGCCCTGGGTGTAGTACCAGATGTTGTTCCCCCCGCTGTGCTGGGCGCCCCTGCCCCAGCAGACGAACCAGCTGGACGAGGTGTCGATCCAGCCGATCACCCCGCAGGCGGAGATGAAGCTCGCGCAGCCGTACAGCGGCGCTCCCGCGCGGTTCCCGCACACCCAGTCGGCCGGCCAGGTGCGATTCGTCCACACGTCGTAGTGACTGACGTTGCGCTTGGTGCACGACGCCTGGGCGCCGGCGGGTCCCGCTTCGGACTGCGTGGTCACCGCGACGGGCGCGGGTCGTGGCGATGCCTGGGCGGCGGCGCTCCCGCCGAACACCATCACCACCATGGCGGCCAGCACGGCCACCGTTCGTCTCACCAGCATGAGGCTTCCCCCGGTGTCTCGGTCGATGGTCACGAACGCCTGCGAGCCTTCCACCGCCGGACCACGCTGTCACCGGTCGCTCTTATGAGACATGACAGGCGATCGATGAGGTTTTCTCCATGACCGCAGGTGGGACCGCCCGCGTCCGCCCCTCCTGCGGACCGACGCCGTAGGCCCGTGAAGGCCGTCGACAGGGCGAAGGCGCTGCCGCGGCCCACGGGGTGGGCGATCGCGCCGATGGTGTCGCCGGTGTCACGCAACCGGTCCGCGGCGAGGACGGGGATGAGGTGCCGGCCGGCGCAGTATGTCATCGAGGGCTCGCCGACGCTCCGACCCGGCCGGCGAGGGTTCGCGGCATCGTGCCCTCGGGGGAGTACCCCGGTGACGTGAGGGCGGCGCGGTGCACGCCCGTTGCCGGGCGGCAGCGCCGCGACGGCGGTGCCGCCGGGAACTGCGCGTCGGCACGCTCATCCGCATGGGCGACGCGCTGTCAGTCACCCGGGCCGGGCAGGAGGGGTGCTCGCCCGGCAGCCGGCGATGGCCGTCACCGCGATCCCGGCGGTCGACGTCACCCTCACTGTCCTGGCCCGCCGCCGGACCTCATGGCGGCCCGACGGTCAACGGCGTCTCCTCCGGCCTCACCCGGTTCCTCGGCATCGCCGCAGTCCAGGCCACCGCCCGGGCCGCAGGGCACGGCGACCTGCGCCGGGCCGGCCTCACCGGCCCGCCGAGCACCTCACCGGCACCCCGTACACGCGTCCCGGGCGGTCCGCGGCGGGAAGCCGACGCGACTTCACCCGGACCGGACACCGACCGGTGCCCGGTAGCGGCGGCCGCGCCGGACGGTCAGGCCCCGTCGGGAAGGTCGAGTCCGGGGGAACCGGCCGGCAGCATCGTGCGCACGGCCTCCGGGGTCGCGATGCCGGGGAGGATCTGCTCCCACCAGCGAGCCAGGCGCTCGTGGAGGTCACGCCGGTCGCACGTGACGTGGGAGAGCATCTGGATGCCGGTGAAGGAGCCCACCACGCTCGCCGCCACGTCCTCGGGGGCCATCTCCGGCCTGAGTTCGCCGGCGCCCTGGGCACGGGCCAGTTCGCGGCCGAAGGCGCGCAGCCACCAGTCGTAGAGGTCGGAGTCGTTCGCCTGGAAGGTCCCCCGTTCCACCGTGAGCCGTATGCTCGCCCGGAACAGGACGTCCGTGCGCAGCCGGCGGGCCAGCTCGTGGGTGAGGTCGATGACCTGCTGCATGGGTGACGCGGACCGGCTGCGGGTCTCGACCGGGATCTCGGTCTGCGCCGCCATCACCCCGCGCGCGATCTCCTCCTTGGACGCGAAGTGGAAGTACATGGCCCCCTTGGTGACGCCGCTGCGCTCCTGGATCTCGTTGATGCTCGCCGCCGCGTAGCCCCGTTCGTCGAAGACCTGGGCCGCCCCGACGAGGAGTTTCCGCCGCGTCTCGATCGCTCGTTCCTGTCGGGCCATTGCGTGACACCCTCGTTTCCGCGTCATGTCGGACTCATGAAGAGCCTGATGAGGTACGGCCAAAACAAACCAGACGTTGGGTATTGTATGGCTTCGAAAGCTGTATCGCGATCATTTGCGCCCGGAGGGCCGAGTGGCGGCTTCCGGGAAGCAGCGCAGACAGGAGCCGTGTGACATGCCGGTCGACCTCTCCCTCTGTTCCTTCCTCACCGCTCGCACCCCCCGCCCGCCGACGAGCACTTACGCCCCCTCTCCTTCGAGCGGACGGCACCGCGCGATCTCGTCCACCGGTGGGCCGTCGGCGAGGTGCTGCTCACCGACTGGATACGCCTCGGCCCGCACCGCTTCAAGGTGGGAGCGCAGTGGCCGCGCGGCCACGGCTTCTACGGCCCGGTCGACGGCCTCTGGCGCGACCCGCTGCTGGCCGCCGAGAGCATCCGCCAGACGTTCTCCCTGGTCAGCCATGTCTTCTACGACCTGCCCCGGGACCATCCGACCCTGATGACGGACCTCCGTTTCACCCTCTTCCCCGATGCCCTGCGCCTCGGCCACCGACCGGTCGACGTCGAGCTGACCGTCGAGGGCACCGACGTGAAGCTGCACGGTGGCCGCCTGGCGGGGATGACGATGGAGGTCGGGCTCGCGCGGGGCGCCGTGGCCCTGGGCCACGGCCGGATGACGTTCAACCGCATGCGGCGCTCGGTCTACCGGCGGCTGCGGGGCCCGTACGCCGAGATACCCGCCGGCCTGCCCGACCAGCCCGCGCCCTGCCTCCCCACCAGGTCGGCCGCACCGCCGAGGCGGACGTGGTGCTCGGCCTCCCGCCGGCCGGTCACGGCCCGGCTCGTCCCGACGAGGGGGTCTGGCCGCTGCGCGTCAACTGGGCGCACCCCACTCTCTTCGACCACCCCACCGACCACGTCCCCGGGATGCTCCTGCTGGAGGCCGCGCGGCAGGCGGCACACCGCCTCGCGGGCCCCGGCACGGTCCTGACGCCCGTGATGGCCAGCCGGTTCCACCGGTACGTGGAGTTCGACAGCCCCTGCCTGGTGCGCGCCCGGCTGCTCACCACCGGCACCGCCAGCGGGGAGGTCCAGGTGGCAGCCGAACAGAACGGCGCCATCGCCTACGAGTGCGTGCTCACCGCCCACCGCGTGCCCGCCTCAGCGAAGGACGGACGGTGAACAGGCCGCGCGTCCTGGTCACCGGCGGGTCCGGGTTCGTCGGCGGCACGGTCGTCCCGCTCCTGCGGTCCGCGGGGGTGCGGGTGCGCGTGCTGGCCCACCGGCGGTCCCCGGCGGCGGGACCGCGGGTCGAGGTCGTGGAGGGCGACCTCACCGACCCCGCCACTCTGCGCGGCATCTGCCGCGACGTGGACTGCGTGCTGCACCTCGCCTCGTACATCGGCAAGGACGAGGAGCGGTGCGAGGCGGTGAACGTCGACGGCACCCGCCACCTGGTGGCCGAGGCCGGCCGGGCGTGGGCGGGCTCGTGCAGCTGAGCACCGCGGCCGTGTACGGCAACGGGCCGTTCCGCGGGACGGCCGAGGGCGCGGTGGAGCCGCGCCCCGTCTCGCCGACCAGCCGCAGCCGCCTGGCCGGCGAGCGGTTCGTGCTCGGGGCGGGCGGCGCGGTCCTGCGCCCGTACCTCGTCTGCGGCCGGGGGGACAAGTGGGTGATGCCGGCCCTGCTGCGGACGGTGCGGGCCCTGCGCTCCGGGCTGCCCGAGGGCGGGTCGGCGCTGCTGTCGCTCACGGAGGTCGGCGGTCTCGCCACGACCCTCGCGCGGATGGCCGTGACCCCACCGTCGCGACGCGCGACCGGTGTCCTCCACGCCTGTCCGCCCCGGCCGGTCAGCCTGCGGGACCTGGTGGTGGCCGCGCACCGGCACCTCGGCTTCCCGCTCGTGGAGGGCGACCAGCCGTTCGAACGAGCCAGGCGGGAGCTGATCGCCGCCGGGTGCGACGGCCATCTCCTGGATCTGTTCGGGGTCGATCACTGGTTCGACGCGACCCGGCTGCGGACGGCGGGCGGCCACGCGCCGGACATCGGCCTCCCCGCGGGCCTGGCGGCCCACGCCGCCTGGTACCGCGAGCAGTTGTTCTGACGGACCCGGGCCGCGGCGCCGCTCCGTACACCCGGGGCCGGCGCCCGCCCGCGACGCGGCGGTCCCGTCCGGACGGGCGCGACGGGAGCGCCCGGGCCGGAGCCGGGCGCGTCCACGCCCCGCTCCGCCCTGCCCTCCACCATGCGCCCGCTGGTGCCTGCCCGGACCGCGGACGGCCGGAGTAACGCAGGGCACACGGAAGACGGCTTCCTTGGAATAAAACCAAACGTTAGGTTTTCCATGAACAAACCAAACGTTTGGCTTTTAGTCTCGTGGCCCTGACGCCTCCTCAAGGAGAGACCCGTGCCCTCACCGATCGTGATCGTGAGTGACGCACTGCCCGGTGACACCCTCGCCGCCCTCCAGACCACGTGCGACGTCCGGCACGTCGACGGCCGGGACCGCCCGGCCCTGCTCGCCGCCATGCCCGACGCGGACGCCCTGATCGTCCGCAGCGGCACCCGGGTCGACGCCGAGGTGCTCGACCGGGCGCCCCGGCTCCGAGTCGTCGCCCGCGCCGGCGTCGGTCTCGACAACGTGGACACCACCACCGCCGACGGCTGGGACACCTACCCCGCCGTGCTCAAGCCGGCCTCGCGCATGTCCAGTTCGGGTGTGCGCGCGGTCGCCGGACCGGACGCCGTCCCCCCGTTGCTGCCCGGCTACGGTCCCGACGAACTGCTCCTGCTCGAGGAACGGATCACCGGCCGCGAGTTCTCCGTGGAGACGCTGGTCCGCGACGGCGCCGTGCTCTGGGCGGGCATCACGGCCAAGGACACCAACGAGTCCGCCACGTCGTTCTTCACCGAGACCGGTCACACTTCCCCCGCGCCGCACCTCACCCCGGCGCAGGAGGAACTGCTGCTCGACGCCAACGCGCAGTTCCTGCGTGCCGTCCGGTTCGGCACCGGCATGAGCCACGCCGAATTCCGGCTGACCGCCGAGGACCGGGTGGTGCTGATGGAGGCCGCCGCGCGGCCGCCCGGCGACGCCATCACCCGCCTGTGGCGCCTGGCCACCGGCATGGACCTGGACGCCGCCCTGCTGGACCTCGCGCTCGGCACCGAGCCGTCCACCGCGCCGCCGCGCCGCCGGGCCCGGCAGGTCTACCTCGACCACCCCCGGGGCCTGCTGGCGGACGTGACCGCCGAGGACGTACCGGTCCACTGGGTCGGCGAGCAGGGCCGGTGGCCCGACCTGCCGCCGCTCGCGCCGGACGCCCCGGCCCGGGCCCGTGCCGTCCTGGTGAGCCGCGGCCGCGGCGACCTCCTCGGCGACCTGTCCGACTCCCAGGGCAGGTCGGTCTCCGTCGTCCTGGACGGTCCCCTCGACTCCGACCTCGGCACCGCCACGCGGGACGCCACCGCCCGCGTGACGATCCACGCCGTGCAGCCGTCGCCCGCCGAGACGTCCGAGGAGGCCCTGCGATGACCGCCCGTCCCACCACCGCCACCGCACACCACGGCTCCGGGCGCGCGGACCGCGACGCGGCCAACGCGCTCGCGGTGGCCCGCCTCACCGCCGCCCGCCCCGTCCTGGAGACCGTCGCCCCCGCGGGCGAGGTCGTCCCCGGCATGACCCCCCGGACGATCCTCGTCTCCGGACCGCCCCTGCCGTGGGAGCGGTACGCGGGCGGCCAGCGCCGGGCCGTCGTCGGCGCCGCGCTCTACGAAGGGCTCGCCCGGGACGAGGACGAGGCCGAGGCGCTGCTCGCCGACGGCACCATCGTGGTGCGCCCCTCGCACGACCACGCGACCGTCGGCTCGCTCACCGGCGTGTGCACCGCGTCGATGCCGGTGGTCGTGGTGCGGGACGAGACGTCCGGCCGGCGCGCGTTCTGCCGCATGAACGAGGGCGCCGACCGGGCCTCGCTGACCTTCGGGGTCTGGGACGCCGGAGTCGGCGCCCGGCTGCGGCACGTCAGCGAGGTCGTCTCGCCCGCCCTAGCCGAGGTCCTGGACCACCTGGGCGGGCTCGCGCTCACCCCGGTCGTCCGCCGGGCCCTGGCCATGGGCGACGACCTGCACAGCCGGCACAAGGCAGCCGGGGCGCTGTTCCGGGCCGCAGTGCTGGACGCCGTACTGGACCTGTCGCGCGGCGGGGTCGCGGAGCGCCACAGGGCGCTGGCCGCGTACCTGCGCTCGGCCGAGTACCTCTTCCTGCACCTCGTGATGGCGGCGTGCAAGGCCGCGGCCGACAGCGCCTCCGGCATCCCCGGCAGCACGCTCGTCACCGCGATGAACCTCAACGAGCAGCAGTTCGGCCTGCGGGTCTCCGGTCTCGGCGACCGCTGGCTGACCGCTCCCCTCCCGCCGGTGTCCACGCTGCGCGGCCGGCTGTACGACGGCCGGACCACCGACGACCTGGCGTACGTCGGCGGCGAGAGCCTGATCACGGAGACGGTCGGCCTCGGCGGCATGGCGGCCGCGGCCGCCATGCCGCTGCAGGACCACTCCGCCGGTACGCCGCGGGACATGATCCGTCTGACCGAGCGCATGTACCGGATCACGCTGAGCGAACACCCCGAGTACCGCATCCCCGCCCTCGCCTACCGGGGCGTGCCGTGCGGCATCGACGCGGCGCGCGTCGCCGAGACCGGCATCGTCCCCGCGATCCACCTCGGCGCGACGCTGCGCGAGGGCGGCCACGCCGGCGCCGTCCTCTTCCTGCCCCCGCTCGAACCGTTCCGGCGGGCCGCGGAGCTGCTGTCCGCGCCCTAGCCGGCCACCACGCCCGCGTTCCCGCCACCCCGCGCCATCCGGAGATCCCCGTGACACACTCGCCCCCTTCCCCCCACCAGGGCACGGACACCGTGTCCGCCACCCCCGCCCCGGACGGTGCCGACCGGCCGGCCGCCTCTCCCGCCCCGCTCGGCCCGGTCCGCAGCTGGCTGGCCGTCGTCGCCGTGGGCATGGGCGTCTTCGCCTTCACCACCACCGAGATGGTCCCGATCGGCCTGCTCCCGGCCATGAGCCGTGACCTGCACGTCTCCGAGGGCACCGTCGGCCTGTCGGTGACCCTGTACGGCGCCATCGCGGGCCTGTTCGCCCCCGTGCTGACCGTCGCGACCCGCCGCCTCGACCGCCGGCTGCTGCTCCTGCTGGTGCTCGGCGTCTTCGTCGCGGGCAACGCCTTCACCGCGCTGTCCTCCTCCTACGCCGTCCTGATGGTGTCGCGGCTGCTGACGGGCTTCGCCCACGGAGTGATGTGGTCGATCGCCGCGAGCATCGCCATCCGCCTGGTGCCGCCGGCCCAGGCGGTCCGGGCCACGGCGGTCGTCTTCAGCGGCATCTCCATCGCCTCCGTGGTCGGCGTCCCGTTCGGCACCTTCATCGGCGGCCTGTCCGACTGGCGCACCGCGTTCTGGGCGATCGCCGGGATCGGCGTCGCGATCCTCGCCGCGGCGGCCTTCCTGCTGCCGCCCCTCGCACCGCGCACCGTGGTGCGGCTGGCCGAGCTGCCCCGGCTGCTGCGGGACGAAAACCTCCGCATCGCCACCCTCGTCACGGCCGCCATGGTCATCGGCCACTTCGCCGCGTACACCTACGTCGCGCCCTTCCTCGAACAGGACGCGGGCATCCCCTCGGACTGGGTCAGCGCACTGCTGCTGCTGTACGGCGTGGCCGGGGTCGTCGGCAACTTCGCGGGCGGCGCGGCGGCGGCCCGTGCCCTGCGCGCCACCACGCTCACCTGCATCCTCCTGCTTGCCGCGGCCGTCGTCGCACTGGTGGCGAACGGCCGGTGGCATCCCGGCACGGTGATCCTGCTGCTGGTGTGGGGCATCGCGTACACGGCCCTGCCGGTCTGTCTGCAGACCCTCGTCTTCGCCAGCGCCCCGCAGGCCCCGGAGGCCGCGACCTCGCTGTACATCTGCGCGTTCAACATCTCCATCGCGCTGGGCGCGCTGATCGGCGGATGGTTCGTGGACGCGTCCGGCCCCTCCGCGGTGATGTTCCTGGGCGCCGGGTTCAGCATGCTGGCCGCCCTGCTGATGACCCGGTACCGCGTCGCGCGGCCGGCACAGCCGTGACCGCCGCCGCACCGGCCGGCATCCCCTTTCCGGAGGCTCCCATGACCCCGACCCCGGCCGGACCGCCGGTCGACCTGCGCTCCGACACCGTCACCCGCCCCGACGCGCGGATGCGCGAGGCCATGGCCCGCGCCGAGGTCGCCGACGACGTCCTGGACGGCGACCCCACCATGCGGGAGCTGGAGGAGGCGGTCGCGCACCGCCTCGGCACCGAGGACGCCCTGTGGGTGCCCTCCGGCTCGATGGGCAACCTGATCGCGCTGTGCGTGCACCTCGAACGCGGCGACCGCTTCCTCGCCCCGGACCGCGCGCACGTCCTGGACCAGGAGGTCGGCACGGCGGCATGGCTGGCCGGCGGACTGCCCCGCGCACTGCCCTGGACGGCCGGCCCCGGCACGCCGAGCCCGTCCGACGTCACCCGGGCGGTCGCCCGCGGCGGGCCGTACTTCGCGCTGCGCGACCGGCTGCTGTGCCTGGAGAACACCCACAACGCGGCGGGCGGCACGGTCACCACCGTGCAGGAGCACCGCCGGCTGGTCGGCGCGGCGCACGAGGCCGGGCTGCTGGTGCATCTCGACGGCGCCCGCCTGTGGAACGCGGCGGTCGCCCTCGGCGTGCCGCCCGCGGACCTGGCCGACGGCGCCGACACCGTCCAGGTCTGCCTCAGCAAAGGGCTCGGCGCGCCGGTGGGCTCGGTGCTGGCGGGCGGCACCGCGTTCGTGCGGGAGGCGCGCCGGGTCCGCAAGATGCTCGGCGGCGGCATCCGCCAGGGCGGGGTGCTGGCGGCAGCCGGCCTGGTGGCCCTGGAGCGCGTGGACCGCCTGGCCGAGGACCACGACCACGCCCGGCTGCTCGCGGCCGGGCTGGCCGAGCGCGGCTGGAAGACCGACACCCCGCAGACCAACATCGTCCTGCTGCCGGTCGACGACCCGCCGCGCACCGTCTCCCTGCTCGCCGAACGCGGTGTCCTGACGGTTCCCACGGACACCGGCGTGCGCATGATCACGCACTGTGACGTGTCACGCCGTGACGTCCTGCGGGCCGTGGAGTCCTTCCCGCCGCCCGGCTGAGCCGCACCCGCACGTCCACGGGCCCCTCGGCACCGACGCGCCTCCCCGCACACCACGCCGGGTGCCGGCCGGGCCCGTGCGCGGCCGGCCCGGCCGCCGCCCCCGCACCACCCGTCGACCCTCTCCACCCGGAGCACCCATGCCGTCATCGCGTACACCGCGCAGTCGCCTCCACCACGCCGAGCCGGCGGCCTCCCCCGGGCCGCCGGCCGCAGCCGCGCTCCCGCCGGGCGGATCCGGGGCACTGCCGCTGGCCGGGGCCGTCGCCGGAGGCGCCGCACTGGCCCTGGAGTCCGTGGTCAACGGCCGGCTCGGTGAACACACCGGGTCCGTGTCGGCGGCCGCCTGGTCGAACACGCTCAGTCTGTGCGTCGCGGCGGCGGCCGCGCTGTTCCTGACCGGACTGCGGCCGGCGTTCGCCGCGCTGTCGGCGGCGCTGCGGTCCCGGGCGCTGCGGCCATGGCACTGCCTCGGCGGCCTGGCGGGCGGCAGCATGGTCCTGACGCAGGCGCTGACCGCCGCCGCGCTCGGCCCGGCCCCCTACACGCTGGCCCTCGTCTCGGGCCAGACGCTGTGCGGGGTGGCGGTGGACCATCTCGGCCTGGGCCCGGGCGCCCCGCGCCGCGCCACCCGGCGCCGCCTCGCGGGCGGCCTGCTCGCCGTGTGCGCGGTGGCCTTTCCGGTGCTGGCCGCCCCGGACGCGGACCGCACGGTCGCGCTCGCCGTCCTGCCGTTCCTCGCCGGCTGCGCCCTGTCCTGGCAGATGGCGGTGAACGGCAGGGTGGACGAGGCCGCCGGGAAGCACCCCTACCCGGCGGTCCTCTTCAGCTTCGCCACCGGCACCGCGCTGATGGCCGCCGCCCTGGCGGTGCTGACGGCCCTCTCCGAGCTGCCCGCGCCCCGGTCCGGCCCGCTGTGGCACTACACCGGCGGCCTGCTGGGCTGCGTGGTGGTGCTGTCCGCCGTGCTGACCGTGCGCCGCATCGGGGTCCTCGCCGCGGGGCTCGGGATGATCAGCGGGCAGGTGCTCGGGTCCCTGGCACTGGGCCCGCTGCTGGGGGAGCCGCCGGCGCACCAGGGGACGGTCGCGGTGGGGGCGCTGCTGCTGATCGGCGCGGCCGTGCTGGCGGCTCCGGCCGGCGACCGGCCGCGGCCGGACCCTCTCACACCGCCGGTGGCCGAGCACCCGTTCGACGGGAGAGGGAAGTGACCCCCGGTGGTACGACAGCAACGCGCCGTCCGCTCCCGTGACGCCATCGTGCGGGCCGCGGCGCACGTCATCGACCGGTACGGCCTGAAGGCCGCGACGATCTCCAAGGTGAGCGCCGAGGCCGGCCTGTCCAAGGGCGCGGTCTACTTCCACTTCGCCGACAAGGACGCGCTGGCCTCCGCGCTGGAGTCGGAGGCGGCACGCGCGCTCGAGGAGCTGGCCGCCGCCCGTGCCCGCGAGGGCGGCCCGGCGCTGACGGCAATGGTGGAGACGACCCGTGAACTGGCCGGCCTGCTGAGCCGCGACGTGGTCGTACGAGCCGGATTCCAGGTCAGCTGCGACCGTGCCGAAGGCGGTGTTCCGGTCCTGCGCCGACGGCTGACCGCGCTCCTGCTGGGGCTGCTGGAGGACGCCCGGCGCGACGGCAGCCTGGCGCCGGGCGTCGCGGTCGAGGACGTCGTCGCCGCCGTCCTCGCGGTCACCGTCGGCGTGCAGATCCTCTCGCGCCAGCCGGACGCCGCCGTGGAGGTCTCCGGGGCCCTGGAGCGTTTCTGGCACGCCGCGCTGCCGCGGCTGATCCATTGACCGCCGGCGCGGATGTCCCGCAGCCCGGGGTTCCTGGCCGGCGGTGCCGCGGGGGCCCCGACCCGCGGCACCGCCCGCGTCCACGACCGGGCGCGCCGTACCGGGCCGGGGCCACGGCCACGGCTACGGCTGGGGCAGGCGGGTCTCGACGTCCCGGTGCGCGGCCCCCCGGGGAGTCTCCTGGAGGGCCCGCTCGATGTGCCGGGCCAGGCTCTCGGGGTCCTGCGCGTGCGCGAGGTGCCCCTGGCCGGGCATGGTGACCACGCGGGCCCGGGGCAGGGCCGACGCGAACGCGGCGAACGCGTCGCCGTAGGGCGGGACGCCCTCGTTCTCGGCGCCCAGCAGCAGGGTGACGGGCAGGTCGAGCGTGCCCAGCTCCCGCAGGTCGGCGGGGTGCCGGTCCAGGGCCGTCAGCTCCCGGACCAGCGGGGCGGCCAGGCGCCGGAGCACCTGCCAGGCCGGGCTCCGACGCAGCCGCGCCACGTACTCCTCGGAGAACCCGGACACCTCGCGGTTCACGATCTCCACGGCGCGGTCCAGGTCGCCGGCCTCGTCGGCCTCCCGCAGGGCGCCGAGCGCGTGGCGGCCGAAGGGCCGCACGACGGGTTCGTAGAGGATGAGCGAGTGCACGGCCGCGGGGCGCCGCGCCGCCGTCTCCAGCGCGACGAGTCCGCCGAAGCTCCAGCCGAACAGGTCCACCCCCTGCTCCGCGTCCTCGGCGGCGACGATCTCGTCGAGCACACGGGCCAGGTCGTCGATCTCGGTGCGCACCGAGTAGTCCGCGCCGAGCTCACCGCTGGGCCGGCGCCCGCGCCGGTTCAGCACGTAGACCGGTCCGGCCGGCTCCAGCGCGTCCACGACCGGCTGCCAGGCGGCGGCGTCGGCCATGACCCCCGGCACGATGAGCAGGGGCCTGCCCGAGCCGTCCCGCCGGGTCAGAGTGATCCGGACGCCGTCGCGTTCCACCTCGAGCACGGTGCTGTACCTCCCGAACGAGCCCCTCTGCCCGCGGACGGGCACACACGGCATCCCCAACGAGACGGCCCGGCGGGGGAAACGGCGCGTTCCGGCCGCCCGCGAGGCCCCCGGGCGGTGGGACAGCGCGTCGAGGGCGTCCTGGACGTGCTTCGTCGTGATCTGGCGGGGGTCGCTGAGACCGGCGGCGGCCCAGGCGTTCAGGGTGCCGGTGGCCTCGGTGACGCGGTTCTCGACGGTCTCGGGGCTCGGGTCGCCGTCGTCGTCCTGGACCGGCCCGGCATCCACCTCGTCGACATCACCACCGGACGCACCACCGAGACCGTGAAGACCGGCGACGACATCCTGTCCACCCAATTCGACGCCACAGGAACGTACTTCGCGATCCTGCGTCAGGGGTCGGTGTTCGAACTGTGGCGACGCGGGGATCCGCCGCACAAGGGGATCGGCCCTTTGCGCAGCATCGCGGAGTCGGAGGCCACGCCGTTCGCCGCCACCTTCCTGGAGGGCGGGGGCCGCTATCTCGTCGCGGCGAACAACGCCGTCCGCGTCCGCCGGATCGGCGAGCCCGGCTACGAGACCTTCTACTCCTTCACCGGCCCGCGCGACAGCGCACTCGACGGGCAGCACGCCTTCATGGGCGCCTCAGCGGACGGCAGCACCGTTCTCCACATCGGTCCCGACGGCACCGGCGGAGCGCTCCACCTGGCACCGGACCGGTGGTACCGGCAGCTGTGCGACATCATCGGCGGCCGGGAACTCACCCGCGGCGATGCGGCGTTGCTCCCGGCCGACCCGAGGTCCCGGAGACCCTGTGCCGAGGACGACTGAGGGCCTGGCGCCGATCGCGGGCGCGGCGGGCGACAGGCGGCGGAGGAGCGCGGGCTCCCTCGGGCGACGAGGGCCGCCGACATCAGCAGGGTGCCCGCGACGGGAGGGCCGGCCGGCGGCCGCACCGGTTGCCGGAGGCGGTGCGCCGGCCGGTCCGACAACTCGTGCGCGGCCGGGCGACGTCGTCTTGTCCAGCGTGATCAGCAGTACACCCGTACGGCTCGCCGCGTCCGCCCCCGGCAGCGAGACAGTCCTCGGCGCCGGGCGGCTCGCGCCGGCCTACTCGGGGGGCGTGGGGGTTCCGTGGGTGCGGTACATCGCCTGGACGTCCAGCTCCAGTTGCACGGTCGGGCCGACGACCGCGATGCCGCGGGCCAGCATCGAGCGCCAGTTCAGGGTGAAGTCCTCCCGGTGCAGCTCCGCCTTCGCCAGGGCCGCGCAGCGCAGTTCCTGTTCGTAACCGCCGTTCACCGTGCCGAGGTACGTCGTGTCCAGGCCCACGGAGCGGCTGGTGCCGTGCATGGTGAGCGTGCCGTTCAGCGTCCACTTGGAGCCGCCGCGGTAGACGAACCGGGTGCTGGCGAAGTCGATGTAGGGGTAGTGCTCGACGTCGAGGAAGTCGGCGGAACGCAGGTGGTTGTCACGGGTCTTGTTGCCCGTGGTGATGCTGGAGGCGTCGATGCGGACCGATACCTGGGAGTCCCCCATGTCCGGCGCTATGCGGATGCCGCCGGTGAAGCGGGTGAAGCGGCCGTGGACGTGGGCCATGCCCACGTGCTTGGCGATGAACCGGATCGCGGTGTGCGGCGGATCGAACAACCAGGTCCCGGACGGCGGCAGTTCCAGCCGACGGGCGGGCAGCAACGCGATGCGCGCCGGCGGGATCACGGCTCCGGCGGCGATGTCGACGTTGCTGCGGGCCGGGGTGAGTCCCTCCGCCACGGTCATCACGCTGTAGGAGCCGGGCGGGAGCGTCGCCATGAACAGGCCGTACGGATCGGTGGTGCCGCGGGCGACGACCCGGTGGCTGTCCAGCGCCGTCACCGTGACCTCGGCGCCGCCCAAGGGCTGTCCCATGGGATCGACGATCTCGCAGCCGTATGCGCCGGCGCCGGCCGGCAGGGGCAGCGAGAAGTCCGGTGCGGCGTCGGGACCGCCGCGGGAACGCCGGCGTCGGAGCAGTCCGAGGGCCATACGGGTTCACCTTTCTTCCTGCGTGTCACCACCGCGGGCCCCGCACCGATGGACGTGCTCGCGGTCACGGACAACCGCCGAGGCTTGGTTGCAGGCGCGATGAAGTCAATGATTAAACGATCATAGGTCAGGTGGGGTGAGGCGGTTCGCCGCCGGGCGCGGTGTGCGGCGAGGCTTGCCCGCGGGGCGAATTGCCGTGAACAGCGCTCATCCCGGTCATCCGGCGGGTCGTATTGCACCTGTCGGCCTGTGATGCTTTGCGCCGGTGCTGTGGCGAACGCCACCCGAAACCGCGGGAGATTCACGCGCGGTTCGCGGTCTCGTCACGCGGTCCACACATCGCACGGGCCGAGTCGCCGTGTCGGTTGCTGCTTCACGCGCCGCTGCGGTGCCGGCGGCGAACGGTTCGGCATCATGGTCCGTCGGCGCCGGGCGAGGAGGACGCCGAGAGCATCCTCCTGATGCGGCTGTCGATCCTGATGACGACTTCGGTGGTGCACGGCACCATGCGCAGGACGATCACCGAGCAGGGGGCGCGGCGCTGGGTGTCTGATCGACCGCATCGCGGTCGACCGCCCGTTCCCTTGCGGAGGCGCAGGAAGTCGCAAGCAGGCCGGGAGGCCGTGCCTCATCCGGGCCGCGCCGCCGCACGACGGTGGCGCGGCCCCTCCGTCTCAGTTCGCCGCCAGCAGCGCCTCCAGGGCCGTCGCGGTGTCGGGATGGCGGGTGAGGAGGGCGGAGCCCTTCGGAGCGGCGGGCTCCGGGCCCGTCCAGGCGCCGTCGCAGCCCAGCAGGTCCGCGAGCGCGTCACACGTCGCCGGGTGGGCGGCGAGCAGCGCCGCGCCACGGGCCGCCCCGGAGGATCCCCCGGGGTGCGGGGCCGCCGACTCCCGGGTGGGATGCCAAGGCGGTGTCCAGGCGTCCAGGTCCGGGAGGCGGGCCGGGAAGACACGGCCGGCCTCCCGGATGAGCAGCGGGGCCAGTTCGGCGCCGCCCGCGCGCAGGGTGGTGATCAGCGTCGGCAGCCAGGGCAGCAGGACCGGGTCCGGGAGACGGGCGAAGGCGTTCGACACCGCCTCGACGACGAAGTCGGCGAGATGCGGCACCGGTTCCAGGGCGTGCACGAAGCCGCTGAGGTAGCGCGGGTAGGCGGGCACCACCAGGGGGTTGGCGAGCAGGTCGTCGCAGCGTGTCCGCAGGGCGGCACGGGAGAGCGTGCCCAGGTGGGTCTGCGCCGCCCACAGCAGGGCCGTCCGCGAGGACTCCCGCGGACGGCACTGGGCAAGGGCCAGTTCGAGCTGGGTCCGGTCGCAGCCCAAGGAGAGGGCCAGCCCTTCCATCCCGAAGAGGAAACCCAGCATGGCCGCGACCTGGCGGACCGTGGCGTCCTCGTCGGTGAACGCCGTCGGGAGCAGGGTGCAGTAGTGCGCGTATCCCGTCTTGACGAAGGACTCGATCCAGGCCGGCAGCACCGGTTCGGCGGTGCGGTAATAGGACAGCAGGCGACGGATCCGGCGCAGCACCTCCGGTGCGCCGTCGACGGTGCGTTCGCCCGCCAGGACCTCCAGGGCGCGGGTGCCCAGTTCGTCGGCCAGGCGGCGGCTGCGCAGGTAGCGGATGGCGTCCTCGACGGCCTCCAGGACCTGGGCGGCCGTGGCCCGCGGCGCGTACGCGGTGCGGCGCAGCCGCTGCTCCAGAACCTGCTCGATGCTGACACCCTCGTAGCCGAGCTCGATGAGGGCGCGCTGGTGGGTGCCCAGGGCGAGGTCCCAGGACTCCTGGACGGGGCGCTCGCCGAGGCCCCGGTCGCCCATGATCGGCCGTGCGGCGCCGTGCGGCAGCAGGCGGTGCAGCATCCACAGCACGTCGGAGCAGCGCTCCAGCTCGGGCCGGGAGGCGATGTCCAGCAGGGCCCGCTGCACCCCGCGCTGCTGGAGCCTCAGGTTCAGCGGGGCGAGGCGGTCGTGCACGTCCCGGGCCAGCGGCGGCAGCGCGTCGTAGCCGACCCGGCCGACGCGGTCGCCGCCCATCATGATCTCGACCAGTCGGCGCACGTCCCGCCGCCCCGGTACCGCGTCCTTCTCGATGCAGGTGACGGCCGCGTCCTGGAGGTCGTACGGCGTCGGCTTGACGCGGTCGCGCATCCCGGCCAGCAGGATCGACGTCTCGAACACGGCGATGGCGTCGGCGGTGGAGGCGAGGTAGCCGTTGCGACGGGCGGCGCGCACGATGTCCACCGACCAGCCGAGCAGTTCGGCCTCGTCGAGGGGGTCGAGGGCGGGCGGACGCCGGAGGAATCCGGTGAGCCGGTCGGCGGCCGGGCCCTCGGGCGCGGACCCGGTCGCGGGCAGTGCCTTCCTCGGCTTGGTGTTCCTGGTGCCGGCCTGGCCGGCCAGGCGGTACGGCCGGACGCCGGTGCGCCGGAGGTTCTTCGCCCACTCCGTGGCGGCGATGGACACCGACCCGGCGGCGAGGCCGAACTGTGCCTCGATGGCCGCGTGGCTGGACGGGATCAGGCCGTGCCGCCACTCGGTCGCGGTGCGCGGCGTGATGGTGAAGGTGTCACTGCCGTGGATGCCGAACTCCTCGACGCGGCTGGCCGCGTGGAACGCGCCGCACACGTAGAGGCAGTCGGCGGGGTCGGTGCCGGTGGCGGTGAGGTGCTCGCGCATCCGGGTCCACATGTACCGCTCGCGGTCCTCGTCCACCCGGACCCGGTCGCCGTCACCGGGGGCGAGGCGCCGGAAGAGGCTGCCGACGAGGAACATGACCTGGCGGTAGGTGTCGTGGTCGCTGCCGCCGAGCGGCACCTCGACGTACTGGTGCCACCACTCCGACCAGTGCCGCACCCGGCCGTGGCGCAGCAGGTGCTCCTCCAGTTCGGCGAAGCGGGGCCGCAGGTCGCCGATCTCGACGCCGACGGCGTCGCCGTGCAGCGCGGCCTCCGTCTCGGGCGCCCCGGGCCGAGACGCGTCGGGGGCGTCGCCGGCGCCCTCCGCCGTCCGCCCGTCCCGGCTGTCCCACTGGAAGACGTGGTCCGAGGAGCGGTCGACCAGGACCAGTTCGACGCCCGGGGTGTCGAGCGCGTACGCGATGGCCTGGTACTCGGCGGACGCCTCCGTGATCGGCGCGACGACCGACAGCGGCGCCCACGCGGCGGGGAAGCCGTCGACGTCCCCGGCGAACGCCTGCACCGCCACCGGCAGCCGGCAGTTGCGCAGCTCGGTCAGGAGCGGCGCCATGTCCTCGCACAGCTCCAGGTAGACGACCTTGGGCTGCTTCTCGCGCAGCCGGCGGGCCATGGCGAGCGCCGAGGCGGGCGAGTGGTGGCAGACGGGGAAGATCTCCAGCGGCTCGCGCACCGCGCGGTCGACGTCGTCGACCATGCCGAGGAGGATGCCCTCCAGGGCGTCGGGCCCGCCCGCGAACGTGGCGGCCGCTTCTCGCAGTTGCCCGCGCAGCCCGGCGAACGTGTTCTCGTGGGATCCGCTCATCGTGTTCGGTGCGCTCACGACAGGGTGGCGATCGCGTCGCGGCCGCCCTCGAGGAACTCGGGCCAGGAGCCGCCCTCCTCCTTGCTGCGCGGCTCGACGACGCCGTGCAGGTACTTGTTGAAGATGGCCAGGTCCTCGGGCTCGCGGCGGGTGAGGGAACCGACGAGCGAGGAGGCGAGGGTGCGGGCGGTGAGGGTGCGCTCGCCGAAGAAGTTGCTGTGCAGGACGGCGTCCTCCAGCACACCGATCTGCTCGGCCGTCGACAGCGCGGACTCCAGCTTCTCGTCGTCGCTGCCGGCCGCCGCGGCGGACGCGCGCAGGTCGGCGAAGCTCTGCAGCAGCACGTCCAGCAGCGTCGGCGGCACGTCCAGGTCGATCGAGTGCCGGCGCAGCAGTTCCTCGGTGCGGAAGCGGACGATCTCCGCCTCGCTCCTCTTGTTCGTCACCACCGGGATGCGGACGAAGTTGAAGCGGCGCTTGAGCGCGGAGGACAGGTCGTTGACGCCCCGGTCGCGGCTGTTGGCCGTGGCGATGACCGAGAAGCCGGGCTTGGCGAAGACGATGTTGTCGCTGCCGCCGCTCTCCAGTTCGGGGACGGAGATGTACTTCTCGGAGAGGATGGAGATCAGCGCGTCCTGGACGTCGCTGGTGGAGCGGGTCAGCTCCTCGAAGCGGCCGATGGCGCCGGCCTCCATCGCGGTCATGATCGGCGAGGGGATCATCGACTGCCGCGACTGGCCCTTGGCGATGACCATGGACACGTTCCAGGAGTACTTGATGTGGTCCTCGGTGGTGCCGGCCGTGCCCTGCACCACCAGCGTGGAGTTGCGGCAGATCGCCGCGGACAGCAGCTCGGCCAGCCAGCTCTTGCCGGTGCCGGGGTCGCCGATGAGCAGCAGCCCGCGGTCGGAGGCCAGGGTGACGATGGAGCGTTCGACGAAGCTGCGGTCGCCGAACCACTTCTGCGGGATCTCCCGGTCCAGGCCGTCGGCGCGCTCGGAGCCGCAGATGAACAGGCGGACCATCTTCGGCGACAGTCGCCAGGAGAACGGCTTGGGGTCGTCGTCGATCGACTCCAGCCAGTCGAGCTCCTCGGCGTACTTGATCTCGGCGGGGGCGCGCAGCAGGTCGGTCATGTCGGGGCCTTTCGAAGCAGTAGGGGGCGGTTGCCCGGTGAGGAGGCGGTCGCCTACGCGAGTGACGTCTTGAGCTCGTGGACGAGCTTGCGGATGTGGCCCGAGACCACCGGCGTGCCGAGGGCTTTGAAGCGTTCCCGGAACCAGGGGTTGACCTCCTGCCGTCCCGAACTGGTCACCGAGCCGACGGGGATGAACTTCACGCCCGAGCGGTGGACCGCCTCGATGCCCTCGAACAGTGGCTGCGAGCGGTCGAACTCGTAGAAGTCGGAGATCCACACCATCACGGTGTTGCGCGGCTCGGTGATCTTCGGGCGGGCCATGGCCATCGCGACCGGGCCGTCGTTGCCGCCGCCGAGGTGGGTGCGCAGCAGCACCTCGAACGGGTCGTCCACCCACGGGGTGAGGTCGATGGCGCGGGTGTCGTAGGCGATCAGGTGGACGTCCACCTTCGGCAGTCCGGCGAAGATCGACGCGAGGATGGTGCAGTTGACCATGGAGTCGACCATCGAGCCCGACTGGTCCACGACGACGATCAGCTTCTGCGGTGTCGTCCTGCGGGCGGTGTGCCGGTAGTAGAGGCGGTCGACGTAGAGCCGTTCCTCCTCGGGGCTGTAGTTGGTGAGGTTCTTCCAGATGGTGCGGTCGAGGTCGAGGTTGCGGAAGACCCGCTTGGGCGGGATTGATTGGTCCGGCGCGCCGACCGTGGCCTTCTCGACCTGGGTGCGCAGCACCTCGGCGACCTCGTCGACGAAGCGGCGGATCAGCGCCTTGGCGTTGGCCAGGGCGACGCCCGACAGGTTGTTCTTGTCGCGCAGCAGCTGCTCGATCAGCGACATGCTCGGGGTGAGCCGCGCGGCGAGCCCGGGGTCGGCCAGTACCTCGCGCAGGCGCATCCGCCGGACGAGGTCGGCCTCGAGGGCGCCGAGCTCCGGGCTGAGCGCGGCTGCCCCATGGCCGGGCACCGCACCCCGGCCGCCCCGGAGGTCACCGGGTGAGCAGCCGAGGGCACGCTCCAGCCAGCCGGCGTCGGACTGCCAGCGCGCGAGCTGACCGGCGCTGACGGATCCGCTGCCGGTGGCGAAGACGTTCAGCAGCACCTTGGAGACCAGCGCCGCGCGCCGCACCTCGGCGGCCCGGTCGCGTACGTCACCGGTGTCGCCTCTGTTCTCGGGGCCCTCGCCGTTCCCGTCGGAGCTTGTTCCGGCGGCATCGCCGCCGGTCGTCCCGGCGTCCTGGCCGCCCCCGCCGGTCGCGGGGACCATCAGGCCGTCGAACTCGGCGGCCAGCCCGGGGTGGCGCTGCACGATCGAGTCGACGGAGGTCTGCGGGTCCAGCAGCGCGGGCGGCAGACCGATGTCCTCCACGACGGCGAGGCTCGCGGATTCCAGCGCGGCCTGCTCCTCCGGGTCGAACAGCCGGGCGAGCAGCCTCCAGTAGAGGACCTGGCGGCGGTTGTCGTCGCGGTCCGGTCCGGTGGCCTGTTCAGTGGTGTGCTCGCTCATGTGCGCAGCAGCCTCCCCGCCCGCTCCCGCAGCACGGTCACGGCGTCCGTGGCCGCCTTCTCCGCCTTGACGCCCGCCTTGTCGGCGGTGCCGCCGGCCCAGGCGCCCGCCTGGAGGGCGACGGTCTTCTTGCGCACGGTCGTCTCGACGGCGAGCGGCTGCACGCGGAAGTCCCCGTCGTCCCAGCGGAGCAGGCCGATGCAGGCGCTGGAGGCCGCGACGGCGTCGGGGGTGAGCGGTCCCGCGGCCGGGACGCGGTCGGTGTCGACGGCGAGGGAGTAGCCGGGGAGCCTGAAGGTGAGGGTGTCGCCGTCCCGCAGGGTGTCGTAGCCCTCCAGGAACACCGGTTCGGCGAGGCGTGCGGGATGCCGGTCCAGAGGTGCCGTGGGCGCGGCGGTCGCGGTCGGCAGGGCGACGCGGGCGGTGGCGAAGGCGTCGGCCGGTTCGCCCGGGCGGGCCCGCTCGTCGTCCCAGATCAGGTCGCCCTCCTCGGAGAGCGGCATGTCGGTGAGGTCGACGGCTCGGCCCTCGCCGAGCGCCGCCAGCAGTGACAGGTGGGGCCGCAGGAGTTGCCAGACACCGGCCGCGACGACGGTGTCCGGCTTGGGTACGGAGACGCTCGCCCGCACCAGACGGGGTGCCCCGCCGTCGGCGGGTTCGAACACCGCGTGGACCTGGGCCTGTGCCGCGGTGGCGTGTTCGTGGAGGTCGAGGCCGAGGGGCAGCAGACGGCCGGTGGCGGTCCCGGTCGCGGCCGCCCCGAGGGCGCCGGGGCGGGTCAGGAGCAGGGCGCGCGCCCACAGGTCGCCCCAGCGGCGTGCCGGGAACCGCTCCAGGGAGGACCCGGGGCACGAGGCGGCGAGTTCGGCGGCGAAGCCGTCGAGCAAGGTGGCCAGGCGGCGCAGCGCGGGGTCGGGGAGCATCGCGGAGACGATGGACGCCGCCGCGCCGACCAGCTCGTGGTCGATGCCCTGCCAGCCGGTGCGCGCGAGGTCGGCGAGCCAGGTCCGGGCGGCCAGGAGCAGGTTGACCGTCGGTCGTCCGGCGGGGGCCGCCGGCGCCTTCTCGTCGCGGGTGCGGCCGGCCGTCTCGTCGGCGCGGGCGAGCAGCGCGTCGTGGGCGGCGCCGAGGAGAGCGGAGCGGGCGGCGGCGAGGGCGGTGAAGTCGTCCTCGCCCGCGGCCCCGGCCGCCGCCTTCTCGGCCGCTTCGGCGACCCGGGCGGCCAGTGGCGAACCGGCGACGGCATGCGCGAGTTCGGTCAGATCGGCGATGCGGGCGGGCTGGGGTCGCAGCAGGCCCGCGACGAGGGCCCGGTCGAAGGCGTCGACCGCGGCCAGGGCGTCGTCGAGCCCGTCGAGGGGCGCGGTGAGCGGACCGGCGGGTTCCCCCGCCGCCGGAGCGAGCGCGCGCGGAGGCACCTCCGCGGTCGCCGCCCGGGTCGGGGTGAACCACTGCATCTCCGGCAACGGGGCGGTGGTCGGAGCGAGTTCGAGGTAGGCGAGGTGACGCAGGAACCGGCTGAAGACGGGGGCCGCCGCGGTCTTGCCGTCCGCCTGCGCGGGGCCAGCCGCGATCATGGCTGCGGTGAGGGCGGGGGCGTCCGCCTCCCCGCCCTCGGGCTCGACGCGCAGGTAGCGGGCGACGCGCTCGGCGCCGTACTGAAGGACCGCCTCGGTGATCAGGGCGCGGATGTGATTGCAGAACGAGCCCCGGGCTCCGCCGCAGGGGCGGTTGTTGTTGGTGCTGCACGCGAACGCGTACGTGCCGGAGACGACCGACGAGACGTAGACGCGCTCGATGTCCGAGCCGCTGGAGACCACGCCCTGGAGGCGTCCGTCGGCCAGTTCGACGAAGGGGACCTTGGCGAGCTTGCGGGGCCGGGCGGGTGGCACCACCCGGGCCGTGCTCGACTTCTCCCAGTCCGACAACGCACCATCTCCTTCGCGGCACACGGCGTGTCACGCCGTGTCGGCGCAGCACAAGGGGACTGTCACGCCGGAGCGGCGCGACAAGAACGAAACTACTGGTGACCTCTGACAGCGGCGCTCGGCGGGCAGGGGGAGCCGAGTTGAGCGGGGGCGGCCGCGTCCGGGGCGCTGTCGCGGGAGGTGCGGCGGTCCGCGTCACGGATCGCCGGGGGCGGCTGAGGCGTCGGGCCCGGGAACCGGCGCACTGGTGCCGCCGAGGCTGGGTTTCTGTTCGCGCCGGGCAGGAGTCCGCCCCCGCTTCCGGCCTTGCCGGCGGCACTCGATGACCGCGCCCTGGCACCACGCCGGAATGACCGCCCGCTTCACCATGGGGTCCAGATCATCGGCGTCGCCGGTCGGCCCACCACGACCTGACCACAGACCCGGAACCCCGCACCACCGCACCCTGGCACGTCGGCAAGCATTCACACACCTGACGACGTGACCGCACCGCACGGGGAGCGGCGATGCAGTCTGCTGCGCTCCCGAACGTGCCGGGGGCCCGTCCGCACACACGCGGACGGGCCCCGGGCTGTTGTGGTCCGCCGAGGGCGGAGGGCCGTTACTTGAGGTGGACGATGCCGTCGGTGGTGACGGCCGGCCGGCCGCTGGTGCCGGCGACGACGATCTTGATCGTGTGCTTGGCGCTGCTGCTCCAGGTCTTGGTCCAGATCGCGTCGCGGTACTTGGTGGTCGACGACTTCAGGTCCACGGTGGCGGCCTTGGTGCCGTCCACGTAGATGTGGGCCTGGCCGGAGGTGGTGGCGCGGGAGACGACCCAGGCGACGGACCGGCCGGTGAAGGTCCAGCTCAGCGAGGCGTTCTTGGATGAGCTGGTGTACGACTTGCCGCCGAGGTAGCTGGAGGAGGACTTGGTCGTCCACGTCCCGGACTTGGCGGCGGAGCTCTCCTGGAGGATGAGCGGGGTGCCGGCGACCGAGGCGGTGGCGGTGTTGCCGGCCCGGTCGTGGGCGGTCATCGACCAGGTGGTGGCGGCGCCTGACGCGGCGGTGTGGTTGGCGCTGGTGACCGTGGGCCCGTAGGTCTTGGCGGTCGGGGCGGTGAGCCGGACCTCCCTCAGCGCGGTGCCGTCGGTGGCCTTCCACTTCAGCGTCAGCGGAACAGCGGAGGTGCCGACGGTGCCGGTGCGCAGGGCCAGGTTCGGCTTGGCGGCGAAGGTGGGGGCGGTGGTCTCGGCGACGACGGTCGCGGCCGCCGTGGTGGCGGTCCTGCCCGACTGGTGGACGGCGCGGACGGCCACCTGGTGGGTGCCGGCGGCCAGGGTGGCCTTGGCGGAGGTGGCGGTGCCGGCGGCGGTGGCCACGGCCTTGCCGTCCACCAGGACGTCGTACTTCGAGATGAGCGCGGCCGGGGTGGCGGCCGACCAGTTCACCGTGATGCCGGCCTTGGTGTAGGTGGTCGAGCCGGAGGTCTCGCTGCCGGTGACGGATTTCAGGGTGAGACCGGAGACCGGTCCGCCCGCCCAGGCACGGATCGTGGCGAGGTTGTCGTAGAAGGCGTCACCGGGGCACTGGGTGTTGTAACCGTCGCGGTGGCCGTGGATCGCGGGCAGGGCCAGCTGGGCGCCCTTGGCCCAGGTCTTCCCGGAGTAACTGCGGCCGCTGTCGCCCGTGGTGAGGGTGGCGGTGCCGGTGGGGTCGACACCGTACTGGCCGAGCTTCCACGCGGCGATCCGGGCGACGGAGGTCATGGCGGCCGTGGAGGGCGCGGTGGCGGTGTAGGTGCCCAGCACGGAGATGCCGGTGGTCTCGCTGTTGAAGCCGTAGGCGTGGGCGCCCAGCACCGGCCGGTCGACTCCGCCCTTGCGGCCCTCGTAGACCGTGCCGCACTTGTCGACGAGGAAGTTGTAGCCCAGGTCTTTCCAGCCCAGTTGCTTCACGTGGTACGCGTAGATGCCGCGCACCACGGCCGGACCCTGGTCGCAGGTGTAGTCGTTGGACTCGGCGGTGTGGTGCACCACGACCGCCTTGATCTTCTCGCCGGGCAGGTAACCCGGCTCCTCCGGGCTGATCGACTCGTCCGCGCCCCAGGCGGCGCGGGAGGTGATCGACGGGCGCGGCGCGGTGGACGGCGGCGCGGGCGGAACGCTTGCCGAAGGGCTGGGGGAGGCGGTGGGGGAGGAGGTGTCGGGGGCGGACGGCGAAACAGTGGCCGTCGGCCCGGTCACCGAGGGATCCGGGGTCGAGGGCTCCGGCGCCGAGGGCTCGGGGGAGGACGGTGCGGACGACGCCGTCTCGGAGGCGGGAGTCTCCGGGACGGTGGTGTCCGGCTGCGGCTCGGTGCCGGTGCCCGGCTCGGTGGCCGAGGGGTCGGGCACCCCGGTCTCCTCGACCGCGTAGGCCGCAGGCTCCAGCCCGGTGACCTCACCGCTGCCGGGGTCCACCATGTCCAGTCGCAGGCCCTTCGGCAACCTGGCCGAATTCTTTCCGTCGATCCGTACTTCGACGCCGTCGGACGGGCCCACCCACGCCGGTTCCGTACCCCCGCGCGCGGCGCCGTTCTCCCCCTGGCCGCTGTCGCCGTCCAGCGTCAGCCACCGCGACCAGGTCTGTGTGCCGGCGGCCCGGGTGCGGACCTCGACCGTGCCGCCGACGCGGGAGGACGGGTCGGCCCAGGTCACGCCGAGCATGCTGAACGGCGCGGTGTCCCGCTTGCCCAGGGAGGCGGAGGTGCCGTCCGCGGAGATTCGCAGTGCGGTGGTCTCCGCCTTGCTGGTGACGGGGCCCGGCGTGCCGTCGGCGTGGGAGCCGGTGCTCTCCTGCCCCGTCACGGCCTGCAGGACGAGTGCTCCGGACAGGCCGGCCGCGACGACGGCGGACGCCTTCCAGAAATGTCGTGGTGTGCGCATGTCAGCTTGCGAAGTCCTTCTGGGCAGGGGGCGAGCGGGGAGTCGGCCGCCCTGAAGAGGCGGCACGCGGGAGACTCGGACAACCGGGTGAAGGTTGTACGGCAGCGCCGACAGCCGGAGCGGAAAGATCGAAAACCGGTCACGCACGGTACGAGGACCAGGC
Organism: Streptomyces sp. NPDC085946; assembly: GCF_044540485.1. NCBI lineage: Bacteria > Bacillati > Actinomycetota > Actinomycetes > Kitasatosporales > Streptomycetaceae > Streptomyces > Streptomyces sp. NPDC085946. The sequence goes on along the minus strand of NZ_JBITSF010000013.1, from coordinate 47,959 downwards.
CCTGCCAGGTGATGGAGATCACTGGAGTCTTCCGGCAAGGAAGGTTCCACTTGCGGCTTTCTGCCGCGACGGAAGCCTCTCCCCGGTTCCGGTTCCGGCACCTCCTGGACCCGGACGTCGTCCAAGGCCAATCCGTACGACAGCGATTCCGACAACCCCGGATGGGTGGTCGAGGACACCGCCACCGGAGCGGTCACCCGCAACATCGTCTCCGTCACCGGAGCGCTCACCGCGACCAGCGGCAAACCGGTGACGTGGTGCTGCAACGGACCAACGCGCACGGCGACACGGCTCTGCAGCTCCCGCTGCCGGGCACCAGCGCGCCGACCGCCCTCGACTACGACGACTACGCCAACGCCGACCCGTGCAACAGCACGGACACCACGGGGCTGATCCCCAAGTGCGGCAAGGCCCACAAGACCAACGGCCACAGCCTGTGGATCATCACCGGGCGCCGGGGCGGCGGTGTCACCAGGGACGGCCACCGCTGCATCGGCTACTGCGTGGAGACCCGGATCAAGGGCTTCGCCAACCGCCACCTGTCCCGCAACGCCGTCTGCGCGGAGACCTGGGGCACCCGTCCGGGCAAGCGGAAGACGAGCAAGCTCCAGGGCAAGGCCAGTTGGTACACGCCGTGGAAGAAGCAGTGGGAAGGTCCACTACGACATCCAGGTCGAGCCGGGCACGAGGATCGTGACCCACGGCAACGGTGTGGTCCTGGAGCGGAACGGCTTCGTGACGGCCGTCTCGTCCATCTGCGAAGCCAGTTCCTGGCCTGTAACCGCGTACGGTGATCATCTCCGTGCGCACGCGGCACGCCCGGGTGACCCACCGATGGCCGGTGGGCCACCCGTTCCGCGCTCCTTCACACGTGCAGGACATCGTCTCTTCGAGGACCGACATGCCCGAGAACCTCGCCCAGCTCGCCCATGCCGCCCTGACGGCCGCCACGACGCCGGGTACCGAAACAGCTCAGGCCGCGCCGATCCGGCCGGCAGGTTTCCCGGCACGGCAGAGAGGTACTGACATGCGCCGCGTCCTTCTCACACCGTTGCTGGCGGTATCCCTGACCGGATGTTCACTCCTCGGTCAGGACACGCCATGTACCGAAGCCGACGCGGACTCGCGGGTCTCCGCCGTGTGGCAGCCCGCCGACTTCGGTGGCCGGGACGAGGCAAGAATCCGGCTGTGCGTGGACGGCACCTGCGAGGAGCGGGCATCGGGCAGTCCCGACGACCCGTTCGCCTCGCTGTCGGTCCAACTCCCCGACGACGTCGGTGCGTCCACCGTGCCGGTACGGCTCACCGTGACCTCCGCGAAGAGCGGTGACACGGTCGTCGAGGACAGCACCCGGGCCAGGCTGAAGGAGCAGCGCCCCAACGGCACGTCCTGCCCACCCATTGCATGGACGGCAACATTCCGTGCCCACCCCGACAAGGGCCTCACCTCACCCGGGGGCATGAAGCTCCGGTAAGCCCGTAAGTGTTCCGCGCCAGTGCCCTTACCCGGCACCACGAAGGAGGGGCGCTTCGCGCCGTTTCCCCGCCGCATCATCCAGCCGGACACCTCCGCAGTCCCTGGGCCGGGCCGGACCGGTCGATCGGACGCCGCGTCGGCGCCGCGATCTCCCGGGCCCTGGGCAATCCCGTCCCCTCGGACGGGCCGACAGCCGTCATCCACCTCGACGACCGCGTCACCGCCAAGGACACCACCCCCGGACACTCCCGCGCTCGGCCCGGGTCCCGGAAGACCCCGGGCCGAGCGGCCCGGCGACGCCCCCGCGGTCCGACCGGCCGTTTCCAGGCCTCGTGGTGCGCACGGACCAAGGGGACCACGTTCACGGTCAGCGGCACGTACGTGAACTCCACGGAGCAGGACGAGGAGCGGGGACGGGTCCGCTCCGCCCACCGCGACCACTACGACCGGCTCGCGCGGGTCAAGTGGACGTACGCCCCGCACGACCTGTTCCACGCCGATCAGAACATCGAGCCCGCCGCCCCGCAGCGCCTACCGCCGGACCGCACGCCCGGCGGCCGGTCACGCGCCGAGGCGGACCGGCGCGGACCGGCGCGGACCGGGGTTCACCCGGCGGTGATCCGCAGGACGCCGGTCACCGTGCCCTGGAGGTAGGAGCCGTCCGGGGCGACGGTGCCGGCCATCTGGAGCGTGTCGTACAGGGAGCCGACACCGACGCGGACGGAGCGGGTGACGAGGCCGGTCCCGGGGTCGATCTGGGCGTAGCGGTAGGGATCCAGCAGGCTCGTGCCCTTGGTGCCGGGGATCACCGGGTCCCGCAGCACGGTGTGCAGCGTGCCGTCGGCCGTGGACAGCTTCGGCACGGCGGCCGACCGCAGGGTGTTGTCCCAGACCTGGGTGCAGCCGGTCCCGTCGGCGCGCACGTCCACCCGGGTCAGGCCGCCGGCGAAGTTCGCTGAGGACGGTACGGCGTCACCTGCCCCTTCCGGCACCGCCGGGTACGGATAGCCGTAGGTGCCGGCGACGAAGACGCTGCGGCCCGCTCCGATCGGCGAGTTCTCGCTTCCGGGGCCGCCCGCGGCCCGGAGGACCGGCACCGAGCAGACCTCCGCGCCGGTGTCGGTGCGGTAGACCTCGAGGCGAACGGTGGTGTCGGCGTTGTCCACGATGGCGACGTACTCGGTGCCCGTCTTCGGTCCGAGGAAGGTGGGCGTCGAGCCGCTGCCCCAGCTCAGCAGCCCGGGCTTGCGGGCCTGGCCGCGGTCGTACGCCTGGCGCCACAGGATCTCGGGCGTGCCGTCGGCTCCGGCCGACAGCAGGTAGGTGGCGTGCGTCGTGGTGACGGCCGTGCCCTCGGGGGCGGTGGAGATGCTGTTGGCGACCCGTTCGCCCGCGGGCAGGGCCAGGGAGCGGACCGTGCCGGTGCGGTCGTCCGCCACGCCGACGACGCCGCCGCCGGTGGCGAACCACACGCGGCCCTGCCAGTCCGGTGACAGGCCGGTCACCGCGTCGCCCTCGGGGATGGCGGAGGCCAGGGAGAGGCGCCGGTCGACCGACAGCTCCCAGTCACCATCGGTGTTCCGGTGGTGGGCCACGCGCAGCAGGCTGCGGCTGCCGTCCGCGACGACGAGCCGGTCCTCGTTGTCGAGGTAGGCGTAGACGCCGCCCAGCAGCGATCCCTTGGTGAGCTGGAGCGTGGCGAGGGAGGATCCGTCGTCGGGGTCGAGCAGATGCACGGTGGGGACCTGGCCGAAGATCGGGGTGCACAGGACGACCGGGTGGCCGTCCGCGCCGACCAGCACGGTGGGGCAGGCGGAGGCGAGGGCCACCCGGTGCGACGCCAGGGTTCCGGCTCCGGGACCGGGGAGCGGAGTGGTGTCCGAGGAGCCGGTGTCCCCGTGCATCGTGGCCGTGCCGTCCGGACCGGCGTACGGGTTGTGCGGGGGAACCGGGACGTACCCGCTGCCCGTGGACGCGGCGCCGGCCGGCGCGGTGGCGGCCACCGCGAGGAACGCGGAGATCAGCCCGGTGATCAGGGGTCTGCGGAGCGGGCGGCGGCGGGCGGGGGAGAGGGACATGACGCGGACGGAGTCCTTCCGTTGAGGGGAGGGAGGGCCCTCGATCGAGGGTGCGCCGTCGGAGACGACAGGGCAGGGCGGGCAGGGCCGTGCGGGTCGTGCACGGCCCTGCGGGGGTCATCGGGTGACGTCGGAACGATGCGATGCCCGTGCGGGGTGGGAAGCGTCGAAGCCGATGGGAGGTGCCGGCCGGACGGTCCGAGTTGGCGGGGAGCCGCCGGAGGACGCGGCGGTGCGGCCGGTGGCGGCGCCGGGCACGGCGGCCCGCCGGGTCAGCCCCGGGAGCGGCGACAGAGGGCGCCGGAGGTCCGCGCGAGATCGACGTGACGTCGTCGCGTGAGGATCCCGGGCCTGTCCATCATGTGCATGATCGAAGCAGTTCGGTGACCGCGCGGTCAAGACAGCTCGAAGAGCGTTGTCCCGGCAGGGTTGTCCGGTGCGAGGTTCAGGTGTCGCGCCGGTTCGGGGCGGATTGACGGGTGAGACGTCGGCTCATGAGGCCGGTCCAAAGGTCCGCTCGGCCACCCAGCGCCGGCGTCGATGCCCTGGCCGGCCCATGGCACAGTGCTGGAGGTCTTCACGCTCTGCGCGTCCGGCACGCGGGCGGTCGGCTCGCCGTCGCGGCCTTCGGCCTCCCGGGCCAGGCGCCGCAGGAGACCGTCGAGCTGCTCGACGACACCTTCGTTCTGCCAGGGCGGCGAAGCAGCCGTAGACGGCTTCCCGGGAGGCGAAGTAGCGGGGCAGGTCCTCCCACGGGATGCCGGAATCCCTGCCCCTGCGCTCAGCCCGCCGACCGGGGTGCGTTGGGATCAGACAGGAGCGAACAAAACGAAAAGGGTCGCCGGCACCAGGATCCGCCTACGCGCAGCCGGGCTGCTCGGACAACCACTCCGTTGCCGCGTCCAGGACGGGATCCTTGCTTCCCCCGCGCCCGAGGTTGTCGACGACCGGCTGGTCAGGCGGAATGGGGCCGTCGTATGCGCGCCCCGTGCGGTCGGCATCCCTCACCTCTGTCAGGTTGAGGATCGCTCCGTCGGACAGCCGATGCGGTGCGTTGCCGGTGGGCACGCCTGTGGTGTCCTCGCCGAAGGAGCGCGTGGCAGGGCGCCCGCGGAAGGCCACGGTCACCGCCTCCCCGGAACTGGCAGTGGAACGGCTGGTGAGCACCGCGACAGGGACTGATCCGCCGCCTACTGGAGGGCTTGTTCCCCAGCCGGTGGAATCACCGTCCAGGCGAGGGCTGCCCTTCTCGATGGACCACACCGTCTTCTTGCCGTCCGCATCGACGAATGATCCGACGTCGCCGTCACCGAGGATCGGTCCCACGACGGCGAGCATCGGCCACATGTTGCCACCGCGGTTGCGGCGGAGGTCGATCACCCAGCCGCAGGCGTTCGGGCGATCAGCCTTCGCCACGGCATCTCGTCCTTCCCGCACGTACCGCTGGAGGACTTTCCCGGATCCCTTCACTCCGGGGAGCGACAGATACCCCACGCGGCCGGGCAACGCCCTCCCTTCCACAGGCTGGCGGACCTGCTGGTCCCCGGACAACTCCTTCGCCCTCTTCGGGTCGTAGAAGCGGCTGTGCCCGTCTCCCAAGCTGCCCAGGGCTGCCTCGATGGCCTGATGGGTATCGGCAGGGCGCTGCGCGTCGCCGGCTTCGGTGAAGGCTGTTCGCCGTATCTCGTCCCAGTCGACATCGTCGCGGCGAAGTGCGTTGTTCTCCATGACGGTCAACGCGGTGGACAGGTAGGACCGGGCCTCGTCAGACATCGCCGCGCCAGGGGGCGACGTTTCCCCTCCCGAGCACCCGGCCGCAGCAGCGAGAACACACACCAACCCGGCAACCTTCGAACGCGGCAAACGCCCCCGAACCATATGCCCCCCAGTCAGCCCAACCAGTCGATCTGTCGGTGACCCCAACTCCTGATGGTCAGTGGGCAGTCGACTCCGGTCCAGAAACAGGTTTTCACGGCCCGCTCCTCTCCATCCATGGGATTTCCCAGGTGGCCCTGCCCGAGGACGCGTTCGAGCCAGGAACCAGCTGGACTGGAACCGGGCGTTCCCCACAGCGTTCCGTTCATGAACGCGCCGGTGCGGTCCTCGTCGCCACCTCCGAGCGGGGCCGAGAGGGCGGGAGCCCTTGGTTGCACGGGCTGCCTGGTGGAAGACGAAGCCGGGCGTGCACCAGGTGGCCGCGGCCGTGTGGACTGCCACAGCGATCCGGACCCGGATGAGGGCCTGAACGCCTGCCGTCAGCTCGTCATGTCCCGCCGCCGTAGTCCCGCCAGCCCCACGCCCACCAGCACCACCGCCGCCCCGAGAAGGACGAGCACCGGCCCCCACTCCATCGGCCCGCCCGGCAGCTTCGGCAGGTGGCCGAACGGTGACACGTCCAGCACCGCCTGCGGTACGTCGAGCGCCGGGCCGATCCAGCCGATCAGCAGGACCGCCCCCGCCACCCCCCACGCCGCCACCGCAGCCCGGGGCATAAGTCCGTACAGCAGTACCGCCGCACCGCCGATCACCCACACCCCGGCGACCTGCACCAGACACGCGCCCAGGACGGGCCCGACCTGGCGGCCGTAGCCGACGGCGAAGCCCAGTCCGGCCAGGAACATGATCAGTACGGCGCCCCCGAAGGCGATCGCCAGATGACCGGCGGCCCACCGCAACCGGCCCACCGCGTTCGCCAGCACCGGCTCCGCGCGGCCCGAGGTCTCCTCGCCGCTGAGCCGCAGCACCGAGGCGACCACGTACAGCGCGGCCACCAGCCCGAGCATTCCGGTCATCGAGGCGAGGAACGCGTCCGTGATGCCGCTCTGCCCACCCATCCGCTCGAAGATCTCCCGGGCCTGCTCGTTGTCGCCGACCAGATCGGCCACACCGTCCGTGAGGCCGCCGTAGATCACCCCGGCCAGGAAGAAGCCGATCGACCAGCCGAGCACACCGCCCCGCTGCAACCGCCATGCCAGCGCGCCCGCCGAGCCGAGCCGCCCGGTCGCCGGTCCCGGCCGGGTCGGCAGGAAGCTCATGCCCACGTCACGGCGGCCCGCCAGCGCGTACGCCACCGCGCCCTGTACCACCACCGCCACCGCGAACAGCCCCAGCACCCACCAGCGTTCGCCGGCGAATGCCCGCAGGTTCTCCAGCCAGCCCAGCGGGGACACCCAGGTCCAGACGGAGGAGCCGTCCGTCCGCGCCGCGTCCCCCGCCGCGCGCAGCACGAACGCGGCGCCCAGCAGCCCGGCCGTCAGCCCCCGCGCCAGCCGCGCACTCTCCGTCAACTGCGCGACGATCGCGGCCAGCGTCGCGAAGACCATGCCCACGCCCGCCAGTCCGAGGCCGAAGGCGAGCGCACCCGTGGCGCCCTGTCCCGCGAGCCCCGCCGTCACCAGCAGGGCCAGCACGCCGCTCGCGACAGCCGCCGCCAGCAGCGCCGCTGTCAGCGAGGCGCGGCGGCCCACCGAGCCGGAGGCGATGAGTTCCTGCCGGCCGCTCTCCTCCTCGTCCCGGGTGTGCCGTACGACGACCAGCAGAGCGGTGACGGCGGCGAGCGCGCCCGCGTAGACGCCGACGCGCCAAGCGGTGAGGGCGCCCAGGCCGGTGTCGAAGGCCGGGCCGACCAGCGCGCGGAGAGAGGAGTTGGTGGCGACTTGGTGCAGCAGATCGGCGCGCTCGGCCCCGGTGCTGTACAGGCCCCCGAGCGTGTTCGGCATGGACAGGACCATCAGGGCATTGACCGCCACCCACACCGGGATCATCACCCGGTCGCGGCGGAGCGAGAACCGCAGCAGCGTGCCCGTGCCGGTGAGGGAGGTCATCACGTCTCCTGGTAGTGGCGCAGGAACAGCTCCTCCAGCGTGGGGGGAGTGGAGGTCAGCGACCGTACGCCGGAGTCCGTCAACGACCGCAGGACGGCGTCGAGTTTGTCCGTGTCGACCTGGAGCCGGACCCGGCGGCCCTGGACGTCGAGGTCGTGCACGCCCGGCAGATGCGCCAACCCGTCCGGAGCGCCCGCGAGTTCGGCCGTGACGCTGGTCCGGGTCAGATGGCGCAGGTCGGCGAGGGAGCCCGTCTCGACGGTACGGCCCTTGCGGATGATGCTGACCCGGTCGCACAGCTCCTCGACCTCGCTGAGGATGTGGGACGACAGCAGGACGGTCCGGCCGCGCTCCCGCTCCTCCTCCACGCAGCGCTGGAAGGCCTCCTCCATCAGCGGGTCCAGGCCCGAGGTCGGCTCGTCCAGGATCAGCAGGTCGACGTCCGAAGCGAACGCGGCGACCAGGGCGACCTTCTGCCGGTTGCCCTTGGAGTAGGTACGCCCCTTCTTGGTGGGATCCAGTTCGAAGCGCTCGATGAGGTCGGCGCGCCGGGCCGGGTCGAAACCCCCGCGCAGGCGGCCGTACAGGTCGATGACCTCGCCGCCGGAGAGGTTGCGCCACAGGGTGACGTCCCCGGGCACGTACGCGATCCGGCGGTGCACCTCCACCGCGTCCTTCCACGGGTCGCGGCCCAGTACCTGCGCGGCGCCGGAGTCGGCACGCAGCAGGCCGAGCAGGACACGGATGGCGGTGGACTTCCCGGCGCCGTTCGGGCCGAGGAAGCCGTGCACCTCGCCGGCCTCGACCTCCAGGTCCAGGCCGTCCAGGGCGTGGGTACGGCCGAAGGACTTGTGGAGTCCGGCGACCGTGATGGCCTTCGTCATTCTTCAGAACGTACACTTCTTTCAGAAATTTGTGAAGATACAGAGGTCCTCGAAGCCCGGTTAGGGTGGTGACCATGACGGATGTGGTGGGGCGGGACGCGGAAGCGGTCTCGAAGTTCGTGGAGAACTTCGCGGCGCAGCTCGTCGAAGCGGGGATGCAGCGTATGCCGGCCCGGGTCTTCGCCGCGCTGCTCTCCTCCGACGCCGGTGTGATGACCTCGTCCGAACTTGGCGAACAGCTGCGGATCAGCCCGGCGGCGGTGTCCGGGGCGGTGCGCTACCTGACCATGACGCACATGGTCTCGCGCGAGCGGGAGCCGGGGTCGCGGCGGGAGCGGTACCGGGTGCACGGCGACCAGTGGTACGAGGCCCTCACCAACCGCGAGGCCATCATCAGGCGGTGGGAAGGCGCCCTCCGCGAGGGCGTGGACAGCCTCGGCCCCGACACCCCGGCCGGCCGCCGCATGGCCGAGACCCTCGCCTTCTTCGAGTTCGTCGAGAGCGAGGTCGCGGAGATGATGGAGCGGTGGCGAGTGCGACGCGCGGAGCTGTTCGGCTCCTGAGGGCGACTACCACGGCACGGCTCGCTGCGGTTCCCGTGCGTCCTCGCGCGCCACGGCCGCCCAGGGACTGCCTGTGGTTGTGATCAAGTCCAGGACTCGGGTCCTGACATGGACCGAGGAGCAGGGCCGTCCGCCCGAGAAGGCCGCCGACCGGCATGGACCGACAGCCCGCACCGAACACCGCACCGGCCGGCTCCCGACGACCATGCCCGCCGGGTTGCCGTGTTCTTCGACGGCGAATGGACGACCGAGGCCGCAGTCCCCGCCGTTCTGGCCCGAACGCCCGCCTCCAGCGGGGCGTGACCCGGGCGCGTATGCTGCGCCAGTCCGGTGAACCGCCCGCTGAAAGGAAACCGTCCCACCGTGTTCCAGCAGACCCCCGTCTACGACCGCCTCGTCGCCGAACGCGGAGACATCCCCGTCCAGGTCCGCGGTGAAGCCGACCGCATACACCGCGACCTGGCCCAGGTGCTGCGCCAGACATCCACCTCCCAGCCGAGCGCGCCACAGAACCTCTTCGACCCGAAGATCCCTCCCGCCGCCGTGTAAGGGCTCGGGCCGCAAAGAACCGGCCGTACCGACGGGCTCGAGCGCTGGAAGAACCCCGCGATCGGCAGCGCCCGCGCCGGCGTCGTCCCGACCGCCCCGCAGGCCCGGGGTGTCGCTGACGGTGGTGTGGATCTTCCACCCGCGTCGGGCGGCCGCGGGACCGAGGTCGCGCATCAGCCGGGCGGCTGCGCAGCGGGCCACCAGGATGCCCTCCCGGTGCAGCCGCCTCCAGACCTTCCGCACTCCGTAGACACCGAAAGACACCGAAGTTGTCCGTGTGGACGCGGCTGATCTGTGTTTTCAGCTCCGCGTCGCGGACCGACCGCGGACTAGGCCGTTTCGTTCGGATCAGCAGACGGAACCAGGAGCGGGTGACTGCCGAGGCCGGTCCGGTCCCGCTCACTTCCACCGCAGCAGACTGCAGTCATCCCGGGCCGGGCGGCTACTCCGCCGCCACGATGCGCTCCACTGCGGCCGTTACCAGTTGTTCACGCTCCGCCTCCGTGAAGACGTCCGGCAGGGTGAGCTGTTCAACGATCAGCCAGTTCAACGTCAGCATGAGCAGCTTGACCGCCGTGGTGTCGCCGGGGAGACCGGAAGTCTCGTGATAGGCGACGTTGGCATCCACGTCGGCCCGGACTCGCTCCGTGAGGACCTTGCGCAGTTCGGGGCGGCGAGTGGCTTCGAGGCGGAGTTCCAGCAGCGCGAGGTAACCGGTGCGGAAGGAGGCGATGCGGCCGACGAGTTCGCGCATCAGCTCTACGTAGGTGTCCCGGTCGCGGCCGGCCGCCTGCTGTCGGGCAATCGTGGCCTCGTCGGGCTGGAGTCGCTCGTAGACCCGGGCGCCGGCCTGAGTGAGCAGGTCGTCGCGACTGGAGAAGTAGTTGGACGCCGTACCGGCGGGAACGGCCGCCTCAGCATCCACGGCCCGGAAAGTCAGACCGCGTGCGCCTTCCCGGGCCAGCACCTCGATCGCCGCGTCGACGAGGGCCGCGCGCCGCCGGTCATTGCGTCTCACTTGATACCACTCCAGATGTAGTACTACGTTCAAACCACTTCAATCAGAGTACTACGCGTGGGGGACCATTTTGCGGAAGCTCGTGTACTACATCGGCGTCTCGCTCGACGGCTGCATCGCCGGTCCCGGCGGCGAGTTCGACTTCTATCCGCAGGGCGACGAGCAGCAGGCCACCGCCTATTCGGCTTGGATGAACGCGCTGTACCCGGAGACCGTCCCGACCGCTTATCGCGCGGCCGTCGGCGTCGCCGACGCGCCCAACCGGCGTTTCGACACCGTCGTCATGGGCCTCGGTGCCTACCGCCCAGCCCTCGACAACGGGATCACCAGCCCGTACGCGCACCTGCGCCAGTACGTGGTGTCCAGCACTCTCAAGCCGGACACCGACCCAGCCGTCACCGTCGTGCCGAGTGACCCGCTCGCCCTCGTCCGCGAGCTCAAGGGCGAGGTGGGCGCCCTGCTGGACATCTGGCTCTGCGGGGGTGGCCAGCTCGCGGGCACCCTGATGCCCGAGATTGACGAGCTGCTGATCAAGACGTATCCGGTCATTGCCGGCACCGGAGTCCCGGTAGTCGACGGTGCCTTCGACCCCACTGTCTTCGACGTCGCCGAGCGCACCGCCTTCCCCAACGGGGTCACCCTCACCCGCCTCACCCGCCGCTAGGCGGTTTCGGTTCAGCGGGCGGACCGGAGGAAGATGCCCGCGATGTGGAGTCCGGCCAGATAGATGGTCGCCGTCTTCTCGTAGCGGGTGGCAATGCCGCGCCACTGCTTGAGGCGGTTGATGCACCGCTCGACGGTGTTGCGCTGCTTGTAGGCGTCGCGGTCGAAGGCCGGTGGTCTGCCGCCTTGTCTGCCGCGCCGCAGCCGGTGGGCCTGCTGGTCCGCCGGGAAGGGGATCACCGCACGGATCCCGCGCTTGTGCAGGCGGTCGCGGATCGCGCGGGAGGAGTACGCCTTGTCCGCCAGGACCACGTCCGGCCTGGTGCGGGGCCGTCCGCGTCGGCGCGGAACACGCAGGCGTGTCATCACCTGGGCAAAAGCAGGTGCGTCGCCCGCCTGTCCGGCGGTGAGATGAAAGGTCAGGGGGCGGCAACCGCCGTCGGCGGCGAGGTGGATCTTCGTGGTTGATCCACCGCGGGACCGGCCGATGGCGTGGTCGTCCGGTTCGCCGACCGGAGCCCTTTTTGCGGGCCCCGGCGGCGTAGCAGGTGCTCGTCGCGATCTTCAGTCCGTGACTGGTGAGGACTGTGCAGATCGGCTCGGCTCCGCACACCTGCCGACGGGCGTCGATGAACGCTACGAGCGCTTCGACGGCCGGTCGAGCTCGGCAGCGAAGAAAGCCGAGGCCGCTTCGGGGATCTCGTTCGCCCGGCGCAGCTCGGCGTTCCCGGCCTTCAGCCGCTTGATCTCCGCGGCCCCTCCGAGGTCACCCCGGGGCGCCGGCTGGCGTCGACCTCGGCCTTGCGGGATCAGGTCCGCACGGTCTCGGCGGAACCGATGCCCAGCCTCGCGGCGACCGTCTTCATCGCGGCCCGTGAACTCGATCCTCTCAGGGGATCGAGCCTCCATCAGACCCGGAGTGGTTCAACGCAGCCGTAGTCCACGCTGCGACTTCGCGCAGGGGACGGAGACCGGCGTCGCGGGTGCGGGCGGCGCGGGCGCTGGGCCTGTCGTCATGCCGTGTTGCGACATCCGGTGAGGAGGAGGGCGACCATGCGCTTGGCGTCGGCCTGATCGTAGTCGGGGCCGGTGATGCAGAGGTTTCCGATGGCGCGCATGAGCGTGTAGGCGGTGACGCCCGGGCGAAGTCCGTCGTCGGCGGCGCAGGCGTCCAGCAGCGTCGCGCAGGCCGGGACCAGAGTGTCGAGCATGAGGGCGTGGAGGTTCTCCAGTCCCGGATCCGCGGACCCCAGCGCCGCGCCGAGGCCGTGCTTGGTCACGAGGAAGTCCACGAACGCGTCCGTCCACAGGGTCAGTGCGGTGAACGGCGAGGCGGACTCCTCGAGGAGCCGGGGCGCCAGAGCGGCGCAGGCGTCGATCTGGTGCCGGTAGACGGCGGTGACGAGGTCCGCGCGGGTCGGGAAGTTCCGGTAGACCGTGCCGACACCGACGCCGGCGCGCTCGGCGATGTCACGGACGGGCGCCTGGACGCCCTGCTCGACGAAGACCGCCGCGGCGGCCTCCAGTACGCCGCTGCGGGTGCGCTGCGCCTGTGCTCGGCGTACCCCGACCGACTCCGGCACGGACGGCCCCCTTTACTCGCGGAACATTGTTCCGCTAAGTTGGCGGAACGTCGCTCCGTCAAAGTATGGCAGAGTCGCTCCGCAGAGAAAGCAAGGGCCTCCCATGTCTTCCCGCCCTCTCGGCCGCCAGATCGTCTCGGTCAAGCCCATCCCTGTTCCCGCACCCGGCCGCGGCATCGACCTGCAGGTGAAGGTCACCGCCCCCCGGTCGGGCCAGGACCTGCCCGTGATCGTCTTCTCTCACGGCAACGCGTGGTCCCTGGACGGATACGAGCCCCTCGTCGACCGGTGGGCCGCCGCCGGATTCGTCGTGGTGCAGCCCACCCACCTTGACTCCCGCCGCAACGCCATCGGCTGGGACGACCCGCGCTTCGCCACCATCTGGCGCGTGCGGATAGCCGATCTCCACGCGGTCCTCGACAACCTCGGCGACATCCTGGCCCAGGCTGGCTTGGAGACCCGCGTCGACCGTGAGCGCATCGCCGTGGTCGGCCACTCCTGGGGCGCCCAGACCGCGGGCGCCCTCCTCGGTGCCCGCGTACTCGACGCCGACGGCGTTCCAGGCGAGGACTTCTCCCACTCCGCGGTGTCGGCCGGCGCGCTGATCGCCGCGACGGGAACCGGCGACTCCCTCACCCCGTTCGCCGCCGAACACCTTCCGTTCATGAAGCCGGACTTCTCCACCATGGCCACCCCGGCGCTGGTCATCGCGGGCGGCAAGGACCAGTCGCAGCTCTCCACCCGGGGGCCGGAGTGGTTCACCGATGCCTATCACCTCAGCCCGGCACCCAAGAGCCTGCTCACCATCGCCGAGGCCGAGCACACCATGGGCGGCATCGTCGGTGAAAGGGTCGCCGAGACCACCGACGAGGACCCCGCCCGCGTCGTCCTCCTCGCCGACGCGATCTCCGCCTACCTTCGCGCGGCCCTCGGCCTCGACGACGCCGAGTGGACCGCCCTCGGCGGCACCGCCGAGGACGGTGACGGTACGTGGAGCATCGCCAGCAAGTAGGCCCAGCCCGACACGAAGTGGCTCGTGGACACCGAGAAGGCGGTCCGGTCGAGCACCCTCACCGAGGCGCCGTGGGAACGCACCCGCGTCGAACGACTCCCGCAGTGGCTCCACGCCGTCCGCCAGTACGACCTTCCCGGTCTCCACGCTCTCGCGGCCGGCATCGAGGCTCCCTCGCTTCCCCTGCTGGCCGGCCTCGCGCGTGGTGAGTATCCCCAGGCCCGCGAACTGTTCGACCTTGTGCTGGAAGAGTTGGGTCTGCTGCCGCCGACCTTGAAAGATCTCGCCGAGCGCGATGGACCGTGGCCCAGTGGTGGGCCAGCCGGATCGTGGCGTGCCTACTCGATCCCGTGCACGGAGCGAAGCTGATCTACGAGGAAGCTGCAGCCGAACTCGACTACCCCGACGTGCTGCAGCCCATCGTTGATCTGGCGAGAGCACTCGACCTGCCGAACGATCGACCTCCGGACCGGCAGCACATGCGCGACCGGGTCACCTCCGCGGCGCGAGACTTTCTCGCCACGGAACCACACCAGAACCACAGCCTTTGAGCGACGCCGCATGACCCACCGTGATCGGTTCACGGAAAGCGAGCCAGAACCTGAGAACGGACAGCAGATGTTCACCACTTCGGGAGGCAGCACGACGCACCGAGGATTCGAATATTGTGTGAGGTGTGGCCTGAAAGGTGGCCGCCAAGTTCCCACAGAGGGTGCGCGGCCGCAGGGCGGACGCCGTCGTTCGCGCTGGACCCCGTTGTCGACGTCGTGGCGGCGCTCGGACTTTGCAGCGGACGAGAAAAACCAAGACCCGGCCGCCGCCAAGCTGTGACAATGCTGTTTTTCAAGCGGAAGGCATTCGTTCGTCTTCGTGCAACGGCGGATCGTTCTCCGGCGACTACAGCGGTCTCAACGGTCTGACCTTCCGAGCCTGTCTGACCGGCGGCTGCTGCGGTAGTGCCGCAGTTTGACGGAGAGGGCGGCGGGCCGTCGGGGCATGGACGCGCGGGAGCCCCGGGAGAGGAAGAAGCCTCCCGGGGCTCCCGCGACACGCTACGGAGTGACGATGACCGAGTTGTACGGCGTGAGGTCGACGTCCCAGAAGGCGCCCTCGTAGAAGGTCCAGTCGCAGTTGTCGCCGTTCGAGCCCCGGCACAGGATGAACTTCCAGCCGTCCGTCTGGTTGTTGAACACCGTGTGGACGCCGTACTGGTTGTAGAGTTTGTGAACCCCGCGGGACCAGTACTGGTTGGTCACACCACCACTGAAGTTGGGCCCTCCGTAGATGCACGCGGCACCGGACGGACAGCCGTTGGTGGCCGCCGACGCCGGCGACGCCGACAGGACCCCCGTACTGAGCGCCAGCAGCGCCGTCGCCGCCACCGCCGCGGCCTTGCTCCGGATCGACGTGCGTGCCATGGATGCCTCCTCGATAGTTCCGGAACGGCCCGCGTGCGACGGGCGCCCTTGCCTCGTGGTCCGCTTCGGTGGCCAGACAGCCACCTGCGGTGTGCACTCTCCGAACTTACAGACATGACAAAAACATGACATCAATTCGGTGTTTATTGGCCGAAATCAATCTCCGAAAGCGTTCTCTCGTCCGCCGTGCAGGTCGGTCAAATGATCGGTGTGACCAGGGCGGCCGGGTTGGTGGCGGGCTGCCGGGCGGTTTCGTTTGGATCACCTGGCCGTCGGTACTGTGGGCCGAGGGTATCCACCTGCCAGATATAAGCGCGGGCGTGGCATGACCTCAATCCGGTGGTCACTCCTGGTGCCCCCACCGCCGCGCCTCTCGATATCCGACCCCAGGAAGGGAGTTGACTTCCGGGAGCGGCGCGCCTGGGCGATATCGACTCCAGTCATGGCGAATACAGCAGTAGGGGAGGGCGCAGTTGAGCGCGTCCAAAGGATGGTTCGTTCTCATCGAGGAGACTGGCGGCATCGAGTAGCTGACGGCCTGAAAACCTGTGCCGCTCAAGAATGTGTCGCTGCAGGTCGTAGAGGCCGGGTGGCGCTCAGGGCCGTTCGGGGCGATGCCGTGGGCGATTGAGCGTTTGCAGCGTTGCCTCTCCAGGGTGAGGACGGCCTTGGCGATTGACGTCATGCGGTTCGGGCTGATCCGGGATCTTCGGAAGATTCGCCAGGACTTCAGCAGTGCCATGCCCCGTTCGACGGGTGCCCTGGACGTGGCCAGTGCCCGGTTGACCGTCTGCGGTGCAGGGGACAACTGCCCGCCGGGCAGCTGTCTGCGCCCGGTGGTGACCCAGGAGTCGGCGCCCCGGTAGGCGCGGTCGGCCAAGACGGGCACGCCTTGGCGTTCGCAGATCCGCATAATCCGGTGGGTGCGGGCCGCGGTCAGGTCGTGGCACCGGCCTGGCAGGGCCGGAGAGATCCACAGCACCTGCCCGGCCGGGTCGGTCACGGCCTGCACGTTCACGCCGTGGCGACGATGCTTGTACGAGTGGTCGGCCCGGCCGTCGCCCACACGGTCGCACTCGGCGAGCGTCCCGTCGAGCAGCACGTACTCCGGTTCGTGCTCGCGCAGGACCTTCGGCAGGCCGGGCGCCCGGGCAGCCAGAAGGTCGACCACCGCGGTGGTGCAGGCGTGGGCGGTGCCGACCGAGATGCCGAAGCCGGCCGCTGTCTGGGCCAGGGTGTCGTGCTTGCGCAGGTACACCAGACCGACAAGCGCGCGTTGGTGCGGCGGGAGCTTGCAGCGGCGGTCACCCTCGCGGGTGACGATGAGCAGGGTGACCCACTCGACCAGCGCATGAGGCAGGTCGAGCGCGGCAGGACAGTAGACCGACGAGGCATCCGCGCTGATGAGTCGAGACTTCGAACATCTCCCTCAACGGCACAGGTGCCTCGTGCGTTGCGCCCACCCCGCCGTCACCCCATCGGTGGGCACTCTGAAAACGCTCAGCGAAGAAGAGCCGAAGGGATCAGGGACGGCACCGGATCTGTGAACGGGAAGGACGGGCCGCGTTCCCGTCGGGCGGGACGTGGAATTCGGAGTTCGTGGAAGGTGCCGTCGCGGAGCGTCGTGGAGAGTACGTCGCCCCGCTCGGGTCCGCGATCAGTTGTGCTCCTCGTCGATGGTGACGGCGACCCCGTCCTCGACCTGGACGACGACAGCGACGCTGCCCTTCTTGGCCGCGGCTTCGAGGTCTTCCTCGGTGCAGGGCGTGATGGTCTCCGCGTCACCGCAGATCCAGCCGGCGCCGTTGATGACGGTGTCGGTGGCGGTGAAGAACGCACGCTGGTTGCCGTCGCGGCTGAGGGAGTACTTGCCCGGGGCCATGTACCCGAGCGTGCCGGAGAAGAGCCCCGACCTCTCGCCCTCGCCCGTACCGTTGCCGCCGCCGGTACCGGTGCCGCTGTCGGTGTGGTCCTCGATGATGCTGACAGCCACTCCGTCCTTGATGTCGACCGTCGCTCCGAACCCCTTCTTGGCCGCGGCTTCGAGCTCCTCCTCGGTGCACGGCGTGGCGGCCTGGCCGTCCGCGTCACCGCAGATCTTGCCCGCGCCCTCGATGTCGGTGTCCTCGGAGGTGAAGAACGCCTGCCCCACGTCGTTCGCGTCCGTGACGATGTATTTGCCGGGGGCGAGGTAGGAGACCGTGCCGACCCACTTGCCCGACACCATGCCGCTCTTCGATCCCCTCTCGCCCGACGGGGACTTGCTGCCGGCACCGGTGCCGCTCCCGCCGTCGTCGGACTTCCCCTTGGCGGCCGAGCCCGAGGCCGTGACCCCGGTCGACTTGCCACCGTCCTGCGTGTCCTCTCCCTGACAGGCGGTCAGCAGCATCGTCGTGGCCACCAGGGCCGCGGCGGCGAGGACGGACTTGCGGCGGTACGTGCGAAGCATAGTGGGACTCCCCCTGCTGATGGTGATGTGGCCGGGCCGGTGGTCATTCCGGCTGGTCTCTGCCTTGCCGATCACCATCCTGAACGGTGCGGCGACCCCCTGGGAAGCGCGGTTACGGTGTCATGACACTCTTGTCGTGCTCACGGGACGCCGTTTCTACGTTCCCGAGCCCATGCGGCACGGCCGCCCTCTCCTATCGCCGGGCCGAGGAAATCTTCGAGGAGAACACCCGGCTACTGGCCGACCCTCTCGCCTCGCCCGAGGACATCGAGGACCTGAACGGCTGGGCGCTCCATCGGCTACGTCACAGTGCCCTGACACACGACGCTGAGGGCGGCACCTCCCCCCCGATGCTGCCGGCCCGCTCCCGCCACGCATCCGTCCGCTCCCTGGAACGCTACGCCCGCCCCAGCGTCGCGCAGTCGCCCGACACGTCGCCGAACGCGACGCCGCCGCCCGCCGGAAGCGCTGACGCCTCCAAGATCAACTACTGGCGGCTCTGGGTCCACCTCGGTGATCCCCCTTGGGCGGCGACGGCAGGAACACCCGACGAGCCGTTCGGGCGCTGTCGCGAGGCGGGGAACGAGCCGAACGCAGGCAACCATCCCGGCAGTTCTGACCAAGGTCTGGGGCGCCACGACCGCCGCGGCCGCAGCCATGCCGTCCGGCATAGGCCGACGCCTCGCCGAACCGCCGGCGTATCGCTCAGCGGAGCCTGAGTCCGTCGACGACGACGTCCAGCATGCGGTTCAGTTGGGGGCGCTGCTCGGGTGCGCCGGCCACGGAGAGCAAACCGGCGAGGATGCCGCCTACCTCGACCGGCTCGATGTCACTGCGCAGTTCTCCTGCTGTGGCGCCGGCCTCGAGCACCATCGCCAGGACCTGCTGGACCTCGTCGCAGACCGGTCCGGTGCCGAAGCGGCCGGAAGCGCTCATGGCGACCAGGGCCTCGCAGATGCCGCGTCGTTCGCCGGCCCAGTCGGCGAATCGGAGCATCCACGCGTGGAGGGCCTGTGCGGGCGGCTTGGCAGCCAGCAGGGTGCGCGCGTCTTCGCGCAAGGGGCGGATCTGGTCCCGGTAGACCTCTTCGACCAGATCCTCTCGGGTGGGGAAGTGCCGGTACAGGGTGGCGTTCCCCACTCCCGCGCGTTTGGCGATCGTGTCCAGCGAGACCGGGCGTCCGGAGGCGAAGGCTTCGGCGGCCGTGGCGATCAGCTGCTCGCGGTTGCGCCGCGCGTCGGCGCGCAGGGTGCTGCGTGGAGGTGTCATGACTTCGCGATCGTGAGTGTCGGATGAGGCTCGGGAACGATCCGGGGATGTCCCCGGTTCAGTGTACGGTGAGATAACCGGGGAGTTCCCCGATTACGGGTGGTCTCACCCATCGCTTCAGCGACGAAAGGTTTGTCATGCCTACAGCGGTCATCACCGGGGGGACGACCGGGATCGGCAGAGCGACGGCCGAGCTGCTGCACGCCCGCGGCTACCAGGTCGCGGTCACCGGACGGAATCCTGAGTCCCTCGCGCGGGCGCAGGCCGAGCTTCCCGGTGACGTGCTCGTCGTCCGATCCGACGGGCGCGTGCTCTCCGACACCGACGCCCTGATGTCGGCGGTGTCGGCGCGGTTCGGATCGTTGGACCTGCTCTTCCTCAACGCCGGGATCTTCCGTCCGGCACCGGTTGCCGAGGTGACGGAGGAATCGTTCGACGAGCACGCCGACCTCAACTTCAAGGGCCAGTACTTCACCCTTCAAAAGGCCCTTCCCCTCATGAACGACGGCGGCTCGATCGTGCTGACCGTCGGCGTCGGATCCCGTCGCGGCACCCCTGGCGCCACGGTGGGGGCGGCGACACGCGGCGCGCTGCTCGCCATGCTGCCCTCCCTCGCGCTCGAACTGGCCCCGCGCAGGATTCGCGTCAACGCCGTGAGCCCCGGGGCCACCGACACCCCGCTGCTCGACAAGCTGGGGGTGTCCGAGAGCGGCCGGGACGCCATGCGCTCGAAGATCCCCTTCGAGCGCTTCGGATCCAGCCAGGAGGTCGCGGAAGCAGTCGCCTTCCTCGCCTCGGACGCCGCCGGCTACATCACCGGCCAGGACATCACCGTGGCCGGCGGCTACGGGCTCGGCGCCTGAAACCCGGGCGAGTCGACCACCGATCCGCACCTCTCGAACGCCACGAACCGCACCTCACAGGAGAACACGATGGCACTCACTCTCGACACCTATCGGCTGCTGGGCCGTTCCGGACTCCGGGTCTCACCGCTGGCGCTGGGCACGGCGACCTTCGGCACCGAGTGGGGCTGGGGCGCCGAGCGCGACGAGGCGCGCAAGCTCTTCGACCGCTACACCGAGCTCGGCGGCAACTTCTTCGACACCGCCAGCACCTACACCAACGGCAGCTCCGAGCGGCTGCTCGGCGAATTCGCCCGCACCGACCGCGACAAGATGGTGCTGGCGACGAAGTACTCGACGCTGCGTCAGCCCGGTGACCCGAATTCCGGGGGTACCCACCGCAAGAGCATGCGGGCGTCGGTGGAAGCCAGTCTGCGGCAGCTGAACACCGACTACATCGATCTGCTCTACGTGAACGTATGGGACTTCAGGACGCCGGTGGAGGAGATCCTGCGGGGCCTGGACGACCTGGTGAGGCAGGGCAAGGTGCTGTACGTGGCGATCTCCAGCGCCCCGGCCTGGCAGGTGTCGCGCATGCAGGCGATCGCCGACCTGCGCGGCTGGTCACCACTGGTCGCGCTGCAGACCGAGTACAGCCTGATCGAGCGCACCGCGGAGCGTGACCTGATCCCGATGGCACGCGCGATGGGACTCGGCGTGGTCCCCTTCTCCCCATTGGGCGGCGGGGTGCTCACCGGCAAGTACAGCCGGGAGGACCAGAACCGGGCGGGCTCCGTCGCCGGCGAAACCGCCGGCAACCGCAAGAGCCTCAACGTCGCCCTGGGATGGGTCACCGACCGCAACCTCGCCATTGCCGATGTGGTGAAGGAGGTGGCCTCGGAGCTGGGCCGCACACCCGCCCAGGTCGCACTGGCCTGGACCCTGAACGCCCCGGGCGTGACGGCACCCATCATCGGCGCCCGCACCGTCGCGCAGCTGGAGGACAACCTGGGTGCTCTGCAGGTCGACCTCACTCCTTCCCAGCTGGCCCGCCTCGACGAGGTCAGCTCCATCGACCTCGGCAATCCGCACGACCTGCTCGCCGGCGATCACATCCGCGCGGTCACCACAGGCGACATGAAGATCGAAACCCTCGGCTGATTCGCTTCATGAATGGCGACATCCGGATATATCGACATGTTTTGATGGTGGAACGGAGCAACCTCGGTATGGGTAAGTACAGCGACAAGAATGTGGTGATCACGGGTGGCAGCAGCGGCATGGGGCTCGCGCTGGCGGAGCTGCTGGTGCAAGGCGGAGCCCGCGTGGTGATCACCGGCCGTTCTCAGGCCAAGCTCGACGCGGCACGCGAGCGGCTCGGCGAGAATGCCGTGGCTGTCCGGGCGGATGTGGCCTCACTGTCCGACCTGGATATGCTCGTCGGCCGTGCAAAGAGCGAGCTCGGCTCGATCGAGGCTTTGTTCGTCAACGCCGGCATCTCACCCCTCACGCCCCTCGAGTCGACGACCGAGGACGTGTACGACGAGCTGTTCGCGATCAACGTCAAGGGCGCCTTCTTCACTGTGCAGAAGCTCGCTCCGCTGCTGAGCGCGAACGCCGGCATCGTCCTCACCACCTCGATCGCGAACGTCATCGGCATGGTGGACACCAGCGTCTATGCGGCCGGCAAGGCGGCGCTGCGCTCGATGGCCCGCACCTTCTCCCGGGAGCTGCTTCCGCGGGGAATCCGTGTCAATGCGATCAGCCCGGGTCCCATCGACTCGGGGATTCTGGAAACGATGAACTTGTCCAAAGAGGCCGCTGACCAGTTCAGGGCGGAGCGGACCGCGAGCAACCCCATGAAGCGCTACGGCACCGTCGAAGAGTTCGCCAAGGCGGCCGCATTCCTCGCCTTCGATGCCACGTACACCACCGGCATCGAGCTGGCCGTGGACGGCGGCGAAACCCAGCTCTGAGCTCGTCTGCCGTCCCGCCACGGGTGTAAGGCCCACTACCACGGCGGTTTCAGCGGGGAGCTGCAACACGTGGTCGTGTGGATCAGGCCGCGAGCAGTTCATGCAGGCGCTCGGCTGGGGTTTCCCAGCCGAGCGTTTTGCGTGGGCGGCCATCGAGTTCGGCGGCGACGGCGTCAGGATGCTCGCACCAGGAGGTTGTCGCGGCCCACGAAGACACGCCGACTGAACCTTCCCCTTGAAGTGGACACCTGTTTGTGTCGTTGTGCGGCGAGGGTGCTGGTGACCGGATGCTGTTCGTAGGCGATCGGAGCCCCAGCTCCTCACCCCGGGGCCGCCGCCGGTCTGCCCTCGGGGGCGCGCGGCCTGGGCACGGCGTCCCGGGCGGTCAGGTCCAGGTCGAGGCGTCTGTTCATGTCCAGCTCGAACCGGCCGCAGGGATTCACACGGGTCCAGAACAGCGGGGAGAGCGCCCGCCGGTCCGCGTCGGTGAGGGTGTCAGCCCACTTCGGATCGGCGAGGACCTGCTGCATCAGCAGCGTGTTGACATGGACCAAGGCGGACTGGAGCAGACGCAGCGCGAGCATCGATACCTCCTGGGACTCCTTGTCCTGTCCGACCAGGTCGCCGTCCTTGCCGTAGAAGAGGTCCTTGTTCGCGGAGTTCCAGCAGCCGTAGTCCGCCCACGCCTCTGCAGGCACTTCGACCTGCTGGGCCACGTACTCCACCGCGGCGGTCGGCACCTCTTGGGCCGACTCGGGGAACCGGGTCTCCACCTCGAAAAACTTGAGCAGCAGCGCGAACCCGAGCCGAGTCGCCCGGACTTGTTCCGCACCCGCTTCATGTCGTCTTCCAGCAGCGTCCAGACCTCGATCAGGTCCTCAGGCTCCCGGTCCTGCCGCACCCGTACTCCTTGCCCCACGCCCGAGATCACCCGTTCAGCTCCACGAGGCGCCGGGCGAGGGGAAACGACGACCACAGCAATCACACAGCGTTACATGTCCGTTCGTCGTAGCTGTACGAGAACAGGGCCCCCACGAGGAGGAGACATGGACGGAGCAGGCACGCGCGGCGCGGGCCCGGACGACCCCGGAGCCGACCGCGAGGCGGAGTCCCCCGGCTCGTGCGCCGCAAGACGGTGCTGCGCGCGGCGCTCGCCGCCACCGCCGCGATCCCCGTCGCCCTGGCCGGCGGCCCGGCCCTCGCCCGCACCGCGGCGGCGAGCGGTACGGCTCCGGGCCTCACGCCGTCCTGCGACGACGGCGACCACCCGACCCCGGAGCAGATGAAGGGCCCTTACTTCAAACCGAACTCACCGCAGCGCACCAGCCTGCTGGAACCCGGAACGCCCGGCACCCCGCTCACCGTGAGCGGCTACGTCTTCGGCCGCGCTTGCCTCCCGCTGGCCGGCGTCCTGCTGGACTTCTGGCAGGCCGACGCGAACGGCGCCCACGACAACTCGGGCTTCCGGCTGCGCGGGCACCAGTTCACCGACTCCCGCGGCTCCTTCGCGCTGACCACCATCGTGCCGGGCCTCCACCCCGGCCGCACGCGCCACCTGCACGTCAAGCTGCAGGCGCCCGGCCGTCCGGTCCTGACCACACGGCTCTACTTCCCGAACGAGCCGCGCAACAACACCGGCACGATCTTCGACCCGCGGCTGCTGATGACCGTACGGGACGGGGGTGGCGGCCGGGAGGCGGCGTTCGACTTCGTCCTGGACGTCGCGCAGGACCCCGGGCCCGGCCCCACCCCGCCGCCGGGCGGGACCTGGGCCGTGGGCGTCGCCTACCGGGCGGGCGACCGGGTCACGTACGCCGGCCGTGCCGGCCCTGTGGCGCACGGCCTGAGGAAGCCGCCGGACATCCGCCACCGCTTGCCCACCGAAGACCGCCGCACGGAGGGTCTGGGGGAGGGGGGCTCGTCGTCCGTGTTCCTGTCTGGGGACGGGCGCGGGCAGCCGGCACTTGGCAACGCGGTCAAGTGTGCGCGCGGCGGTCTCCCGGTAACGCGTCCGGCATGGCCGAGGCGCTGTCAGGGCTGGCCAGGATCTCACTGTGCTCAGCAAGGGCAGCGCCGTCATGGTGTACACGGCCGGGAGCGCGACGGGGGAGCGGTCGGGTGTCTGCGGCGCGGGCCGCGCCGGGAACGGGCGGGCGCAATACCCTGCACCAGGGGTTGTGGACGGCAGCTGTCGTGCAGGTCGGTGCCGGAGACGCCCAGGGACGGGGCAGTCCGTTCCGGTCCGTGGTCCGTCAGTCCAGTGCCATGTGCAGGCGTACGACGAAGCCGGAGCTGAACGCCCGGGTCTCCACCAGGTCGCAGAGCTGGTGCATCATCCATACGCCCCGGCCGCCGGCCGCGGAGAAGGGGTCGGGACGGCGTCGGCCGACGAGCGGATCGGTCAACTGGCCGCGGTCACGGGTCTCGGCGACCACGGTGTCGGTGGTGCGCCACAAGCGCAGGGTGCCCTCGCCGCCGCCGTGGCGCACCGAGTTGCTGGTCGCCTCGCTGACGGCGAGCAGCCAGTCGGTACGGCGGTGTGGGGGCAGGCCTGCCGCCTCGGCCCATCGGATCGCGGCGTCCCGGGCGACGGCGAGATCACGCTCGGCGAAGTGCAGGACGAGGGGGTCGGCCGGTTCGGGCAGCGGAGTGTCGCAGTCCCGGCAGACTTCGTGGGGGTCCGTGTGCGCCGGGCTGGGCCGGTAGTCACCGGGACCGCCGATGACGGGATGGGTCCGGTGCGCCAGGGCCAGCACCTGCTGCGGCAGTGCGCTGTCGTACGGACACAGAATGGTGGCGTCACGGCCGGCGAACGCGAGGTTGATCAGCGCTTCGTGACGAGTGGCCTCGCACGCCTCCGCGGAGGTGCGTCCCACCCACATCGGCTCGCCCACGAGGCACGGGCGCCTGTCGCCGCAGCGGTCGGCGAAGTCCTGCAGCAGCGACAGGATGCGCCCCGGGTTGCGGCCCGCCTTGCGCATGTCGACCCAGGTGGTGTCCGCCTGGTCGGTGCGCAGGTTTTCCCGCAGCAGGCGCAGGCGTTCCTCCGGTACGGACACGAGAACCGGTGCGTCGCGAAGGGCGGCCGCGCGCAGGAACTCCCCGACGCCTTTCACGTACTCCTCTTCCGTCGTGTAGAAGAGGGCCGGGTGGTGAAAGCCCGATCCCTGTCCCGGCTCGGCGTACAGCTGACTGAAAGCGGTCACGGACCGGTCACCTCCAGAGCCGACCCCAGCTCGGGGAAGAACTCCAGCATGCGCGTCAGCGAGGGCGGCGCCCCCAGGAGCCGGACGGGCGTATCGGGAGACCGGCCTTTCGCCGCGCGGGCGAGGTCGGCCAGTGCCGCGACGTCGAGGTGATCGAGCGCCGACAGGTCCAAGGACACCTGCTCCGCCGGCGACGCGGCGAGGGCGGCCGCCGCGGAGGTGACGGTACGGCGACTCTCGTATCCGGCCGATCCCGCCAGCCGCAGCCCGGGCCGGTCGGCGAGTGGAGCGACCGACAGGCTCGGCGGGTGACCGCTCCGGCCCGCCTGTATCAGATGTGCCCCCGCCAGAACCTCCAGGTCCTCGCGGGGCAGCAAGCGCTGATCGTAGAAGCAGCACGCCGTCAGGGGCAGACGGGCGAAGACCTCGTGGTGGATGCGCAGCTCGTATTCGAGCAGACGGTCGGCGCCGGGTATGTCGCGGACGGCCCAGGACATCTCCCCGATGGCCCGCAGCGCCCGGTGTCCTTGCGCCGCGGCCGAGTCGACGGCTGTCTGCCACAGCCCGATCATGGCATCGGGGTCGAAACAGCCGCCGGCCAGGTACGTTTCCTCCGCGGTCGTCACCACGAGCTGTCCGCGCCGTACGGCCGAGGCGGCGTCGATGCCATGATCGGTGAGTGCGCGCATCACGTGGCCGGGATGAGTGGCGTCCGCGAAGTACTGCACCTGTTCGTCCCGCTCCAGCCCGGTGCGGACGAAGGCCACGAGATGGTCGGCCCACTCGGCATCACTGGCGAACACCGCACTCGTGTGCTTGCCCGCGTCTCCGGCGGCGGACACGTCACAGGTCATGACCACCCCACATCCCTCCCGTGCCCGCGCAGGAGAGGCCCTGTCGGCTTCACCACCTTACAAGCCGTGCCGACGCCGACGGGCCCGCGCGACGGCTTGGTCCTCCGCCGCAGGACCGCAGAGCTCGACGAGCGACCGAATGCCGCACCCGTGAACGGGCCCGCCCGATCCGGCTACCCTGGCCGCCCGGTCAGCGTCACCCGCCAGGGCGCCTACCGTCCCTCGCCCGCCCCCGCCGACTCACCCTGACCGGGCGCCGTCCCGGCGGTCTGGCAGCGGGCCTGTTCTCGAGACGGCAAGGTGAGGCGTGTACCTCCTGGTCCATGATCAGCACTGCATCATCGCGTCCCCCTGTGCTCGATATGCGCGACATGCGTCGTGAGGGCGGTGATCGTCCCGGTGATCACTCCCCTCCGGTGCAGGCGTCGCGGTGCTTCAGGTGCGGGAACAGCGCCTTCCAGCGGTCTTCCGACAGGCTGACGGGTTGTGAGCGGCACATGGCGTCGTAGAGGCGGTCGGTGTCGTAGTCGAGGATGTACGTGTTCTGCTCGTCGGACAGGCCCGACGTGTCGGTCCTGGTGGTGACGGCCAGCCAGTTCCTGCCCGAGGGCAGCCGGACGGACTCCGCGGCCTCCAGGGTGGCGAACTCCGGGGTCACCCAGCGGCCGTCGCGGCCCAGGGACCAGATGCGGTAGGGGCCGCCGGTGATGGCGTGACGGCCGTCGGCGGTGACGGCGAGGGACGTGATGGCGCGGTCGAGGCGTACGGTCTCGCGCTTCTTGCTCGGCTTGCGGGGGTTGGACACGTCCCAGAACTCGATCGTGCCGTCGGCGGCCGCGGTCGCGAGTTCGTCCTTCCCGGCGGGGAAGTAGCTCTCGGGAGCGGCCGGGATCGGCTTCCCCTCGACCGGCCGCGCCGGCTGGGAGAGGTCGTACAGCCGGATCGTGTCGCCGCTCTCCTCGGTGATGAGCAGCTTCGACACATCGTCGTACATCGCGCCCTGGTGCAGCGCCGCGTCCTCGATCACGTCGCCCCTGCGCGGATGGTCGGGGTCGGAGACGTCCCAGAACCGCAGGTGCCATTCGTTCTCGACGGTCACGACGGTGTGCGGGCCCGCGAACCACAGGGTTCCCGTCTCGAAGAGCCCGCCCTTCGCCTGTGCGGGGATGTCGGCCCGGCGCACGGGTTTCGCGGGGTCGCCGATGTCCCACAGGGCGATGGCCCGCTCCTCCCGCGACCCGACGGCCAGCAGCCGGCCGTCGGGGCTGACGGTGATGTGCGAGACGTCGGCGGTGTACCGGATGCTCGCGCTTCGGCGCGGCGGGCCCTCGGCGCCGAACCGCCAGAGCTGGAGGGTGTGGTCGAGCCCTCCCGTCCAGTGGTGGGCCAGCAGGACCGGGTCGCCGTCCCGGCCGGTCAGGAACCAGTTCGCCTCCCAGTCCTTCGGGAGGGTGTAGCGCGGCTTCGGCGAGCCGTGATCGCCGATGGTCCAGATCCGGGTGGTCTCGGAGTAGTCCGGCTCCTCCTCCTTGGTGATGAGCAGCCTGCCGTCGGCACTGACGGGGCCCGTGCCCGCCACCTCCTGGAGGGGCAGGTAGCCGGGGAGCGCGGGCGCCCAGGCGTGTTCGGTCCACAGCCGGATCTCGCCGCCCACCTCACCGGCGGCCAGATAGCGGCTGTCGGGGCTGTAGGCGACCGACTGGACCGGCTGCCCCGCGGACAGCACACCGAGTTCCGGCTTGATCCGGGCCAGATCGGCCGCCTCGGCCGTCGCGTCGAGCCGCCGTACGCCGGTGTCGCGGGCCGCCGCCGCCAGGAACCTGCCGTCCGGGCTGAACGCGAGCTGCGGCAATCCGTAGTAGCCGCCCCAGCTGTCCAGGCCGTCCTCGGTGGACACCCGCCGCAGTTCCCGCCCGTCCACCACCTTCCACCAGGGCGTCTTCCCGCCGCCGCCGTTCGCGACGACCAGGTCACGGCGTGGGTGGGCGGCGACGGACGTGACCGAGGCGGCCTGCTCGGTGTCCCGCAGGACGGGCCGGCCGGGGTCGGTCAGGTCCCACAGCCGCACCTGGGCGGGATGCCCGTCCGCGCCCGGCCCGTTGCCGTTGCCGGTGATCAGGTGGTGTCCGTCGCGGGTGAACGCCAGGGAGATCAGATCCGCTTCGGCCACCGTGCGCTGCGCGCGCAGCACCGGGCGCGCCGGGTCGGAGACGTCCCACAACCGCAGCCGGCCCTTGTCGCCGCCGGACGCCAGGGTCCGGCCGTCCCCGCTGAACGCCACGCTGAACGTCGCCTCGCTCCCCTCGACCGGCAGACGCGCCAGCCGCTCGGGCCGTTCGGGGTCCGCGGTGTTCCACAGGGTCAGTTCCGTGCCCGTCTGCGCGGCCAGCAGCGGCTCGTCGGGATGGTGGGCGAGGACGGGCCGGCCCTTCACCTGGAACCAGCCCCCCTCGGCCGGCCGCCCGGGATCGGACAGGTCCCACAACCGCACCCGGCCGTCCCGGTGGCTCACGGCCAGCGCCTCGCCGTCCGGGCGGTAGGCGAGGCTCAGGACGGGCTCGCGGTGGGGCTCGGCGGGGGAGAGGTGGACAGGAGTCAGGGTGATCGCCGCCGCGTACAGGCTGGAGCGGGTCTCCGGGGTCTCGGCCGTGCGGTACGCGGCCAGGCTGAGGCGCAGCGCCGTGCCCGGGTCGCGGTCGCGGATGCGGTCGGCGCGGCCCGCCAGCTCGCGGGCGATCAGGGCCCGTTCCCGGCTCGCCGCCTGCCCGTTCTCGTAGAACGCCCAACCCGCCAGGGAGGCCGCCACCAGGGTCAGCACCGACAGCACGGAGACCCACGTCCGGACGGCCCGGCGCCGGCGCCGCTCGGCGGCTTCGCTCGCGGCGACGAAGTCGCGGACCACCTGCCGTACGGGCGCCGCCCCGGCGGTCCGGCCGGCGGCCGGCTCACGTGCCTCCCGCAGGTCGAGGCCCCGCCACAGGCCGCTGGGCCCGCGTCCGCCCTCGTCCCAGCCCTCCGCCGCGGCCGTCAGCCGCCGCAGCCGCAGCAGATCGCCGCGGACCTCCTCGATCCAGCCGGTCAGCCGCTCCCAGGCGTGCAGCAGCGAGTCGTGCCCGAGCTGCGCCCCGCCGTCCTCGTCCACCACGACGAGATGGGCGTCGGCGAGGAGCCGCAGCAGGTCCTGCGCGTCGGCCAGTTCCTCGCGCGGCACCCTGCGGCGCACCAGCCGGCCCTCGCCGTCGGCGACCTGCACCATGGCGAGCATCAGGGCGCGCAACCGCTGACGGCCGTCCTCGGCGAGGCCGTCGTGGATCCGGTCGGCGGCGCGGGCGACCGCGTCGCGGATGCCGCCCGCCTGCTGGTAGGCGGCGTAGGTGAGCGTCGCGCCGCGCCGCCGCAGCCAGATCTCCTGGAGGACGTACGCCAGATACGGCAGGGCCGCCGCGTCGCCGGTGCGTCCGCCGCGCCGTTCCTCGTTCACCTCGCGCACCAGGATGCGCGGGACACCCGCCTCCCACTCCAGTCCGGCGTAGCGGGCGGGCTCGACGACGGCCGCCTCGATCTCGTCGTCGTCCAGGGCGGGCACGACGAAGTGGTCGCGTTCCGCGAACGGGGCGAGGTGCGGGTCGCCGAGGACGTCGCCGTGGTAGTCGGCGCGCAGCGCCAGCACGACGCGCGGGCCGTCGGACGCGGTGAGCGCGGCGGCGAACCGGCCGCGCTCGGCCTCGTCCGCGCCGTGCGTGAAGTACTGCTCCAGCTGGTCGACGACCAGGACCCCGGGCACCGGCCCGCCGCGCGCCCCGGATCCCGCGCGGGTGAAACGTCCCCGTTCCAGATCACGTACGACCTCCCCGACCGGGCGGCCCACCGCCTGCGCCCACGCCTCGGCGAGCCGCCGGAACGGCCACGCCCCGGGGGCGGGCACCAGGCACACCGGTCCCAGTCCCGCGCGGTGCGCCGCCACGCCCAGCCCGGCCCGCAGCAGCGACGACTTGCCGACGCCGGAGTTGCCGATGAGCACCAGCGGTTCCCCCGGCCGGGTCCCGGCGACCCTGGCCAGTAGCCGCTCCGTCACCTCCTCGCGGCCGAAGAAGAGGTGGTGCTGTTCGGGCAGGAACGGGCGCAGGCCCGGGTACGGGCACACGGCGTCCGCGTCGTCGTCCGGCGCCGGCGGGGTGTCCGGGGCGGGGGACGCGGGATAGCGGCGGTTGACGGTGAGGA
The DNA here is from genome assembly GCF_044540485.1 of Streptomyces sp. NPDC085946. Taxonomy (NCBI): domain Bacteria; kingdom Bacillati; phylum Actinomycetota; class Actinomycetes; order Kitasatosporales; family Streptomycetaceae; genus Streptomyces; species Streptomyces sp. NPDC085946. The sequence continues at coordinate 18,074 of NZ_JBITSF010000013.1, read as the reverse complement.
CCAGCTCGGCCATGCGGGCGGTGCCGCCGCCGTAGGGGCGGGCCGCCTCACCCTGGAGCCGCTGGTCGAGCAGGCGGTAGACCCCGCCGAGCGTCAGCAGGCGGGAGGCGCCCGCGTCACCCTCCCGCAGCAGCTGCAGCAGATGGCCCGTGAACAGGGTGTACTCGGCGCCCTCGGGGGCGTGGGCGAGGGTGTTGCGCTGGGCCGATCCGAGCAGGTAGCTGCCCTGGGGGCGGGACGCGCCGAACGGGTCCGGGGCGAGGGCGCGGTCGGGTTCCCGGGCGTTCCCGGCGAAGCAGCAGTCGAGGATCAGCACCGGGTCCGCGGCGGCGTCGCCGAGGTAGCGCTCGATCTCCGCGTAGGGCACCGCGTGGGCCGTGTCCGTGAGGGACTTCGTCGCGGCCGTCGCGAGATACAGCCGTCCGCCGGGCCCGCGCAGACCGTGGCCGACGAAGCAGAAGACGACGATGCCGCTCTCAGGCCGCTCCTCGGTGGGCGCCGCCCGGTCGGCGGCCTCCGCCAGCGCCTCCAGCACCTCGCTGGGTGACGCGGGGTCCGCCAGCACGCGGACCCGGTCGCCCATGCCGCACTGGGTGCGCAACGTCTCGGCCAGCGCCCGCGCCGAGGGCACGGCCGCGGGCAGATCGTGCAGCCGGTCTCCCGGGTGGCGGCCCGTACCGACCACCACCGCGTGACAGCCGGGTCCGGTCAGATCCGGCCCTCCCCCTGACGGCATGGTCAGTGCGCCCCCTCGGCCCGGCGCGTGCCGTCCCCGTCCGCCCGGCGGGAACCGTCCCCCTCGGCCCGGCGCGTGCCGTCCCCGTCCGCCCGGCGGGAACCGTCCCCGTCGGCCTGCCGCGTGCCGTCCCCGCCGGACGGTCCGCGCTCGCCCGTGTCCGGCGCGGACGGCTCCCGCCCGGCGTCCTGAGCCGATGGCTCCCGCAGGGCCTCCGCCACCCGCTGGGCCAGCTCGCCGGTGCCCTCCGCGGTCAGCGGCCGGACCTTCTCGGAGGCGACCACCAACTGGGTGCCGTCCGGCCGGTTGATGGTGACGGTCACATTGCTCCGCCGGTTCTGCAGCCAGACGACGAGGGCGGCACCGGCCGCCGCGGTGGGCCCGCCGGGAGCGAGCAGCAGGGTCAGCAGCTCGCTCCAGGCACCGCCCATCGCTCCCGCGGGCGCACTGTCCGCGAGGTCGCGCCGCACCAGTCCGCGCAGCTCGGGATCCTGACGCAGCCAGTCGTACAACTCGTCCGTGGCGCTCGCGTGGTCGCCGGTCTCCGCCTGTACGCCGAGTGTGAGACGCACCCCCGCTCCTCCCCGGCACGCCACCGCCGCGCCGCTCATCCGTCCCTGAGTCCCCAACGCCCCTTACCCACCCGCCGGTTCCCCGCACATCACAGTCACAGCACGGCGGTACCGAGAGGGCGTTCCCCGGCCGGCAACTGCGGGTGCGCTCGTGCGCAGTGTCGTCGCGGTGTCACTTCGGGCTTGTCACCGCCGGGCCGGGCTGCCGGAGCCGCACCGCAGAGCGGCGTGAGGAACCCGGCCGGGTGCCGGGGTCCTCACGCCGCTCATGTGTGCCGGGTCAGTGGCTGCCGGCCAGTTCGCCGGTGAGCTTGCCGTGAAGATCGGCACTCGGGTCGTTCAGGCCGGTGATCTCGACGGTCTTGCCGCGCTGGGCGTACTTCGTCTCGATCGCGTCCAGGGCGGCCACGGAGGAGGCGTCCCAGATGTGGGCGGCGGACAGATCGATGACGACCTTGTCAGGGTCGGTGGCGTAGCCGAACCGGCCGACGAGGTCGTTGGAGGAGGCGAAGAACAGCTCGCCGGTGACGCGGTAGACGACCGCCTTGCCGTCGGGGTCGACCACGGCGGTGACCTCGGCGAGGTGGGCCACACGCTTGGCGAAGACGACCATGGCGGTGACCGAGCCGACGACGACGCCGATGGCGAGGTTGTGGGTGGCGACGACGCAGGCGACGGTGATCACCATGACGGCGATCTCGCCGGCGGGCATCCGCCTGAGGGTCCCGGGGGCGACGGAGTGCCAGTCGAAGGTCGCGAAGGACACCATGATCATGACGGCGACGAGGGCGGCCATGGGGATGTCGGAGACGACCGGGCCGAAGACGATGCACAGCACCATCAGGAACGCGCCGGCGAGGAAGGTGGAGACGCGTGTGCGGGCACCGGAGACCTTCACGTTGATCATCGTCTGGCCGATCATGGCGCAGCCGCCCATGCCTCCGAAGAAGCCGGTGACGATGTTGGCGACGCCCTGGCCGATCGATTCGCGGGTCTTGTCGGAACGGGTGTCGGTGATGTCGTCGACCAGCTTCGCGGTCATCAGCGACTCCATCAGCCCGACCAGCGCCATGGCGAACGCGTACGGGGCGATGGTGGTCAGGGTGTCGAGCGTGAAGGGCACGTCGGGAAGGCCCGGTACGGGCAGCGACGACGGCAGCTCGCCCTTGTCCCCGACGGTGGGCACCGCGATACCGGCCGCGACCGTGATCACGGTGAGGATCACGATCGAGACGAGCGGGGCCGGGACCACGGTGGTGATCCTCGGGAGGGACACCATCAGGGCGAGGCCGCCGATGACCAAGGGGTAGACCGGCCAGGGCACGTTCTGCATCTCCGGGACCTGGGTCACGAAGATGAGGATCGCAAGGGAGTTGACGAAGCCGACCATGACCGAGCGCGGGACGAACCGCATCAGCTTCGCCACCCCGACCGCGCCCAGGACGACCTGGAAGACACCGGCCAGGACGACGGCGGCGACCAGGTGGCCGAAGCCGTGCTCCCGGTTCAGCGGGGCGATCACCAGGGCCACCGCACCGGTGGCAGCGGAGATCATCGCCCTGCGACCACCGACGATCGCGATGGTCACGGCCATGGTGAACGAGGCGAACAGGCCGACGGCCGGGTCGACACCGGCGATGATCGAGAAGGAGATCGCCTCGGGGATCAGCGCGAGCGCGACGACCAGGCCCGCGAGGACCTCGGTGCCCCAGACCTTCGGGTCGGAGATCCAGTCGGGCTTCAGGCCGCGCAGGCGCGCAGCCGGAGACACAGGGGTGGCGGCAGAAGACAAGGGAGAGGGAACCTGTCGTGCTCGGGCATACCCCGTTCGACTGGCCGGGGCGTGCGGGAAGGCGCGGAGGGGCCGGGCCGGCACCCCGCGGGCGGCCCCGCGAACGCGGAGCCGGAAGTGGCGGACGGGCGGGGTGGGGCCTGCGCAAGGGCGCGGCCCTGCCTCACGTCCGGGGGTGAATCCTCACGGCGGGCAGGCGGCAGCGTCGGGCGCCTTGGACTCGCGCACGCTTTCTCCCGCAGGAATCGGATCTTCGCCGGGGGCGTCGTCGGCCCCGACACGGCAACAGCGGGGCGGCAGCACGCCGCTCTCACCACCAGCAACTCTACCCTAACGTTAGAGTAGGGATCGGCGGTGCCCACCCGGGGCCGAGAGCACTGACGACGAGAAGGATCAGGGGATCACGGGCGTGGACGGCAAGCACATGCAGATCGGCGAGGTCGCCGCGCGCACGGAGCTGTCCCTGCGCACCATCCGGCACTACGAGGAGACCGGCCTGGTCGTCCCCTCGGCCCGCTCGCAGGGCGGGTTCCGCCTCTACACCGAGGCCGACGTCGCCCGGCTCATGGTCGTCCGCCGCATGAAGCCGCTCGGCTTCACCCTGGACCAGATGCGCGACCTGCTGGAAGCCACCGACCGCCTCGACGCAGGCACCGACCTCGACGCCGACGAGCGAGAGGCCCTCCTGGAACGCGTGCGGAGCTACCAGCAGGCCGCCACCGAGCAGGTGGAGAAGCTGCGCGCGCAGCTGGCGCGCGCCGAGGACTTCGCCGCCACCCTGGGCGCCCGCCTGGAGCAGAAGGCGCCCGCCGCCCGCGCATAGGACCGGGCCTCACCTCCCGGCCGGCCGGCGCCTCATCCTGAGGACGGTGCGGGTCGACTCGTCAGGGAAGCCGAGTGTCTTGGGAGACACCGTCAAGAGCCGGCGGTTCGTCCGGCTCTCCGGCCGAGGGGAGCGAGACGGCGGCAACGGTCCTCATCCGGGGCGGTTGTGATGCGTTGAGTCATCACCGATGGGATGCGGGACCGGATCGAGCTGCTGATGCGGGCCGATCCGGTCCGTGGACGACGGTGGGCCGATCACCGCCGCACCCCGGAAGCCTGCGTGGAAGTACCGCACCTGCTCGCCCCGGCGAGACTTGCCCGAGGAACCCGCGCCCTTTCGAATGGGTCGGGAACAGAGGGCCCACCCCGGCTGCCATGGGGCGCTTCAATGTCCAGGTGGTGAACTGGACGCAGATGCACGACTGCTACGGGGATGTCGATCGCGTCCCCGCGCTTCTGGAACGGGTGGAGCTGGAGGACGACGCCGAAGCATGGGAGGAGCTGGGATACCGGTTGGTCCTCGAACACGACCTCGTCTTCCCCGCCGGCTTTGCCGCCCTGCCGCGCCTGGTGCGTCTCGCCTCGAGGAGCGCACGGGCGCGTGGACTGGCCGGAGCGATCCTGCGACGCGCGGCAGGACACCACGGCTGCGACGACCTGCTGGCGGACCGCGCCGACGTGATCGCGGAGTTCCGCGAGCTGCTGGACCGGCACCTGCGATCGAGGCCGGCCGACTACCTCGCGACCTTGCGCGATTCGCTCGCGGCCAAAGAGGAGTACCACTGGGCGGCCGTCCTGGGGGACTTCACGGACGACTTCTACCACCTGGCCTGCCCCCACTGCGCCGTGGAAGTGACGGTCGCCATCGGGGACCACGGGCGCTATTCAGCGATCCGGGACTGGCACCTGGGCGACGTGGACCGCCGCGACCTACGGCCGGCGTCTCCCGAGGCACTCTTCGGCACCGGCCGGTGGCTGCACGAGGCTGCCGTCCGCGACGGGCACGAGGCCCTCGCCGACGGAATCGCCCACCTCTTCGGCCAGGCCGAATGCCCACGCTGCGCCAGCATGTTCAAGATCGCGGACGAGTACACATCCGCCAACCGTCCCGTCCTGCGGCAGACACGATGAATCGGAAGCAAGCGAGCAGGGCTCGGGAGCGGAGTCACAGCGCCGGATCACGGTGACGATCACCGTGCCGTGGAAGACGTACGCCCGTTTGTCGAAGCGGGTGGCCACGGTGCGGAAGCTCTTGAGAACGTTGATCGTCCGCTCGATCTCGTTCCTGCGGGCGTACCGGGCCGGTTGAAGACGGCGGGCCGGCCACCCTCGCGGCCGCGCTCTTGCCGATGGGCCCGCTGGTCGTGGCGCTCGGGAACGGTGTGCTTGATCTGCCGACGTCGCAGACAGCGGCGGTCGCGGCGGGAGCTGTACGCCTTGTCGCCGCTGAGGTGGTCCGGCCGAGTGCGAGGACGCCCGTCGGCCGGGCGCGGCACACGGACGCGCTCCAGCACCGGGATCATCCACGGCCCGTCGTCTGCCTGCCCCGGTGTGATCGCCCATCGCCTGGGTGACCGCGAACTCGGCCTGCGGCCAAGAACGGCGGCTGCGGCGGATGAAGCCTGGGAACGCCACTCCTGCGGTGACGGAGCGAAGGGGCCACGCGCCTACGACCGGGCCGCGGCGAAACTGCCGGCCATCCACGACTTCGACGGTGGCCAGCCCATGCATGACCGGTGGATCCTGGCAGCTCACCGTCTCCCCCCGACACGCCGGCGGAAGGCCGATCACGCGCTGAACCGGTCCTGGTGGCGGCGCCGCCGCCAGGCAACCGCACGCCGCTGTCACTGCCGTCGCCGCCACGGTGGAGGTCACGACCCTCCGGCACCTGACGCCACGGCAACCGAATAGATTCGAGAAGGGGCCTCTGACCAGCAGAGATAGCGAACTGCAACTGGAGTGTCAGTACTCCAGCCGTAGATCGTGATCTCGTGATCGGGTGATGTGGCGGGGACCTTCATCCGGCGGGCTGAGCGGCCGCGGACTTGAGGATCCCGGACGGTCAGAAGGAGAAGTACTTGACCACAGCCCGGCCTTGCTCCGCTGACCTGCCATAGAAGGACCTCAGGTCCCCGTGGCATTGGGTCAGGTGCTCCCGTAGTTCCTCGTCCTGCTCCGACGGGGGCAGTTGCGACCACCACTCCAGGCACAGGTCGGAGAATGACGCCCCCTCCAGGTACACCGCCGCGCGCGCCACTTCAGCCGGTTCAAGCACCACATGGCCGGGGCCACCACCAGGGTCCGGTATGTGCCGCCCACCGAAGACGGGGAGCTCCCGGTCGCCATCTGGCTCCGACCGGGGCCGGTAGATTTCGTTCAACTCGAAAAAGCCCCTCTCCAGCCAGACCGCGCGGCCTGCCCGGACTCGCTGACGCAGCTCGTCGAATTCCACGTCGAACAGAGCCTCCACGGCCGCCAGGTCCCGGGGCAGGTCAGAGGGCTTCATCCCTTGAAGGTAGATCCACATGCTCACGCCGGAAAGCTATCCGAGGTCACCGGCCTCAAGGGGCACCCAGCCATAGATCGTGACTGTCGGCAGCACACGTTCGAGGTCCTGACGGGCCGGATCGCCTCCCGATTCAGGCGGGTCGAACCACGCCGCCGCGCCCGGGAGTGCGTGCTCGGGCTGCCGGCCGGGCTGTCGCGGAAGAACTGCTGGACGCCGGCCGAGCACGCCGGCCGCACAAACCCCGACCGGCTGCGGCACCTACTGGCGAGGGCGGAGCGGGACGCGGACCGGGCCCGGGACGACCCGCGCAGCTTCGTCGTCGACCACCTCGGCTCCGACGACGTGGTCCTGGTGGCCGACGAGACCGGCGACCCGAAGAGAGGCAGCCACCGCTCATGCCTACCGCGCGGCAGGCCGATGGCGCCTGCCTTCAGCCTTCGAGGCCTTCCTGATGGATCTCTTTCTGAAACGAGCAGTTGGTACCAGCGCATCACCAGCCAACCCGTACACACCGGGCAGGTCCGCGCCCGCCCCTGCCCTCGTTCCGCCACCACCGTCCGGCTCTTTCAATCCGGCGGGAGCGAGCGCGGCCCGATACCTCGGCGGCTGCGCGGCACCGGTCGCACGGTGTACGGCGAAATCGCTCCCGCTCAGGCGGCCGTGGTACGGCGCCCCGGACGCTTACCAGACGGGTTTCACGTCGGTTCCGAAGCCACCGCCGGCCGGGCGCTTCTCGAAGTGGAGGTGGGGACCCGTGGCGTTACCGGTGGACCCGACACTCCCGATCTTCTGGCCCGCCCGCACCGAACCCCCGGTGACCGTCCGCTCGAAGAGGTGGCAGTACCAGAAGTCGAACCCGCCTGTGCGCAGCACGAGGAACTTGCCGAAGCTCGCGTCTCGTCCGCTGCGGACTATGGAACCGCTGCGCACCGCGACGCACGGCTTGCCCTCCGGAGCGGCGTAGTCGGCACCGGTGTGGTAGCCCAGGCTCCAGTGAGGTCCCTTCTTCCGGTAGGGGGTCGTGACGCTGCGACCCGGAACGGGAGATGCGACGCGGGCGCCTGCGGGTGTGGGCGTCGTCGCGGCTGGAACGCGGAGCCGCTCCCAAGACGTCTTGCCGGGAATGCCGTTGGCCTCAGCTCCGTCGAACCCCAGTTTGCGCTGCCAGGCGGCGTACGACTGTTGATCGACCTCGGTCCACTCGGGGCCGGGACCTTTCCGGTACTTCCCGCACCCTTCCGCCACCAGGCGTTTGCCCATCGCAGCGATCATGGGACTGCGTTGTCCTTTGTGGAAGAATCCCGCTCCTGGGAAGGGTGCCAGCGTAGGCATGGCCATCCTCCTTTCAGCAGAGGGCCGGATCATGATGCGGATTCGCCTGTTGAACACACGAGATGTCGCCGTACCGGCGCCAGGTGTAGTTGACGGCCGCCCGCGATGTTCGCCACCAGGTCGTAGATCCGGTCTGATGTGCCCGCCTGGTGGTTCTCGGCGACGTATCGGGAATCGCTTGAGCGTAGCCGCGTGAGCAGTTGAGCCTGGCGCCGTCCGATTGCAACGGGCCTGGGGAATTCACGTCGTTCCGGTTCACGGCGTTCGGATTGAAGGGCGACTCGGAGGAGCAGCCGGTGAATACCGGTATGCGCTGCCAGGTCGCGTAGGTGGGTCCTGTCTGCTCGCCGAAGAATCCGATGGCGCCCGCGGGGACACTGATTCCGACTGCGATGGGAGCGGCTTGGGTGGCCTTCATGTCTTCGTCGCGCTTGCCGAGCCGCCCGTTGAAAAGAGCAACCATTGCGCCCCCGATCAATGGAGGCCGACAAGGAATGAGCCTACTGGCCCGCCATGGCAGTGCCCTGCCTTGAAGCAGCACACCTTCCGCAGCGCACCGCTCACCTTTACAGTCGTATTTCCATCATGCGCCCGCTGGAGGCCGTGCGCAAACTCGGCAAGCAAATCCCTTCCGCAGGATCAATCCGGCATTTCGGCTTCCGTTTGATTGTGTTTGTCATTTTCCAGCTTTACCTTGAATTACGTCCTGTAAGAGAGTGGAGGGCAGGGTTTATGTCCTCGAATGAGGTGGACTTCATCAAGTGAGGGCTGTGTCCTTTCGCTGCCGAGCCGGGGAAGGGCGGCCAGTGGAGCCCGAGAAAGCATGAGGGGTGTTTGACGGCGGTCGGTGAGCAGCGTGATTGTGCGGGTGGCCCGATCCGGGTGTTTCTGCTGGACGATCATGAGGTGGTGTGTCGAGGGGCGTCGGGGTACGTGCTGAAGCGATCGGAGAGGGATTGACCGACCGGAAGATCGGCCAGCGGTTGTGTCTGGCGGACAAGACGGTGAAGAACTACTTTTCCCGTTCAGGCGGCGGTCATTGCCACCCAGGCCCGTGACCGAGGGCGCGATCCGGTGCCGGCCGCGACGAGGGCTGCCGTGGGCCGGGCGCTGCTTTGCGTCGTGGTGGCCGCGCCCGCGATGACGTCGAGCATGGACGTGAGGGAGGCCAGTGCGATGGCGGCCGCGCCCGTGACACGGGGGCCGGGCACTCCCGAAGCGGCCGACGCCCGGGAGCGCCGGGGGCGAACGGCTCGTCGTCGGCGGCGCGCGCCAGTCGGACCGGCGGATGGACGATTCCGTGGATGAGCAGGAAGGCCGGGACGAGAGCGGTGGTCATGGCTTCGGTTCCTCCTTCTCGTGTGCCGGGCCGGGCTCCCCGCCTCCCTGGTCGAGCCGGAAGGGCGGGTACTCATCGGTCATCAGGGCAGCGTAGGCCGCCACGCGCAGCACCCAGCGGTCGAGGCCGACGACGAGGTCGAAGATGCCGTGCGGGTAGCGGCCCGTGAAGGTCAGGGCGACCCCGGCGAACAGGACGACGTAATGGGGGAGGGCGAGCAGCCACTTGACCAGCCACAGTCAGCGGGACAGCGACGGATCGAGCACCGCCGTCAGCCGGGCGGGATGGACCGGGGGGCGTGATGGACGTGTTCATGGAAGCCGGTCCCGGGATTCCGGCCGGTCATGACCTGCAGTGGTGGTGGTCGGCGTGATGACCGATGTGGTGCCGTTCCTCGATGACGGCCTCGCGCTCACCGGGCCGGAGCACCGCGCCCCGGGTGGGCAGGAAGGCGACGAGGCCGAGGACCCCCGCTGCCATGAGGGCGAAACCCACGACACGCAGCCTCCGTGCCGCTTCTCGGTCCGCCTGCGTGCCCGGCACAGCACACTCAGCCCGGCGCGGTCCATGAAGAGCACCGGCCGCAGGTCCACCACCACATCGGGCCGCGGAGCAGCGGTGAGGGCATCGAGCCGCACCGTGATGACGGATGGACGAAGCCGGCCGGGCAGGGGTTCGGCTGCCCCTGCCCGGCCGGCTTCGGTGGTCCGTCGCAGACCGCGCTCAGCCGTAGTAGGCGGTGCGCATGATCTCCTGCATGTCGTCCAGCATCGGCATCCGCGGGTTGGCGGGTGCGCACTGGTCCTCGTAGGCGTTGAGGGCCTGCCGCGGCAGGGCGTCGAGGAAGGTCCGCTCGTCGACGCCGAGGCGCTGGAACGTCGGCTCGATGCCCACGGCGTCCCGCAGCCGCTCCACCGCCAGGGCGAGGGACTCCACGCCCTCGGCCGGGGTGGCGGCGGGCAGGCCGAGGGCGAGGGCGATGTCCTGGAAGCGTTCGGGGGCCCGGTAGTTCTCGTACTTGGGCCAGCCGGTGAGCTTCGTGGGGACGCTGCCGTTGTAGCGGATGACGTGCGGCAGCAGGACCGCGTTGGTGCGGCCGTGCGCGATGTGGAAGGTGGCGCCGAGGGTGTGGGACATGGCGTGGACGATGCCGAGGAAGGCGTTGCCGAAGGCCATGCCCGCGATGGTGCCTGCGTTGTGCATCTTCTCGCGGGCCTCCGCCGAGCCGTCGCGGTCGTTGACCGCCGACTCGATGTTGCCGAAGACCAGGCGGATCGCGTGCAGGGCGAGGCCGTCGGTGAAGTCGTTGGCGTAGACGGACACGTACGCCTCGATGGCGTGGGTGAGGGCGTCGAAGCCGCTGTCGGCGGCCAGCGCCGGGGGCAGGGCGGTGGTGAGCAGGGGGTCGACGATGGCCACGCTGGGGGTGAGCGCGTAGTCGGCCAGTGGGTACTTCTTGCCGGTGGCGGGGTCGGAGATGACGGCGAACGGGGTGACCTCGGCGCCGGTGCCGGAGGTCGTGGGGATGCAGACCAGGCGGGCCAGCCTGCCCAGGGTGGGGAAGCGGAAGGCGCGCTTGCGGATGTCGGAGAACTTCTGCCGCATGTCCGCGAAGTCGACGTCGGGCTGCTCGTACAGCAGCCACATCACCTTCGCCGCGTCCATGGGAGAGCCGCCGCCCAGCGCGATGATCGTGTCGGGACGGAAGTCCCGCATCAGGCCGGCGCCACGCTGCACCGAGTCGATGCTCGGCTCCGGTTCGACGCTGTCGATGATCTGCACGGTGACCGGCTCACGACGCCGCTGCAGCACTCGCGTGATCCGGTCGACGAAGCCGAGACGGGTCATCGTCGCGTCGGTGACGATCGTGACGCGGTGGACGTCCGGCATGGACGTCAGGTAGCGGATGGCCTGCGGCTCGAAGTAGATCTTCGGCGGGACCTTGAACCATTGCAGGTTGTTGCGGCGGGTGCCGATCCGTTTGACGTTGAGCAGCTGGGCGGCGGAGACGTTGTTCGACACCGACGTGCTGCCCCACGAGCCGCAGCCCAGTGTGAGGGACGGCAGCAGGCCGTTGTAGACGCCGCCGATCGCGCCCTGTGAGGACGGGGCGTTGACGATGATCCGCACGGTCTTCATGCGCGTGCCGTACGCCTCCGCCAGGGCGCGGTCCTCGGTGTGGATGACGGCGCTGTGGCCCTGGCCGTGGAAGGCGACCATGTCCGCGGCCAGGTCGAAGCCCTGGTGCTCGTTCTCGGCCCGGAGCACGGCCAGCACGGGGCAGAGCTTCTCCCGGGTCAGCGGCTCGTCCGGGCCGACGCGTCCGGTCTCGACGAGGATGACCGAGGTGTCCTGCGGTACGGAGAACCCGGCCTGCTCGGCGATCCACGCCGGGCTCTGCCCGACGGCCGCCGCGTTGACCTTGGGTGCGCAGCCGGCGCCCGAGCCGCCGGTGGCGGGGAACAGGAACGCCTCCAGCTTCTCCTTCTCCCGCGGGGTGGCCAGGTGGGCGTGGAGGGTGCGGAACTCGGCGAGTGCCGCGTCGTAGATGTCGGTGTCCAGGATGACGGCCTGCTCGGAGGCGCAGATCATGCCGTTGTCGAAGGACTTGGACAGGACGAGGTCGTTGACGGCCCGGCGCAGCCTCGCGCTCCTGTGGACGTAGGCGGGGACGTTGCCGGCGCCCACGCCGAGGGCGGGCTTGCCGGCCGAGTAGGCGGCCTTGACCATGGCGTTGCCACCGGTGGCGAGGATCAGCGAGACGCCCGGGTGCCGCATCAGCGTGTCAGTGGCCTCGATGGACGGTTGCTCGATCCACTGCACGCAGTGCTCCGGCGCTCCCGCGGCGACGGCCGCGTCGCGCACGATGCGGGCGGCCTCGGCGCTGCACCGCTGGGCCGAGGGGTGGAAGGCGAACACGATCGGATTGCGGGTCTTCAGGGCCATCAGCGCCTTGAAGATCGTGGTGGAGGTCGGGTTGGTGACGGGCGTGACCGCGCACACCACGCCCACCGGTTCGGCGATCTCCACCATGTCCTCGATGTCGTCGCGGGCTATGACCCCGACGGTCTTCATGCGGCCCATGCTGTGCGTGACGTGCTCGCACGCGAACATGTTCTTGGCCGCCTTGTCCTCGAACACACCCCGCCCGGTCTCCTCCACCGCCAGGAGGGCCAGCGCGGTGTGCTGGTCCAGGGCGGCGACGGATGCCTTCTTCACGATGTGGTCGACCTGCTCCTGGGTGAGGTCCTCGTAGTCGGCGAGTGCCTTGAGACCGGCCGTGACCAGACGGTCCACGGCGACCGCGGTGTCGGACGGGGCCTCGGTGCCGGTGGTGACCGCGGTCCGCGAGTCCTGTCGGGTCATGGTGGTCCGCCTCCGTTGTCAGGGCCGCCGTGCACATGCGGCGGCTCGGGACGGGAGAGGCAACGCGGGAACCGGTGACCCTCCCTGACTCCACTGTCCTGGCGAACCCGGTGCCGCAGCAGGCGCCGAAGGTCCCCTTCCGAGCCCGTCCGGCCCGGGTCGGCGGGGTCTGTCGGCCCGGGCCCCGGACAGTCCGGCAGGCCCGCCGGCCGAGCAGGTCACCGGACTTCCGCGCGACCGGCCGCGACAGGCGGTGCGCAGGCGTCGACGCGGAACGTCGGGGCGTTCATCACACCGACGACGCCCTCCAGCAGCCATGCGGCGTGGACGGCCTCCGGCACCTGGCTGCGCGGCTCCCCCCCGACCGTCGAGGGTGACGACACCGTCGCGGACGCGGCCGCGGACGGCTCCGGCCGGCGGTCCCAGGGCGCCGGCGAACATCTCCTCGGTCACCCGGCGGCGGATGCCGTCGTCCGTGCGGAGGAAGACCCGGAGCAGGTCCCGGCGGGTGGCGATGCCGATGAGCCGGTCCTCCTCGTCGACCACGGGCAGCCGCTCGACGCCACGGCGCTCCATCGGCCGGGCCGCGTCCGGGACGGTCTGCTCCGGGTGCACGGTGATCGCGGGACTCGGCGTCACCTCCGCCGCCGTGACGGCGGGAGCCGGACCGTGGTCGGCCCGGTGCGCCCGCGCGCGTACGAGGTCGGTTCCGGGGACCGCACCGAGCACCTTGTCGTCGTCGACCACCGGCACTCCGCTGGTCCGGTGGTGATCGAGCAGCCCGGCCACTTCCTCGAACGTGCCGTTCGGCGGGCCCGCACGACGTTCCTGGTCATCACTTCACCGACAGTGCGAGTGGGCACGGCGGTTCCTCCTGCACGAGCACGGCGGGGAGGGGGCCGGACGGCTCCGTCTCCCCGCCAGGTCGGGCGCCGGGTGCGCCTATCGCTCCGGACCGCCGCGCCACGGGGGCGGCGTGGCCGTCCTGCGGGTGGCGTCCCGGCGGTGTGCGACCCGGTCCGTGCTGCTGCGCAGCCGGTCCTGCAACCGGTCGGCGAGCTCCCGGGCGCTCGCCTCGCGGGCGTGGACGACCACGAGGTGGTTCCCCACCCGGACCTCCGCGCCGGCGGACCAGGGCAGCTCGACGTGGTGGGCCGCGGCCCTGACGACGCGCACTTCGCCGCCGGCGGGCGGCAGCCCGGGACGGTCCAGAGCGGCGCCGACCTTCTCCCGGAGATAGGCGAGGGACTCCTCGTCCACGTCGCCCTCGGCACGCACCCGGACAGTGGCGTCGAGGCCACGGATACCGATGTCCTTGGCAGTCATGTGCTCCACTCCCTGTGATCGTTCCGGCACGCCTCCAGCCTGCCGGGCGTCCCGGCCCGGTCCCAGGGACTCCCGGCCCCCGGGACCGGGCCGGGAGTCCCGCTCACCTGCTGTCGCCCACATCGGCTCCCTCCAGTGCGGCCCGCCCGGCTCCAGCCGTGCCACCGGGACCCGGAAGGGCGAGCGGGAGACGTAGTCGAGGCCGGCGACGTGGCAGAAGCGCACCGAGTCGGAACGCCCGCCGTGCTCGCCGCGGACGCCGAGTTTCAGGTCCGGCCGGGTGGCGCGGCCTTCCGCGACGGCGATCCCTGCCAGCCGCCCCACGCCGTCCCGGTCGAGCGTCTCGAACGGGGAGGTGGGAAAGACGCCCTCGTCGAGGTGGGCGAGGACGGTCACCGGAAGCCGGGCCACCGTCGCCTTGGTGCACGGGGCGCGGGACGCCGGGCTCCTCGTGGTGGGCCGGTGCACGAACGGACGTCGGCTCGGTGCCCACACGGGCCCGGTCGCGCACGCCGTCCCGCACCACGTCGGCTGCCCCGTCGCCGTGGTCCCGCACGGCTGAGCCCGCCCGCACGCGACCCGCCCACCCGGACCGGCCGGATCGCCGCAGCGGCGGGGCGTTCCAGGTGCCGATGAGGGCCGAGCCCGCCGTCCGCCGGTTCTCGCCGCCGGCCCGGGGCCGAAGGTCCCGGCGGCCCGGGGCCGGAGGGGACCCGCACCGTGCCCTGTACGGCACTGCCCGCCGCCAGCCCGGACGACGAGCATCGTCGAGGAGAGGACCGTTGGTTCGACGAGAGGACCCGTGATGACCGCGACGGTGACAGCCGGCCCCCGGACCGCCGATGCCTGGCGGCAGTTCGCCGGAAGCGGATGGCGCGAGCGCATCGACGTCCGCGACTTCATCCAGGCCAACTACACGCCCTACGAAGGCGACGCGGTCTTCCTGACCGGCCCCACGGACCGCACGCGCGCGGTCTGGGAGAAGGTCAGCGCCCTGTTCCCCGAGGAGCGGGCCCGGGGCGTCCTCGACGTGGACACCGCCACCCCTTCCACGATCACCTCGCACGCCCCCGGCTACATCGACCGGGACCGCGAGCTGATCGTGGGCCTGCAGACCGACGCCCCGCTCAAGCGCGCGATCATGCCCAACGGCGGGCTGCGCATGGTGGAGAACGGCCTGAAGGCCTACGGCTACGAGGCCGACCCGTTCGTCACGAAGGTGTTCGGCACCTACCGCAAGACCCACAACGACGGCGTCTTCGACGCCTACACCCCCGAGATGCGGGCCGCCCGCAAGGCCGGCATCATCACCGGGCTGCCGGACGCCTACGGCCGCGGCCGGATCATCGGTGACTACCGGCGCGTCGCCCTGTACGGCACGGACCGCCTGATCCAGGCCAAGCGCGCCGAGCGGGCCCTGCTGGACGCCCGCCCCTCCACCGCGGACGTCATCCGCGACCGCGAGGAGCTGGCCGAACAGATCCGGGCGCTGGGCGAGCTGACCCGCATGGCGGCGACCTACGGCTGCGACGTCACGCGGCCCGCGACCACCGCGCACGAGGCGGTCCAGTGGCTGTACCTCGGCTATCTCGCGGCCGTGAAGGAGCAGAACGGCGCGGCGATGTCGCTGGGCCGCACCTCCACGTTCCTGGACGTCTACCTCCAGCGCGACCTGGACGAGGGGACCCTGGACGAGACCCGCGCCCAGGAACTGGTCGACGACTTCGTCATCAAGCTGCGCATCGTCCGCTTCCTGCGCACCCCGGAGTACGACGCCCTGTTCTCCGGCGACCCGACCTGGGTGACGGAGTCGATCGGCGGCATCGGCGCCGACGGCCGGCCGCTGGTCACCCGCACCTCCTTCCGCTTCCTGCAGACCCTGT
Organism: Streptomyces sp. NPDC085946; assembly: GCF_044540485.1. Classification (NCBI taxonomy): domain Bacteria; kingdom Bacillati; phylum Actinomycetota; class Actinomycetes; order Kitasatosporales; family Streptomycetaceae; genus Streptomyces; species Streptomyces sp. NPDC085946. The sequence continues at coordinate 2,394 of NZ_JBITSF010000013.1, read as the reverse complement.
ACAACCTGGGCCCGGCCCCCGAACCCAACCTGACCGTGCTGTGGTCGCCTCGGCTCCCGGACGGCTTCAAGCGGTTCTGCGCGCAGGTGTCCATCGACACCAGCGCCGTGCAGTACGAGTCGGACGAACTGATGCGCCCGCGCACCGGCGACGACACCGCGATCGCCTGCTGCGTCTCCGCCATGGCGGTCGGCAGGCAGATGCAGTTCTTCGGCGCCCGGGTCAACCTCGCCAAGGCGCTGCTGTACGCCGTCAACGGCGGCCGCGACGAGATGACCGGCGAGCAGATCGCCCCCGAGATGCCGCCGCTGACCGGCGAGTACCTGGACTACGACGAGCTGACGGCGGCGTACGACCGCGTCCTGGACTGGCTCGCGCAGACGTACGTCGACGCGCTCAACGTCATCCACTTCATGCACGACAAGTACGCCTACGAGCGCATCGAGATGGCCCTGCACGACCACCCCGTGCACCGCTTCATGGCCTGCGGCATCGCCGGCCTGTCCGTCGCCGTGGACAGCCTGTCCGCCGTCAAGCACGCCCGGGTCAAGGTGTTCCGCGACGCGACGGGACTGGCCGTGGACTTCAAGACCGAGGGCGGGTTCCCGGCGTACGGCAACAACGACGACCGCGCCGACGCCCTCGCCGTCGACCTGGTGGAGTCGTTCATGGCGAAGGTGCGCAAGCACCCCACCTACCGCGACGCCGAGCACACCCAGTCCGTGCTGACGATCACCTCCAACGTCGTGTACGGCAAGCACACCGGGAACACGCCCGACGGGCGCCGCGCAGGACAGCCCTTCGCGCCCGGCGCCAATCCCATGAACGGCCGCGACCGGCACGGCGTGGCCGCCTCGGCGCTGTCGGTGGCCAAGCTGCCGTACGAGGCGGCACGGGACGGCATTTCCCTGACCACCACGATCACCCCGGAAGGGCTGGGGCACGTCCCGGGGGAACGTGCCGGTCACCTGGTCGGCATCCTCGACGCCTACATGTCCTCGGGCGGGTTCCACATGAACGTGAACGTCCTGGACCGGGCCGTGCTGGAGGACGCCATGGAGCACCCGGAGAAGTACCCGGAGCTGACCATCAGGGTCTCGGGGTACGCGGTCAACTTCGTCCGCCTGACCCGCGAGCAGCAACTCGACGTGATCAGCCGTACCTTCCACGGATCGCTGTGAACGGCACCGTGAGCGGCACGGTCACCGGCCGGATCCACTCCTGGGACCTGTCCACCGGCGTGGACGGTCCCGGGACCCGGTTCGTGCTCTTCGTCAGCGGCTGCCCACTGCGCTGCCTGTACTGCGCCAACCCCGACACCTGGCACATGCGCGACGGGCGGAGGGCCACCGTCGAGGAGGTGATGGCCGAGATCGGCAAGTACCGGGCCTTCATCACCACCGCCGGCGGGGGAGTGACCCTCACCGGCGGCGAGGCCCTCCTGCAGCCGGTATTCACGGCCGCGGTCTTCCGCCGCTGCAAGGAACTCGGTCTGCACACCGCGCTGGACACCTCCGGCTTCCTCGGGGCCCGTGCCACGGACGGACTCCTCGCCGACACCGACCTGGTGCTGCTGGACATCAAGTCCTTCGACGTCACGACGTACCGGAAGCTGACCGGGGGCGCGCTCGCCCCCACCCTGAACTTCGCCACCCGCCTCGACCGGCTGGGCAAGCGCATGTGGATCAGGTACGTGCTGGTACCCGGCTGGACCGACGACCCGGAGGCGATCGACGGCCTCGCCGCCTTCCTGGCGGGCCTCGGCAGTGTCGAGCGGATCGACATCCTGCCGTTCCACAAGCTCGGCGCCGCCAAGTACGACGCGCTGGGCGTCCCCTTCCCCCTGCGGGACACACCGGTCCCCGACACGGCGCTGGTGGACCGGGTCCGCGGGCAGTTCCGGGGACACGGCCTGGTGGCCCACTGAAGCGGTCGTTCTCAGTCCGCGCTCACCGATCGGCGGGGGCGGGGTGAGGGCTCGGTCCCGATTCCGCGCGCGGCCTCGTGCGCGGCCCGCGTCCGGTCGCGTCCGTGAACCGGATGACACCGCAGGCGCGGCGCCGACGTCCGGCGCGGGGCCGAACGGACTTCTCGCCCGGGACCCAGGGGCCCCGGGGACGTGCGGCCACTCACCGTGATCCGCGCCGCGCCGGAAGACCGTCGGCGAAGGGCCGGTCCGGGAGCGGCCGCGGCATCCCCGCGGACCAGCGGTGCCGAGCCCGGCCGCGGCCGGGGCGGCCCGTGCCGCATGAGCTGCCCGGCCGAACGCGACCCCGTCGTCCGACCGCGCCCCTCGAAGGGAATCTCAATGATCGTGTCAAGCCGCCTGCGTGACCGGCGGGGCGGAGGTGAACAGCCTCTTGTCACGCAGCATCGCCCACAGCACGTCGACCC